>DASRXU010000568.1:0-23840 GCA_035687365.1 Planctomycetaceae bacterium | reverse complement strand
CCGTTCGGCTGGCCCGGTCAGGCGACCAGGTCCATCTCGCCCGGAGAATCGAGACACAGTAGCGTGCACAGGTAATCCCGCAAATGACGAATGAGCAGGAAGTGCTCCCGCACAAATTCAACGCCCGTGCGTCCCATCCGTTCGCGCTTGTCGGAGTAACGCAATAGATAACGAATCCGGTAAGCAGCCCCTGCGGGGGAGTGCACGAGAAAACCGGTGTGATAGTCGTGTACCTGGAGCGTGATGCCGCCGCAAGCACCACCGATCACTGGTTTCCCTTTCCACAGGGCTTCAGTCACCGTCAGTCCGAAGCCTTCCTTCAACGATTTTTGCAGTACTATGACCGCCGACCGCTGCAGCGCATTGATCATGCGGTGTGAGTCGGGGGGTAACATCAGAACCTTGAGATCTTTGTCTTCGCCGGCCGCGTCCATGACTTCGCGCAGGACCTCGGCCCCTTCCGGATCGTCGTCGGCCGGGCCACCGGCCAGGACCAACTGCATCTCGGGATAATAGGGCTTCACCATCCGGTAGGCTTCGATCACGCCGAGCGGATCTTTGAAACGGTCGAAGCGAGATACCTGCAATAGGAAGGGGCGATCGGCATCGATGCCCAGCCGGTTCAAAGTCTCGAGCCGTTCCGATTCCGTAATCGGACAATTCTTATCGGAGAGTGGGTCGATCGAGGGCGGGATCAAAAACATGGGGCAGGGGAGCGGGCGCGTGAAAGCGGCCATCGAGAAGATCGTGGCTTGATAGCTGGCGATCGCGCCGGCCAGGTGCTTCCAGACCACGCGATTGGGTCGCGAGGCGTCGACATGGCAGCGCCAGATCCAGCGCTTTACTTGATCCTTGGGCGTGTATGCCGGCAGAAAAATCGGTTGAGGATCGTGCACGATGACCACGTCGGCCGCAAGGTTGAGTTTCTCGGCATTCTGCTTGTCGACTTCGTGATGCAGATCGAAGTCGCGCGGACGAAACGAGACGGGCAGCCCCTGCAATCCGTTGTGCAGTGTCTTGGTGACGCGATAGAAATCGGGGGGACCGGAGATGACTTCCCAACTCACATCCAAGCCCAGTTCCTGCATGAGGGGGACCATCCACCCCAAGATCTCTGCGACGCCGCCGCCGGTGCGCGTCGAATTGACGTGCACAATCTTGCGTCCCTCTAACCGTGTGGCCAGGTTTCGCAGGCGCTGCACTTCGAGGTGTCCGACGACTTCTTCGTAGCGATCGAGTTGTTGCATGGTTTCCACCGGCTTCGAGTTAAGGTTCGCCGCCTTACGCCACCACCGGTCAGGCGGAGGCCTTGAGCAGGACCTCGGGATGGGGCGAATGTTCGCGCAGCGCTTCCACCATCTGATCACGCAGCTGGTTGAGATTCAGGAAATAAACGTCGATCGCCCGCAGCCGCGCGACCAGTGCGGGATCGACGCCGTAGCACTCCAGCCAGTTGGAGAAGTCGTCGGTGCGGCCGCTCGAGCGTCGGCGTGCGTTGTGGCAGTGGTAGAAAAACGAGCGGAGCGACAGCCTCGGAAGCGCTTCGAATAGGGCCGCCGGTGTGGGCAGGCGCTCTCCCGTGTCGTAGGCCACGAGCCGCGAACCGACGAAGTGCAATTCGAGCCCCGGCTGACAGGTCGGCATGCGGTCCAGTTCCCAAACGCGTTCCTCGATCAAGTTGACCAACTCCGCACGCAGCGAGTCGATCGAGGCGTGCCCGTACGGATTCACGAGGCCCAGTTTTTCGGCCAGCACATGGTCGCCCAACATGTCCCAAGACCAGCGGGCCAGGTCGTTCGGGAACTCGTAGAGGTCGAAGTGGTCTTCGAGCGCACAGCGCGTCATATGGTGTTCGATCACCATATCGGGCACGGTGCGGATCGACTCGAGCAACTCGCGCATGTTCGAACAACTGCGTCCGATCGGCATGCGGGCGAGACCACAATCAAAAACGGCAAACGGTTCAATCGAGGGCATCATTCATCCTCTCAAGGCGAGCGGTTTGCGGGGACCTTCCGCCGACGGTGGGCGGAACAAGACACTGCCGGGCAAATCGATCGCCGCGGAATGGTTCAATGGACCCGCCGCCGGAGGGGTCGACGCGCGAGGAGTCGCGGCGGGTTGATCGTTGCCGTCGGCCGAATTGCCCGCCCCATCTAATTCGGCGGACAGACGGGCGACCAGATCGTCGACGAGCGGTCGCGAGTTTCCGGACTCGCGGAACAGGCGACGTTGCCGATCGGCTCCCGACTCGAATTGATCGAGCGGCAACAGGGTCGACAAGAAAACGTCGTCGCCGCTCTCGCGGGCGATCGGCAGCAGTCGATCGAGCAATTCGGCGAGGTCTTGTTTCAGCGGCCGTCGTTTGCCGGCCGGCGTGCGAATGTACATGGCTTCCAAGCCGTAACGCGTGGCCAGCCATTTGTTCTCAACAGCGATCCAATGCCGGCGAATATCGCCCCGCTGCAGGCGCGGATGCTCTTCGAGCAGGCGCTGACTGGCAATTGCCAGGGAGCGGACCAGTGCGACCAGTGCAAACGTGGTTTCGAGCGTGGCCGGCATGTCGCAGACACGCAACTCGATCGTGCCGAAGTCGGGCCGCGGACGAATGTCCCAATAAATGTCCTTCATCGACTGGATGGCCCGGCACTCGCGCATCACGCGGAAATAGGCCCGAAAATCCTTCCAGCGAGCGAAGTAGCGGGGCAGGCCGGCGTGCGGCAGCGTGTGGTAGAGGGCCGTGCGGCAGGACGTGAGCCCCGTGTCGACGCCCTCCCAGAAGGGCGAACTCCCCGACAACGCCAGCAGGTGCGGCAGATATTGAACGAGTTGGTTCATGACGCCGAGGGCCATGTCACCGCTCGGGACGCCTACGTGAATGTGCAGGCCGAACACCACCCGCTGAGTGATCAGATAGGCCATCCGATCGACGAGCCGCTCGTAGCGTTCGGAGGGCGAGACGGCACTCGTGCTGGGATGGTGAAACGGATGCGTCCCCGACATTGCCAATTCGTAGCCCATCGAGCGGGCGATGTTTCGCACGCGGCGAAGAGGCGGCACGAGCTGATCGCGGACCTCGGCCACATTGCCGCAGATCCCCGTCCTCAGCTCGATCATCGACTGCATCAACTCGGCCGAGACGTTCTCGATTGACTCTTCTGCGCAGGTTTTGAGGAGTCGCACCGCGCCGGGTGCCAGATCGCCCGAGGCCGGGTCGATCAGCATCAGCTCGAGTTCGGCGCCGACCGTCGTTGTCTCCGAGGGATGGAAGACCATCTCCTCAGAGTTATACGTGGCCGCACCTTGATCGCTTGCGAGTCTGGTCATGTCAGTTTCCGACGCAGGGGAACTTCCCGTTCCTCCCTCGTGGCTCATCGGTGGATCCATCATCGTTGCGCGTTGTGTGCCGTTCGGTGTTTTTTCTGCGACGGACGCCATTCACAGTGCGGCCATTCAGAATGCGACAGTCAGCATCTCGCTGAGTTCCTGCACTTGATCACTCCGTGAATCAGAGCGGTCACTGCGGACTCGGGGCCGACTTGTCGTGGGCGCGATGTTTGAGATCCGACGTTTCGCGCTTGATCGAATCGGAAAGCTGCGAGGCCTCTTGCTTCGTCTTGTCGACGGCCTTCTCGGCATCGCTGCGGAACTTTCCGCGGTCGACGGTCAGGTTGACATGCACCTCGTCGCGGGTGTTGTCTTCGCTGCTCGCCAGGTGAAACCATCCCCGGCTGTAGCCGACAGCGACGACCAGGCAGATCAGCAGCACTGACACGATCGTGCCGAAGTGTGAGCGTCTCATGGCGGGTATGCTCCCTCAGAAAATCGGTTTTTGAACCAGCGAGAGGGAGAGACGCAACTGCTGTTCCACCGGGGCGGAAGCCTTCAGGCGAATACTACAACTGCCATCAGAGCTAAGGCTTACGAAAGCTGCCTGTTTCGCGTCTGACTGCTTCACTCATGTGCGGTTCGGAGAATCCCGAGCCGGGCCGGTCCGTTCTGGTCAAATCCTGGCCAGTCTCGATCGGCGGGCCTGAAGGGCGAGGAATACTGGGGTGAGTGTGCGGGGAGTGTTCGATCGGCAAATGCCCCGCCGTGTGGCCTGTAGACGTATGGTTGGTCGGCGTCTGCGTCGGATCGCTCTCGGTCGGATCCGAAGCATTGCCCTTTCCAGCCGTTAGACCTAACGCCCGCAACTTAGAGCGGAGCGTGACGCGCGAAAGGCCGAGCATGCCCGCCGCGCGTGTCAAATTCCCCTCGCACCGTTCGAGAGTACGCCGCAGAATGACACGGTCAAATTGTTCTAAGGCGCGCCGGTACAAGTCGGTTTGGTCGTCGGCAAGCCGGGGTTCGAGCAACTTGATCAACGCTTGGACTTCTTCTGGGTCGGACATGAGCACACCCACATTGTCGAGCAGAGTTTATGACTGAGGACTCTCTGCGCTCCTTGGCGCACCTCACGCGACATGTTCAGCCTGCCCCGTGCTTTCCGAACATGTCCCGCGACATTCGATCACTGCTGCACAGACTGGTGCAAATCGTGATCCGGAATCGCCAAGAAGGAGCGAAATGTAAGGCTGAACTCAGCCAATTTCAACAGAACGCGAGTGGGCGTCGCGGTTATCGACGTGCAGCGAAGTCGGCAGAAAGCTCGACCTCGCGCCGAAATCGTTAGCGACCAAACTGAATCGGCTCGCTACCTAGCCGCCAATTCGCACAGGCTGCTAGGGCGCCGCAGCCTGATTCAGATCGCCAGCGATATTGCGCCAAACCGAGTGCACGTGGTTGGCGTTGTTCTGCGTGTCGTTGTATTCGACCAGAAAGGTCGGACCCTGCAAACGGTAGGCGTGTTTCTCGTTGCGATTGAGGCTGCCCCACCAGGCCATGCGAATCTTGCCGAAGCCGGCCGTTTCGATCTGGCTTTCGCGCTCGGCACGGATATCGGACGGGCTGGCTTTGAGATACTCGGCCAACAAATGCCGCAGGAGGGCTTGCTGGTCCTTCGACATGTCGGACGCGAGCAGTCCAACTTCGGGCATCAGGACGGGCTTCAGCTTGTTGCTGCTCCAGATCTCGTTGGGCGCCTTTTTGTCGACAAGGATGGTTTTCATTTGCTCGGGGGTCGAGGTGCGGACGATCTCGCGAGCCGTGTCTTCGAGTGGGGCGAGCACGCGCAGCGAGCGGCCGGGCCCCGCGTCGAGCTGGGCCGGGTTCGCTCCAAAGAATTCCGGAGTGCTCGACACAACCCGGCCGTCTTGGATGCTGAAGTTGAGCGACAAGTGATGTCCTTCCAGTCGCCAGCCCCATTGACCTTGATCGCCGGGCGTTCCAAAGACACTCACATAATAGTTGAGAGGATCGCGTCGCTGCCGACGAGCGGCCCATTCATCGGTCTCGAGCAAATAGAGCACGTCGTCGAGGCTCATCACGTTGACGGCTTGTTCGTAGCCCTGCTTCGAGAGCCCGGTGGCGATCAACTCGCGGGCCGCCGCTCGGCTGGTCGGGTCGAGCGCCTTGAGCGGAAGGCCCTTTCTCGAGCGGGGAATGAAGTGCCAATTCAGACGCTCGGGGTCGTCATAGCGGAACGTCGCTTGCGAACGCTGCTCCGGCGAAAGCTTCGCCAGAAACGCTTTGCCGGCGTCGGCCATCCGCAATCCCGAGGGGCGCTCTTCGCCGCTTTTCGCAGCGACCAGCACGGCGACCATCGATGCAGCGACGAAGCTGGCGACCACCAGTTTGCGATTGGCTTTCATGTTCGATTCTTGTCCGAGGAAGAAATAGCGGGATTAGCCGGGGGGCCAGCTCAGCGAGCGGCCGCCGAGCAAGTGAACGTGCAGGTGATCGACCGTTTGTCCGCCGTCGCGTCCGCAGTTGATCACTGCGCGGTAGCCGTTGGACAGGCCGAGCTTTGCGGCGAGTTTGGCGGCGACGATCAACAAATAGCCGAGCAGCGAAGCGTCGGTCTCAGCCGCGTCCGCGAGCGAGGCGATTTCGGTTTTGGGAATGATCAAGACGTGCGTCGGCGCCTGCGGGTTAATGTCGCGAAATGCCAGGCAGCGATCGTCCTCGTAAACGATGTCGGCGGGAATTTCCTTGTCGAGGATTTTTTTGAAGATCGTTTTCGATGCGGCCATTATCTGCCTGTGCTTTCCTTGCGCGCGTCCGACACGTCGGGCGGATCGACTGCGAACGTACCAGATCTCCGCAGGGAAACAAACCGCGACGATGTAACGCCTCACCCCGAGGCGGTTACCGTGCGGCGGCAGGTGTCAGGCTCCAGATTCCGCGGCCGGCCTCGCGGGCTTCGGCTTCGGCATCGAGAAAGCGGAGGGCCATCGCACGATCGAATTTGTACTGCGTCTCGGCTCGCGAAAACCCGGCGCGGATAATCTCTTCGTTCAGGAGTTTGCCGTCGACGTAGACATACGCCAGCACGCGCCCGTAGCGATCGCGGCGCTCGCGGTCGAACTGCAGCGTGACGTCGCGGTCCTCGACCTGGCTTCGCGTGAATTCGGACGCCTCGGGGCCGAGCGGCTCGACCGGTTTGCGCGGTTGCTTGGTCTCAGGCGTATCGACGCCGATCAACCGCACGCGGACGTGCCCCTCGAGCATCAGCGTGTCGCCGTCGACGACTCGCTCGACGTGCCGCGAAACGTTGGGCTCGAAGCGAAAGTCAGCGGAGGGATGGACCGACGATTGGCGAAAGCGGCCCACGATCAGCAGGCACAGGATCACCAGGGCCCAAACACTACGGTTCGGGAAGAGCCGGGATAAGCCGGCCTGCCACGGTCGCGGAGAAATTGTGCGGCGACCGCGAGCGATCATAGGGCGCCGTCCCCAGAGAGTCCGCCGAGGCAGCGCGGCGGACCGGCGGCGAAATGGGACCCGCCGAGACTGTTGCCCCGGCTCGGGCTTAGTTCTCGCTGAAGTTCAGGCGTCGCAGGGCGTCGCGCCCGAGCGGGTCCTTGACGAATTTCTTGTGACAGCGCGGGCAGAGATCGAAGCGAAACGCCTTGGTGCCGCAGTCTTCCAACTCGACCTTGCCGCTTTCCTCGACTTCCTGCAGGGCCTCGGAAATGGCCTGCAAATGATCGGCGTCGAGGTGCTCTTCATCAACCTCTTCCGGGTCGAAGCCGGGATAGACTTCGACCTTAACGACGAACCGCTCGTCACCGAGCTCTCGTGAGCACAGATCGCACGTGAAGTGCAACATGAGATTCGAATCCTTCCCGAGTAGGAGAGTGCAGGACCACTGCCTCACCGATTCGCCGATCAACTCGTCCGCAGCCAAAATCTTCTCAGGACCGCGGGGCGACGCATCCGACTTTTTTCAACGCATGTGTGCGAGGCATGCGCTGTTTCATCAGATGACGTCGTCGATTGTAAGCAGATTTCGCGGAACGTGGAAAGCCCCAATTCTCTGAAATTTCTCGGGGCCTTTTCCAGCAGAAACGATTCAACGCGGCGCGTCAACTCAACCGCGGGCGCGCGCGGAAATTTGTTCGCGAAAATTTCGACGCTGAATGTGCGCAAGAAAGTGGGAGAGATTCTTGCGAAGTCAAAAGAGATCGCTTACGCGCAAACGATCGAGAATGCGTTTCGCCGCGTCGTGCTTATTCCCAGCCGTCGATCATGACCTGCAGTTGCGAGTCGGCGGCTGCGTCATTCTGCGAGGGAACATTCCGAGCGGCGCCCGACGGAGCGGCTTCCAAAGCCTTGCGGTCGTGTGGGCCGTTCAAGGCTTCTTCGGCTTTGGCAGCCACAGCGTCTTCGGCCCCGTCGTTGAAAGCCGCGTCCTCGGTTTCGGCAACGCGTGGCTCATTCAAGAGCGGCGACTGCCGGATGGTGCCGGGCACCAGGCGATTGAGTTTGCGATAGAAGTCGGTTTTGGAAAAGCTCGTCTTGATCAAGTAGTCGTTGGCACCGGCGCGGACCGCCGCCATCACCGTCTGCTTGCTCGAGTCGGCAGTCAGCATGATGATCTTGATATCGCGAAGACTCACGTGTCCCCGAAAGGCTTCGAGCGTCTTCAAGCCATCCCAACCGGGCATATTGACGTCGATCACCGCGATGTCGGGTTTGAGTTCCAGAGCTTTGGAAAAACCCTCGGCACCCTCAGCGGCGACCGCGACAAAACACTCCTTGCGGAGTGCCGAAACCAGCAGCGTGCGAATTAACGGATCATCGTCGATGATCAGCACGCGAGTCGCCATGGACTTCACGATACGCTCCTAGATATCGCTCACCCGAATTGTCACGCCGGTCCCTGGGCCGGCAGGGTGAATCAATCTCGGCTCGCGCCGACTCCGTGGGGCAGGGTGTTGAAGACGTCGTTGAGGACCCGCAGAATCTCCAAGCCTCGGGCCGAGATTCCGTCGCTGTCCACCGGCAGTTCGTCTTCATCGGTTTCAAACTGAGGCTCGGTCGGAAAAACGTTTCTTCGCGAGGCCCAGTCTGCGAACACTGTTTGCATTGCGATACCCGCTCGTGCCCACCTGGCCAGGCGCCCGAGGAAACGCTGTGTTCCTCGAAATTCCACAAAGCCACCGTCGGCAGCGCTCAACTATAGGTCGCAATCGAAATAACGCGTGCGGTTTTTCCGATCGTGCAAATTTGCGCTCAATGAGTCTTCGAAGCGTCATCGATGTCCTGTTGTGCCGACGGGGCGGCCAGAGTATTTCCAAACTGCCGGCAGGCAGGCAAGCGCAGACGTCGCACAGTCGCAAAAATCGGTTCAACCGTTACGTTCGCTCGACGGTGAGCTGTCGCAGCGTTGCAATTTGAGCGGGGACTTTGGACTTTGGATCGCTGGCCGACAGAACTCCTCGGGAGACAACGATGGACTTGCTCTCAACGCTCGCCGGATCGCTGATGGAGGGATTTCTGCCCGCGGGCTGGGACCTGGCCAAGATCGACGCGTGCGTCGATCCCGATCCGACGAAGCTCACGCAGCGGCAGGCCGTGTGGCACGCGGATTTCCGACCGGTCGTCTGCCAGTCGCTGGCCGACTTCGAGATCTTGCTGGGGCACGAGATCGCGCTCACGATCAAGCGCAGCCGCGACGCGGGCGAAAAACTGATCCTGATCCTGCCGGTCGGTCCGATGGGCATGTATCGCTGGGTCGTCTACTTCCTCTCCGAATGGGGCACTCTCTGCGATCATGTCTATGGCTTCAACATGGACGAGTGGAGCGATGCCGAGGGGAACTCGCTGCCGGCGAATCATCCCGGATCGTTCGAGCAGGCGATGGAAGGTGCGTTTTATGGTCCGTTGGGAGCGGGGACCGTGCCGCGCAATCAGCGCCATTTCGCGACCAAGTCTGTTTTGCCGGAATACGCCGAGCGGATTGGCGCCCTGCGTCGGCAGGGGGCCAAGCTGGCGGTGATCTTCGGGATTGGCCGGGTGTGCCACATCGCATTTTGGGAGCCGCACTTTGCTGCCGAGTTTGCCAACGAATCGGAGTGGAAGCGGCAGACGCATCGCTTGGGCGCCAAGCTCCATCCCCTGACGATCGAGCAGAACGCGCTCACCAGCTTCAAGAGCCGCACCACGCTCGTGCCGGCATTCGCCAACACAATTGGTCCCGGGCTGTTTCTCGGCGCGGACAAAATCATCGGCGGTTGTGACGGCACGTTCGGGCGGGGCATGATGTGGCAGGGCTTGAGCGTGTGGATGACGCTGCGTCATCCTCCGACGCCCTGGATCCCGTCGACTTATATGCCGACTCAGCCCGGTCGCCTGTTTGTGCTGCAAGAACTGGCCGGACCGCTCTTGCCGGAATGCAACTAGGACCGGTGTTGGATGCCCATCTCCCGTCGTGCGATTGTTCTTGCCTTCGGTTTCCTCCTGGCGTGCGCGCCCGCCGCGCGGTGCTTGCTACCGGCGGCTGACGCGAACAAGCCGCCCGTCGACGACATTTCGTCGCTGCTGGCCGAGAGCGTGCAAAAGCACAAGCTGCCCGGCATGTCGGCGGCGATCGTCGAGAACGGACACATCACGGCGATCGGTGCGACCGGCGTCCGTCGCCGCGGTTACAAGGAGCCGTTCACGTCGGACGATCTGGTTCACATCGGCTCCGACACGAAAAGCATGACGGCCACGCTGATCGCGATTCTCGTCGAGGAGGGCAGGCTGCGTTGGGACAGTACGCCGGCCGAGGTCCTGGCGGGGGCCGTCAAGAAAATCGATCCGGCGTGGAAACGCGTCACGCTCGAAGAGTTGCTGACTCATCGCGGCGGAGTGCGTCCCAATCCCGCGATGATCACCATCCTTGGTGCGCTCGCGCTCTCCCCGCGCGAGCAACGCCTGCGTGTGTGCCGCGCGGTTTTGAGCGAGCCGCCGGAGCACGAGCCGGGCAAGGATTATTCGTATTCCAACACGGGCTACGCCATCGCCGGGGCCATGGCCGAAGCGGTGGCGAACGACTCGTGGGAGAATTTGCTGCTGAGCCGCGTGTGCAAGCCGCTCGGGATGGAACACGTCGGCTTCGGAGCCCCGGGGGCGCCGCCGGCAAAATCGAAGAAGGGCACGGCTTCGTCTTCTGCAATTCCCATCACGCAGCCGTGGGGGCACCTGTCAGACGGCGAAGCCGTCAGGCCTGGGCCGTCGGCCGACAATGCTCCGTCGATCGGGCCGGCTGGCCGCGTGCATTTGACTCTCGCCGATTGGGCGCGGTACGCGACGCTGCATCTCTCCGAAGGCCGAGCAGGTCAGGGTGATGCGCACCGCACCGGTGCTAAACCCCTGCTGTCCGTTGCCTCACTTCGCAAGTTGCACACGCCGGTCGGTGACGCGATCGATCCGAGCGGCATCAAATACGCCATGGGCTGGGGCGTGCTAAAGCTGCCCGAAGGGTCGGGCCTCGAGTTGACGCATTCGGGCAGCAATACCATGTGGTATGCCGTGATCTCGTTGCGGATGGCAGAAAATCGAGCGATTCTCATCGCCACGAATCAGGGAGGAGTTAGCGCGGCCATCGCCTGCGCCGAGGTGGAAGCCGCCCTCGTGCGTCGCCTGAAGAGTGCCCACCCGGCTCACAAGTGAAGGGTTTGTTCAGGCGACTTCGCCCAACACCGAGTCTTCGACGTAGATCGGCAAGACGGGATCGAAGTGGACCGAAAGAGCGATGGCGTCGCTGGGGCGGCTGTCGATCTCGATCACTTCGCCGCTCACCCGCACTCGCACCACGGCATAGTAAGTGTGATCCATCAAGTTGTTAATCACCACGTCCTGCACTTCGCCGCCCAGTTCTTGGATGGTGTTTTTGAGCAGGTCGTGCGTGAGGGGACGCGTGGGAACTTCGCCCTTCACGCGGCGATCGATGCTTGTCGCTTCGAAGAATCCGATCAGGATGGGAAAGGTGCGCGAGCCGTCGACTTCGCGCAGGTAGATAATCTGCTCGTTACCGACGTCATTGATGACAATTCGCGCCAACTCCATCCGCACGAGCACGTGGGGCTCCCCATTTACACGACGATTGCCGGGACTGGCGTTTCGAGCCCGTCCCATCCTTGTTCCGGGGGAGATTATACAGCCGGCGAAATTTTGCACGCAAGGAGCGGATCCGGCGCGTCGTTCCGGCCAGCCAGTCTTCGCGCAGAACGCGGCCCCGCGGATTTGAGACCAAGCACGCGGGGCCACGTATTCGTTCTAGGCGAGCAATCCCTCAATCGCCGTGCCGTCCCGCACGATCATCACCGGGCGGCCGGTATTCGTGTGGTATTCCTTGGTCGGATTGATGCCCAGGGCGCGATAGAAGGTGGCTGCCACGTCGTCCGGCGAATGGGCGTTGCGGATGGGCTCGGTCCCCTTGTCGTCGGTGGCACCGATCGCCTGGCCGCCGCGGATGCCGCCGCCCGCCATCACCATCGACATGGCGCGCGGATAATGGTCGCGGCCGTTGCGCTGCGGGTTGATCTTGGGCGTCCGCCCGAATTCGCCCGTCATCAGGATCACGGTCGAATCGAGCAGCCCCTTGGAGGCCAAGCCGTTCGCCAGAGCGGCGAGGCCTTCGTCCAAGGGAGGCAGTTGCTTCTTCTGCAGGACGTTCCAATTGTCGACGTGGGTGTCCCAGCCGCCGTAGTTGATGGTCACGAACCGCACGCCCGACTCGACCAGCCGCGATGCCAACAGACAGCTCATTCCGAACGGAGTCTTTCCGAATGGCTCGGAGAAGGCCGGCGATTCGCGGCTGATATCGAAGGCCTCGCGCGCCCGGCGCGAGGTGATGATCTCGTAGGCCTGACGGCCGAAGCGGTCGAGACCGTCCAGCAGCGAGCTTTTCGTTTCGACGCCGCGGAACGTCGTGTCGAGATCGGCCAACAGGTGCTGCCGTTTTTCGACGTCGGCGACGGTGAGGCCGTTGCCTAGCGAAATACCGCGGACGCTGTAGGGCTTCCCCGGCTTGGGAATGTCGCTGGTGCTCAGGGCCGAATATTGCACTCCCAGGAACCCCGTTCGCTGCGGCGTGTTGGGAATTGCCACAAAGGGGGGCAGATCGCGAGCACAGGGCAGCTCTTTGGTGACGACGGCGCCGAAGCTCGGATATTCCAGCGAGTTGATCGGCCGATTGCCCGAGTTCACATAGGACGTCCCCAGCTCGTGGGCAGCCAGCGTGTGGGTGATGCTCCGCACCACGGCAAAGTGCTGGAAGCTTTTGGCCAGCTTCGGCAGGTGCTCGCAAATCTGCACGCCCGCGGCGCTCGTCGCGATCGGATGGAAGGAGCCGCGATATTCGGTCGGCGCGGTCGGCTTCAAATCGAACGTGTCCGTATGCGAGGGGCCGCCACCCAGGTTGATGAAGATGGCCGACTTCGCCTGGCCCTTCGACTTCAGCAGTCCCGCCTTTGCCGGCGACAGCTCGGCCGCGGCTGAGAGACGCAGGTAGCCGGCCAGGGTCAGACCCGTGCCCAGCGCACCCACGGTGAGGAAATCGCGCCGCCGGATGCCATCGCAGGTGAGACTAATTGCCATCGTTTCGATTCCTTTTCGTTGCTGTTGCTGATTCGCGATGAACTCGACCGAGCAGGGTGATTGCTGCGGTCTTAGTGGTTGATGATGAATTCCTCGGTGTTGACGACGGCCCACACCAAATCGCGAAGGCCGTTGGCCACATTGTCCGACTTGTCGAGGTAAGCGAGCGCTTTCTCGGATTCCTGGTCGCGGGGATAGCGGCTCAGCGTTCGCAGATAGAGCGTTCGCACCAGTTCCTGTTTTTTCGCCAGCGGAAGTTGCGACGGCTTCAGGTTGACGGCCGGTGCGGCGGCTCCCCGACCTTGTGTCGGTTGCCGTTTAAGATCAGCGAGCCGCGCGGTCAGCACCTTGACCTGCTTCGCGTCTCCCTTTTCTTCGAGCTGTCGGATCCGCTCAGTCAGCTGGGCAATCCGGCGGGTCTTTTGCTCGGGCGTGAGAACGTCGGGCTTCCGGCCGTCTTTCTTGGCTGTGGCTTTTTTTGCCGCGTCTTTGTCCTTTTTCGCGACCTCTTTTTTCACTGGGTCCTTTTTCGCCGGGTCTTTTTTCGTCGCTTCTTTTGGGGGAGCGTCTTTGCTCGCACTTTCTTTCGAGCCCGCGTCAGTCTTCTTCTGCTCTGGCGTCGCCATGGCGAGCAGGTTCTTGTCGCTCGAGTTATTCGGCGATTTGGCATTCATCCTTTTTGAAAGGACGGCTTTCACCGCCTTGCCGTCAGTCTTGGCCGGCTTCTCTGCTGCGGGGCGGACCGGCCGCTGCGGCTTGGGCTGCAGTTGGGTGACCATCTGCGAGACCCATCCGAACCGCGGATTGCTGACCATCGCCAGCACTTCCGAGTCGTTACGTAGAAACACAGTCTGCAGCAGGCTCGCTTCGTTCGAGCGGTCGCAGTCGCAATTGCTCTCACGGACCGAGCGGCCGACCAGCCCCTGGGCGTAGGGCGAGAAGCCTCGACCTCCGCGGCGTGGAGACGGGCTGCCGATGGCCCGGTCGCTGCAGTCGGTTCGCATCGTGGCCACCGCCTGGTCGGAGGAGGTCGCCTGTCGCACGGCATCGTAGGCCACTTCCGCCGGCAGCCGCCGCAGAACGGCATGGCTAAAGTTGTGCTGATCGAGGCGGTTCGTGGCGTTGGTCTGCCAACTCAATTGGTAGGTACGGCTGTTGGTGATCTCGCGATGCAGCCACTTCATGTCGTAGTTGTGCTTCACGAATCCGTTGGCCAGGTAGTCGAGCAGCTCGGCGTTGCTGGGTGGATTCGCCAGGCTGAGGTTGTCGGGAGGATCGACGATGCCGACGTTGAAGTAGTTCGCCCACACTCGATTGACGAAGGCCCGGGCGAAGAAGCGGTTGTTCTTCGCTCGCAGCCAATCCATCAGCGGAGTTCGGGGATCGTCGTACTTCGTCAAATCGACATTTCCCGCTCCAAGGAGCCGTGCCGTGGCCAGTTCGGCAGCGGGCTGGGGATTCCGTTTGCCGGCCTTCGCGGCCTTCGGGTTCGGCTTTCCGGGTCGCATCGCGAGGATCGGCTTGCGGTCGCCCGGCTTCTTCGCGTCTGGCTTGGCGTCGGCCTTGGAGCGGGACTTCGCGTCGGCGCCTCGCTTGTCGTCTCGCTGGGCGACGATCGGCTTGGTGCCCGTCACAGACGGCTTCTTGGTTTCGGTCGGTTTGCTCGCGCGATTCGCGTCAGCGAGCTTGGCTTTGCGGCTAGCTCCTTGTTTCGCGGGCTTCGTCGCCGTCTTCGGTCGCAAGGCGCCCGGTCTTTGGGCTAGCAACGAACCGCGGGTGCGCAACGGCTGGATGAACAGTTCGTCGAAGGGCAACACCTTGCCTTCCGCGATCAGGCGCGGATATTCGCGGCGGATGTCAGCCTGCTTCTTCATGTCGAGATTCAACGCCGTAGTGAGTTGTTTGCGTTCGGCCGCGTCGGACGGATCGGTGCCGTAGCGGACGCGGGTGAAGAACTTGGTGAAGTCCTTGTAGTCCTCCTGGGTCCACTGATCGAACGGATGCTTGTGGCACTCAGCACACTGAATCCGAATACCGAGGAACGTGTAAGCGAAGCTGAGGGCCTTCTGCTGCGGCTGCACGATGTTCCGCCGCGCCCAGAAGTGTGTCAGCCCCACGTGGTCGGCGTAATTGCCTTCGGGCGTCTTGCGGTAGAGCGCCGTCATCTCGTTGGAGTAGTCGGCGTAGGTTTGGCTGAGCGGACGGCTCGTCGCCAACACGATCCCCTCGACCAGTTTGTCGTACGGAACGTTTTCGCGCACCCGCTTGAGAACCCAGTCGTACCATTCCTGGCTGGCCAGTTGATTGACCGGCGTGATGTTCGCCAGGGCTCGATCGTTGTTGCCGGTCAGATCGCACAACCGTGTCGTCCACCAGGCGACATACGTCGGGCGTTCGAGCAGTTCGTCAATCTTCTTGTGGCGCTTGTCGGATGACTTGTCGGCCAGGAAAGCGACGACTTCGTCGGCCGCCGGCAGGCTCCCCGTCAGGTCGAGACTCACTCGCCGCAGAAACTCGCTGTCGTTGGAGAGTTCTGATGGGACGATTCCCAGCTTGCGAAGTTTCTTCACCACCAGGCGGTCAATCTCGGTCGGTGTCGGAACATCCGGATATTTTGGTCCGACCACGTCGGAAACCGGACGCACGACGGCCACCGGGGTCACGCCCGCATCGTAGAACGCGACGACGTGCGAATCGCCGGCCTCGACCGACGTGACCAGACCGACCGCGTCGATCTTTACGACTTGCTCGTCGTTCGACTGATAACGGCAGAGCGGGGTGACGTCTTCGCTCGTTCCGTCCGACCAGTGGGCGATCGCTCGCAACGAAACGTGCTCGCCCTTCTGGGAGAAGTGGATCTCGGAGGGCCGCACCTCGAGCCGCGTCAGTCTGGCGTCGCCCGGCTTCACGCCGGCGGCACCGCTTTGAATCCACTGGGCCAGGACGTGATGCTCCCAGCTTCCGAGTTCATACCGCTTGCCTCCCTCGTGCTCGATTCGCATCGTCGGCTTCTGCAGGATCAGGCTGGCGTCGGGCTTGTGAACGTCGACGCGCGCTCCATCCACGTTCGCCAAGAGCGCGTCGTGATCCATCTTGAAGTCGTATCCGAAGAGCGACAGGCGGAAGCCGCCGCGCCCTTGGAACGAGCCGTGACACGCCCGCCCGTTACACCCGAGCTTTCCCAATAGGGGCACGACATGGCGCTGAAACGAGGGCGTCTCCTTCGTGAGGGCGGCCACGAATCGGCTGGAGATCGGCTCCAGGGGCTTTTGATCTGTGCCTCTAACCTTTGAAGGGGCAGGGGCCGCGGTCGGCGTGGTGCTTGGGCCGCCGGTCGGAGCGCTCAGCGTGAGGCCGACTGAAACCCCGACGATTCCCAGGGCGATGATCGAAAGTCTGGCGGCCGTCCTCATTGCGGTCATCTGCGTGGGTCCCCCGATCTTGTCATCAATCTGCATGCGTTCTCGTGACGAGTGTTTCTGTCACCTGGCAAAGGCAATGTCATCGATCAATCGATGCAGTGCTGCTGACAACTCAGTGTTGCTTGTCCGTGGCGCGGGCTCCGGCCGACGTATCCGCCGGCGGTCTGACCGAAGCGGTCGTCGGTACGGCGGGAGGCCGCGGTGGCTCGATCACTGAGGGTTTGTTGGTGGGTCTTGGTGCGGGGCGGCGGCTGCGGGCGACCGACCGCTTAATGCGCAGGAGATCTTTGTCGACCACGGCGGTCTTGTCCGTCTCGAGGGCCTGCATCGAAACTTTGAGCTTTGTCATTCGGTCCTGCAGGCGGGCGTATTCGGCCTTGTACTCTTTGAGTCGCACGTCGGCGCGCTCGGTCAAAACTTGCTTCAGTTCGGCCTCGAGGCCCGGGGTTAGAGAAAGGGTCATCCGGGCGGCGAGCAGCTGGGCCCGCGAATCGAGTTTCCAGGCGGCCAAAGCGAGTTCGTATTGGTCGGGTGCTTGCTTCTTCAATCGCATCAAACGCTCGCTGGCTTGCGACAGCTCGCGGAGGGCGCGGTCGTAGTCGCGTCGGTTGTCGTGACGCAGCTTGTCGATCAAGGCCGACAGCTCGGGATGATGCTCGCGGGCAAATGCGATCGCGGCAGCCTCACGCTCCTTGGAAAGCGGTGCGGGCTTGGCTGCATTCGCCTTCGCCGCATTCGGTTTAGCTGAGTTCGGTTTGGCCTTCGAGGCGGGCGCTGATTTTCCCGCGACCGGTTTCACCTCGGCTTTGCCCGCTTGTTCGCCCGTGTTGGCTTCGGTCCCCTTGGCCGGCGGATCGGCCGCGAGTAGGGGGCACGTCACCCCCGCAAACAGAATCGCCCCGGTCAGAATCGTCCCAGCAAAACGCAACACCGACATTCGTCAATTCTCCCGAATTTCCGTGTCCGCATCGTCGGGGCGCCAACTCTTGCCGTTCTCGACGGCCGCAATCATCCAACCGGGAACGTCGTAATCGTCTTCCGCCACCAGGGCCGAATCGGCGGCCGAGTCGTCTGCGGCATCGGTGTCGGCGAAGGAAGGGACGCCCTCCGCGTTCACGCGGTCTGGGCCCGCAGCTCCGGCGAGCGGGGTTTCTGCAGCCGTCTCAGCCGACCGTTCGGTCCAAATGGCGACCAGTGAGCCCGCACTTGTGTCCGCGTGGTCCACGGCGGCTTCTTCTTGGTTGTCACCGGTGAGCGGCAAAAGCGAGAGCCCGCCGGCGGTCAACAAGCAGACCGCGGCGACCAGTCCGACCACGGCCCACAGACCACGTCGCGTCGAACGAACCGGTGCTGAAATCGGGATGTCTTTGGCCGGCGCACTCGGCACCGCTTTGGTCATCACCTCGACCTCAGTCGACAGAGCGCTGTACAGATCGGCGGTCAGACGCGCCGCCGCCGCGACGTGCTCGCAGGCCTGCAGGTCAGTCGACAACGTTCGCTCGAAGGCCTCGGTCTCGTCGGCGTTCATTTCGCCCAGCACGTAACGCAGCGCGGTCCATTGGGCGTCGTCTTCAGCAAACGACCCATGGGGTCCGCCGGCTCCGTTCGCGTCGCCAGGCGTTCCGTTGGTCTTCATAAACTGATCCACTGAAAACGGCAGCAATTAAGTGCCAGGTTTCTGCATCTGTCGTGACAGCTTCTTCAGGGCGAGTCGCATCCGCGTCAGGACCGTTCCCAGCGGGACGGAGAGTTCTTCTGCGATTTCGGCGAAGGACTTCTCCTCATAGATCCGCATTTGAACGACTCGTCGTTGGTCGGGGGGCAGATCGTGCAAGGCTCGCTGAACTTCCGTCAGCATTTCGGATCGAGAGAGTCGCTCTTCCGGACGTTCGCCGGAGTCACCGGACGATTGGCCGTTTCGGGCGATCTGCCGCAGCGATCGGTCGTGGATTTGACCGCGTCGCCGGAGCAGGGCGGCTTCGTGAAAAGCCACCCGAAACAGCCATCCCTTGAGCGATTCCTCCCGGGCGGTGTGCCCCGATTCAACGGCTTTCGTAAACGTGTTCTGCAAGGCCTCGGCTGCGAGGTCCGAGTTCCGCAGCACACCTCTCAAAAACAGGCCGAGCTCGTCGGCATAACGTTCGTAAAGCGAGGCGATGACTGCCGAGTCGATTCGCACGCAATCGGTCGACGGGGGATCAGTCCGAGCGGGATCGATTGGACCATGGTCTGCCGCGGTCACAAAAGACCCCCGCCGCACTGCTCTTAAAGGTACGATGCGCCAGCCACCGGCTTTATTTTCTGTCCCGTCTTCATTTTCCGCTTTTTCGCCACTTTTGCGAGAAGCGGGGCAATTGCTGCGGGCCGTATCGCCTGTTTCCGTAGGGCAGGCTCTGCCTGCCGTGGCGTAGGCCCTCCCGAACTGTTGGCGGCGAAGATGCCGACCCCAGCTACCCCATCACAGCCATGCTGGTCACTTATGGGGCGTAACTTGAGCTGACCCGTCAAATCTGCGGCCCCGGACAGAGCCTAGCCGCCTGCCGTGAGTCCGCATCTTCGGAAATTTGGCAAAAAATGTAGGCAGGTTGCCAAAAAACAACAGAGGCCGTTGCCTTTTTCCGACATCGCTCCGCCTGCGTGATAAGTTTGTCTCGAGCAGGATTGCTCACGCCTTCTTGAGCGTAACACGACGTGTGGCGGCCCCGCGGCGCAAATCGTTCAAAGATTTGCCGCCAATGCCGCGTCACGCCGGTGCCGTGCGCCTACAAGCCCACAGATAGTCTGTCTTTCCGTCGCGATTTTGTGATTGGTGGTGTGTCGCCAGGATGCGTCCGTGCGTCGAACCGAGGAGCTGGTTCGACGCGCGGACGGCATCCCATGCTCGCAGTGCGCGCCGGCGAAAGCCGTCGCTCGCTGACATTCCGCTGGAATCTGCCCGATGGACCTGCGTCGTCTTAGAACTGATCTCCTGGCCTTGTGCCTGTTGGCGCTCTGCGTCTTCCTGGCCCTGTGCCTGTGGAGCTATGACCCGGTCGATCCTCCCGGACGGATCGCTTTTCCGGCCCGGCAGACTCCTTTAAATGTCTGCGGCCTGTATGGCGCCCAGACCGCTTACTACCTGTACACGACGCTGGGGTTTGGCGCGTTCTTCCTGGTCTTTTCGCTCTTCACGATGGATTTGCGACTGTTCGTTCGGAACGGGGCGACGGACCATTTGGTGCGACTCTTCGGAGTCTGCCTCGGTTTGGCCGGCGTTTGCATGCTGCTGCAGCGGTTTGCCTCCGAATTCAGCGGGGCTAATGTTGTCGGCAGTGGCGGTTACGCCGGTGCGCTGGGCCTGGCCGTGCTCGAAAAGTATTTCTCGGCGGAAGGGATCACGATCCTGATCGCCACGTGCGTTGCGGCCGGCTTGTTGATTGCCGGAGAGCTGTCGCTGGTTTGGCTGGCGTTCGCGATTCTCTTCTTGCCGTTTCGGTTGATTGGCCGCATCTTCCGCCGCCGTTCGCACTCGGAAGCTGAGTCCGACGTCGCCGAGTCCGTCTCCACCGAGGAGGAAGACGACGATCCGCCGCCCGAAAAGCCGCGCGAGAAGGTAAAGAAGAAAGCCCCCGCCGAGGGGGCTGCCACGCCTTCGAAGGCTTCGTCCAAGTCCAAACTGCCGATCAAGGTCAACCCGCCGGTCACCGCCAAGTCGATGCGCGAAGAAGTGATCGAACGGCTGGAATCGGGGGGTAAGGGTTCTCACGGCCCCTTTGAAGTCCCGTCGCTGGACTTGCTGGAGCCGGCCGAGGATTTTCCGTACGAGACCCTGGCTGCCAAAGCCCAGTCGGCCGCTGTGGTTCTCGAAAAGACGTTCAAAGATTTCAACTTGAACGTGCGAGTCGTGGAGATCGACACGGGACCGGTCGTCACTCAGTTCGAGTTGGAACTGGAGGCCGGCCTGCGGCTGTCGAAAGTGGCCGCGCTGGCCGACGATCTGGCGATCGCGCTTCGCGTGCCTTCGGTGCGCGTCGTCCCGTCGATTCCCGGCAAGAATACGGTCGGCGTCGAAGTGCCGAACGAGAAGCAGGTACTGGTGCGGTTGCGCGAACTGATCGAGACCTGTCCGGACGCGATCGACAAGATGCGGATTCCGATCTTCTTGGGTAAGGACGTCAGCGGGCGGCCGCTTGCGGTCGACCTGACGAAGATGCCCCACTTGCTGATCGCCGGCCGTACAGGCACCGGCAAGAGTGTCTGCCTCAACACGCTGATTCTGTCGATGCTCATGACCCGCAGCCCCGACCAGGTGAAGATGCTCTTGATCGACCCCAAGATGGTCGAGCTGAGTCCCTATAAACGGGTGCCGCACTTGATGCACCCGGTCATCACCGACATGAAGAAGGCCGAGGCCGTTCTGGCGTGGGCCGTCGACAAGATGGAAGAACGCTACGACTTGTTGGCGCAGGTCGGCGTGCGACATCTCGACAACTACAACAAGCTGGGCAAAGAGGCCGTCCTCGACAAGTTGGGGATCGACGCCGACTCGGAAGAGGCCGAGCGCATTCCCGAGACGATGCCCTACATCGTGATCATCGCGGACGAAATGGCCGACATGATGATGACTTCGGGCAAGGACGTCGAAGGACACATCATTCGCCTCGCGCAGAAGTCGCGGGCCGTCGGCATCCACCTGGTGCTGGCGACGCAGAAGCCGACTGTTGACGTCATCACGGGGCTGATCAAATCGAATCTGCCGGCCCGAATTTCGTTCCAGGTTTCGAGCCGGACTGACAGTCGCGTTGTCCTCGACGAGATGGGGGCCGACCGCCTGCTGGGCAATGGCGACATGTTGTACCTCGCGCCCGGCACGAGCAATTTGACGCGAGCCCAAGGAACCTACGTCAACGACGAAGAGATCAACAACATCATCGAGTTCTATAGCGGCTACGAACCGCAGTACAGCAAGGAACTGACGCAGCTGGCTGTCAAACCGGCCGATGGCAAAGGCCAGCCGGATGCGACACGCCAGCGCGACGACATGTACGACCAGGCCGTTGAAGTGGTGATTCGCGAAGGCCGGGGAAGCGTCTCGCTGTTGCAGCGGGCGCTCGGCATTGGCTACGGCCGCGGGGCCCGGCTGATCGACTACATGGCCGAAGACGGCATCGTCGGCGACTACAACGGCTCACAGGCCCGCGAAGTGCTCTATACCTTCGAGCAATGGGAAGAGCTGAAGTCGGGCCGGCCGCGCGAACTCGTCGGAGCAACGGCTGGCGACGACGAAGAGGAAGAGTGAGCCGGCGGCTTTACGACTCCGACTCAAACTTTGCCCAATAGTCCTGCGACGTCAGCACTGGCACGATCTCGAAATCGACCAGGTCCTCCCAGCTGTTGGTCCAGAGCCGAAGCTGGTCGAGATCCGGCGCCTCCATGATCTGGTAGCAACGGGCGCGCGGGGGGTCGACCCAGCTGGCGTGATAAACGACGCCCTCGGGCAGCATTCGGCCGTCGCGCAAGAACCGTTCGCGCACCGGGTTGGGATTGTTGTCCCGAAATTGTTCGATCACCAGGAAGAGCATCAGGCGATTGTAGAGCACTTTGGCCGCGCAGTCCCGGTTTGCCGGTAACGCCAAGGCGACACCCAGTTTGACAGCCCTTTTCACCTGCCGTATGCTTCTAAAAGCATTGAACTCTTAGTTGTTTGCGTAAAAGTGCCATGCACCCTTCGACCAACAGCCTGATCGTCCAATCGGTCGTAGTCGTCGGCGTCGTTATTATCGAGCCGCCTCGGGGCGGCGCGACATTGAGGCACTAGCAGAGACTTTTCGCCAAGAATCTCAGCCCTCAGGTCGCCCGCTCGGCCTGAGGGTTTTTTGTTTGGTCGTGCAAGAACCCGCCGGCTGACACCGGCCGCTCGCCTCAAGGAATAGGCCAACATGTCCCGCGTGCAGATTTACGACACCACGCTCCGCGACGGTAGCCAGGGGGAAGGCGTTTACTTTTCGCTGCAGGACAAGTTGCTGATCACGGCCAAGCTCGACGAGTTGGGCTTCGACTTCATCGAGGGGGGCTTTCCCGTCTCGAATCAGAAGGATGCCGAGTACTTCCAGCGGGTGGCTGACCTGCCGCTAGCTCACGCGCAAGTGGTGGCCTTCGGGATGACGCGGCGGAAGGCGACGGCGGCAGAGAAGGACGTCGGGATGCTCGCCCTGCGCGACGCCAAAACCAAGGTCGTGACGCTCGTCGGCAAGAGCTGGGACCTGCACGTCCGCGAGGTCCTGTCGGTGAGCGAGGAAGAAAATCTCGCCATGATCCGCGACTCGGTCGCCTTCCTGCGGTCCGAAGGACGGCGCGTCATTTACGACGCCGAGCATTTTTTTGATGGCCATCGGCTGAATCCCGACTTCGCCTTGAAGACGATTCAAGCCGCGCAAGAGGGGGGAGCCGAGATCGTCGTGCTGTGTGACACCAACGGCGGCAGTCTGCCCGAACGAATCGCTACCGGGGTCGAGGCCGCGCGCGGCGCGCTGAACGTCCCGGTGGGCATCCACTGCCATAACGACTGCGACGTGGCAACCGCCAATTCGCTCACAGCCGTGAGGCATGGCGCGGTGCAGGTGCAAGGCACGATCAATGGCGTGGGCGAGCGCTGCGGCAACGTCGATCTGATCAGCGTGATCGCCAACCTGGCGATCAAGGAAGAGCACGAAGTGCTGACTCCCGGCGGCGTGTCGCGCCTCACAGAGCTATCGCGCTACGTCTACGAGATCGCCAACATGAATTTTCGGGCGAGCCAGGCATTCGTCGGAATGAGCGCGTTCGCCCACAAAGGGGGAATGCACGTTCACGCGGTCAATCGCGTGTCACAAAGCTACGAGCACATCGATCCCGAAACGGTGGGCAACGAGCGGCGGATCCTGATCAGCGAGTTGTCCGGCCGGTCGAACATCGTCGCCAAGCTGGGCAAGTATCGCCGCGATGACGATCCCGAGCTGATGAAAAAGATCCTCGACCGAGTGCAGGAGTTGGAGAGCCAAGGCTACCAGTTCGAGGCGGCCGAGGCGTCTTTCGATCTGTTGGTGATGAAGGTCGCCGGGACCTATGAGCCCAAGTTTGTTCGTGATCATTACCGCGTCAATGTCGCGACGGACGAAGGGGGAAACCCCGTGACCGAGGCGACCATCAAGCTCACCGTCGGCGGGGCGAGCGAGCACGTCGTCGCCGAGGGAGACGGGCCGGTCAACGCACTCGACACCGCGTTGCGAAAGGCGCTGTCGGCGACTTATCCCCGCCTCGCAGAGATGCATTTGGACGACTACAAGGTCCGCGTCATCAACTCAACCGAGGGGACGGCCGCCCGCGTGCGTGTCGTGATCGAGAGCCGCGACCATGGCGACGTTTGGACCACCGTCGGCGTGAGCGAAAACATCATCGAAGCCAGTTGGCTGGCGTTGGTCGACAGCG
>DASRXU010000567.1:0-14172 GCA_035687365.1 Planctomycetaceae bacterium | reverse complement strand
GTTGTGGACACTGTCTAAGCTCGAAGTGCGTCGATCTGTACACGGTGGCGGTCGACGCAAGCTGAGTTCACACAAGCGTTTCCTGGAGTCTGCGATGACCACCCGTGCCAAGAACCGATTGAACCGGGCCGCCATTCTGCGTTATGATGATCGGCACCAGGAGGGAAACAACCCCTCCTCCCTTGAGCGAACTACTCGCCAAGTTGGGAGTGCCGACATGGAAGTGCAAGGCCCGGGTTCCCTTCAACGAAGCGTTCCGATCTCACCGGTAAAATCGGCGGGTCAGTCGGCAGCAGCGGCCAAGCCGCAAACGCCGGCCGTCTCGAAGCCGAAGGACGCGGTGGAGATCTCGTCGGCGGGACAGCTCCTGGACAAGTTGAGCAAGTCACCGGAAGTCCGGGCCGAGCGATTGGCGCAGATCAAGGCTTCGATCGCCTCGGGGGACTATGACTCCGATGAAAAGCTCGAAGCGGCCCTGATGAGTCTGCTGCAATCGATTGTTGGTAATGAATCCCACGACTGAAGCTAGCCGACGAAAAGTTTCCGAGGGCGAACTGCCCTCCGTGGAAGTTGCGGCCTCTCCCCGGGAAAAACTCGAGGAGTTTCTGGCCACCCGCGGGCTGCGGCTGACGCAGGAGCGCTCCGCAATCCTGGATGAAGTCTTTTCCAGCCACCTCCACTTCGACGGAGATGAGCTGGCGGCGCGGCTCGTCAAGCGGGAGGGAACGGTGCGAGTCAGCCGGGCCACCGTCTACCGCGCCCTGCGACTGATGGTCGAGGCTGGTCTTTTACGACGCGTCGCCCGTCCCAACGGGCGCGAGGTCTACGAGCACGACTACGGCTATCCGCAGCACGATCATTTCATTTGTCGCGTGTGCGGAGAACTGATCGAGTTTCAGAACGGGGCCATTTCCGAGATTCTGGACGAGGTTGCGGCGCGAAACTCGTTTCGAGTGAGCGGGCATCGGCTCGAAGTCTACGGTCTCTGCTCGAAGTGCAGCCGCCCGCAGCGACGCCACACCAAGCTTGATCTGTTGTGACTTCGGGACTTGTGGGAACGCGACGCCGTCAATCGATCGTGCGCTGACCGGAAGTCTCAGTCCATTCCTTGCTCGCTCGTCCCCAACGCAAGGTCGCATCTGAACCGTCGATTGGCTCCTCAACGCCGTCTCGTATCGACGTCAGCTCGAACTGTTCGGCCTTCCAGTCGCTTCCCACCCGGCGCAAACGGCATCGGAAGACCAAGGTCGCGTCGATGCGAATCACGAATTCGCGGCTCATCGATGAGGCGACGTTCGAATCGACAAAGGTCAGCTTCCACTCAACCTTGGTGAACGGAGGATAGAAGCGCAGCGTGAAAATCCGGGTTTGGGAATCGTCGGGATGGGCCGCCATGGCTGGAATCGAGCTGCCCGCTTGCGCTAAAGCCTGGTTCGGGCGGGGAGCCTCGTTCTTCGTTTGTTCGGAAGAGACTCTGGAACGCGTCCGCACAGTTTGCCGCGACGTCTGAACGGCCAGGTCGGGAAGCGACCGGCGGAGCCTCGCCAGCGCCCGACGGCTGACTCGCGAATCGCCCAGTGACAGCGACCGCAAGCTCGCCAGCGATTTCACCGCGAACAGGGCGTCATCGGGGATCTCCAGACAGCGTAGATTGAGACACGCGAGCTTCGGCAGCGCGTGCAGGCTTATGACGGCCTCGCGATCGACCTGGCTATTCGGGAGGTCGAGCGACAGGCTCCGAAGATTGGGCATCCGAGCGGCAATTTCGATCGTCTCGTCGGACAAATTACGCCCCTCGACCGACAACTCTTCGAGAGTTCGCATCCCCGCCAGCCGATCGAGTGCGACGTCCTCGAAATGCGCGTTGGTCAGCTCGAGCCGTCGTAGTTGCGGAAGCCTGGCGAGTTCCGCGATGCCGGCCTCCGTGAGATGGTGTGCGTCCCGAAGGGTGAGGCTCTCGAGCTCCGTGAGGGTGGAAAGCTTCCGCAGCCCGCTGTCCGTCACCTGGCTGCCGGCGAGCGACAACACCCTGAGGTGGCTGAACGTGGCAAGATCGGGCAGAGGTGCTTCGGCAATTGTCTTGTTCGCGACGCGCTGACCGTCCTTGGTCTCATGAAACAACATGTTCACTTCGGTGACGAACGATAGATTGCCAATTCGGCCAGACTTGATCGATCCGCCGAGCCGCAAGATCTGGGCCATTGCCGGTTGCTCCCGAAAATACGGGGTCGGGGGTGTGGCCGGCGCGGCCGAGCATCGATGGTGACAGCAAGTGGCATTGCGATTCGACTCGGGTTGACTCGTCAACGAGGCAAAGATGTCAGACCAACGCGGAGACTCAGGACATACGGTCGCCGTTGAAAGCAGTGTGGGGAGAGCGATGAGAGACAACAGGCTGCCCATTCTCCAAAAACGAGGGCAGTAGAGCTCCAACCGCTGACTGGGATGCAAAAGTCTCGCAATCCGGTCGTGCAGTCGCGTCGGCCGATCCCAAACGCCGACGGCAGCACTGAGCTGCAGCGCCTGTTTCTCAGCGGCTAGGCGTCGTGCCCAGCGGACCAGCATGTCCGCGTAGTCGGCGCGGCTGGAATGGCTCGCCGCAACGCTGTCGGCCAGCAATTCTTGGTCGTCGCGCAGCGAGCGCCGCAACCGCAAATAGAGCGGGTGCATCCAGAGGAGGGGCAACAGCCAGCGGTCGAGAGCCAGCAACCACAAATCACCGTTGTGGACATGCGCCAGCTCGTGGGCCAGAACGCTGCGGCAATCGTCGGGGCGCTCTTTTTCGGCAAACTGTGGCGGAAGAAGGATCTTGGGTCTCAACGTGCCGATGACAATGGGAATGGGATGCGAACAACTGACGAGCAGTTCGGGACAGCGTCCGTTCCCGACCAGCTTTTTGAGTTCGGCGACAACACTCTGCGGCGCCTCAAACGCGTCCAAGCGGACGCGGCGCGCCGCGATCAATCCGTGAACCACTCGGAATGTGGTGAGCACCCACCCGAGCACGAAGATCGCCAATGCAGTCAGACGAACCAGACCCCAATCGCGATTGGCCACCCAACCCCAAAGACCGGCCGGCTCGGACGGCGCAGGCGCCGCGCGCGGCACCTTTGCGGCGGGAACAGCATCGTTCGGCAGGACAACCCAGCCGCCGTTTTGTGGCAACAGGGGTCGAGGCGCCTTTGAGTCGATGGAACGCTGTCGGGACGAGCCATCGATCGACGAGTCCGCAGTCGTGGGCGTCGTTAGTCGATTGTTGGAATCTGTCCCCGACCGCTTGGGTGCGGGCTCCACCACGGCGTCGGGAGTCGCGCGCACAATTCCCATGACGCGGACTCGAGGCCACCCGGGCAGCACGCACAGAAAGACCAGGAGCGCCAATCCGACGAGGGTGCCCCAATGCACAGCCATGCGGCGTGCCGGCTGACGGATCGCCCGTTGGATTACCCCGACGACGGTCAGCACGACCATTGCCGCGACGTAGTAATCGATCAACCAGTAGGCCATCGCATCAAACGCGGATCTCATGGCGCGATCCTCGAGGCGGGACTATTCAAACTGTTTGTTCGATGAGTCGGGCTCCGCCCGGCACCCAACCTTCGATCTGGTCTGAATCCGGGCGCGCCTGATAAGCCTAAGACCTGACACGCCTTTCGCCAAGCCGACGGGAGCATCGGCTCTTGGACCTCGTCGAACTGCCCCTGAACATCAGACCATTTCCGACCCATTTCAACATTGTCTTATCCGTGCGCCGAGGCTCCGTCAATCTCCGTTCGCTCCAACCGCGGGAACCTTCGCCTGATAAAGGCGGAGAGCGCCTAATAATGCCAAAAATGTGACAAGGGCACCCACCCCCAGCAAGCCCAGGCTCCGAGGGTCGCCGAAGACCAATCGGCTCGATAGCCACAGCCATTTCCAGGAGAACAGCACAGCAACTGTGGCCCCCGCCAAAAACGGTCCGTAGGGGAGATAGCTGCGTTTCCAGAACAGGCGCAGGGGTAGGATCATCGCCAGCCCGCAGAGTGGAGCGATGAGAAAGACAAAGATCGTCGGCTGCCATCCGACGAACGTCCCGATCATGCCCATTAGAGTCACGTCGCCCAGCCCGAGTGCTTCGCGCCCGAGGATTCGCGACGAGCTGAATCGCACGAGCCACGTCAGCCCGGCCCCGCACAGCCCTCCCGCCAGGCTCCACGCGAAGCCGTGCCAATGTTGGTGAGGATCCAGCCATTCGGGGATGTAAGGCCCGGCGATGCCCGGAATTTCCTGATTCCAGTCGACCCAGAAATGCACCATTTGCAGCTGGCCAGAAAACGTCGCACCGGCCAAACCGAGGAGCGTTCCGGGGAGCGTGATTTGATCGGGAATCACGAAATCGCGCAGATCGGTCGCCGTTGCGGCAACGAGTAGCGAAATAAGAACGAGCTGAAAGAGGATCCGACCATACAACCAAAACTCATCCGGTCGAACTTCGGCGAGCTCTTGGCAGTGGTACCGGAGGTAAGCGATCACATAGCCTGCGAAGAGCAGACCGGTTGCAATTTCGACGGCGCCGGGTCGGAGCTTGCGGACGCCGGCGTTGAGCGGGCTCGCGTGCTCCCTGTCGACCGCGGCGCTAGTCTCTGAATTGGTCTCTGTCGCATTTGGCTTCGTCAAGGCGATCGACCAGAGATTGGCGATGCGGCCAACTACGATCCCCAGCACGAAGAAGAGCGCGGCGAGCACGCCTTGTTGCGTCTGCGTAAAAAACGATATCATCCGCGTTCTCGATTGGCCGGTGTGCGCCGCAGCAGACCTTGCGTCGTGCTCGCCAGTTGTGAACCGGCACGGTGTTTGCAAATGCGTGCCGACGCCACGCCTCACCCAAGCCTACAGCATGTTGCGGGACCGTTTCCATTGCCCGCGATGCATCCAGAACTCGCTCGTCGTCCAATTCCGATGTTGGGGCTCCCGGAACGCCACAAAAATTGTGATCGGCGTTTTCCCAGAGTGAGGCGACGGCCACTAAATCGGTTCAGCCTGCGCGCTTGAGGAAAATGCGAATGAGGACGACTTTACGGTGCTTCGGCGCCGCCGTTTGCCTGTTTCTGGCTGCTTCGACCGTGATGGCGCAAGCCCAACCGGCACAGCCCCCAGCCGCCGCCACACCGAGCGCGCCGGCCAGTCAAACCGCGGCAACGCCCGAGTTCAATAGCGGGGACACGGCATGGATGCTGGCCTCCTCGGCACTCGTGCTCATGATGACAGCACCCGGCCTGGCGCTGTTTTACGGAGGGCTCGTTCGCAAGAAGAATATTCTCGGCGTGATGATGCAGTGCATGTTTCTCGCCGGAATGCTCTCGGTCGTGTGGGCTCTGTGGGGTTACAGCCTGGCGTTCGACGATGACATGCCCGGCTCGCACGGTCTCATCGGCGGCTTCGGCAAGCTCGGCATGAGCGGAGTGATGTCTTTCTGGGACAGCGCGACCAACAAAGCCGTCGTGCCGCAGTCCTCGCTCGCTCCGACAATTCCCGAGATGGTGTACTTGGCGTACCAGGGAATGTTCTTCATTATCACGCCCGCGCTGATTTGCGGCGCGTTTGCCGAGCGGATGAAATTCAGCACGATGTGCGTCTTCATGCTGTTGTGGGGGACGCTGATCTACTGCCCTCTGGCGCATTGGGTTTGGTCATCGAAGGGCATCTTTGCAGACGGGCCGCACAAGGCATTCGACTTCGCGGGCGGAACGGTGGTGCACATCAGCTCGGGGACTTCCGCGCTCGTGTGCGCGCTCGTTCTGGGCAAACGCCTAGGATATGGGCAAGAGCCGATGCCTCCACACAACCTCACCTATACTTGCATTGGCGCGGGGCTGCTGTGGGTGGGCTGGTTCGGATTTAACGCGGGCAGTGCCGTGGGCGCCAATGGTTCGGCGGCAAATGCCTTTCTGTCGACGCACCTGGCAGCTAGCGCAGGACTGCTCGCCTGGGCATGTGCCGAATGGATCACGCGCGGCAAGCCCAGCGTGCTGGGCGCCTGCTCGGGCGCGGTGGCCGGCCTGGTTGGCATCACCCCCGCGTGCGGATTCGTTTCGCCTCTGTCAGGAATCGTAATTGGTTTCTGCGCGGGAACGGTCTGCTTCCTGGCGTGTACGACGCTCAAGTCGAAGTTTAACTACGACGATTCGCTCGACGCCTTTGGCGTCCATGGCGTCGGTGGGATCTTGGGCTGCCTGTTGACTGGTGTGTTCGCGACGAGGGCCGTCCCCGGCACCTCGGGAACGGGTGGCTGGCTGGAGGGCAACTTCCAACAGTTCCTCAACCAGGCGAAAAGTGCAGGAGCCGCAGTTGCGATTGCCGTTGTGGGGACGTTCGTCTTCCTCAAGGTGCTCGACGCGTTGATGGGCCTGCGAGTCAGCCAGAGCGACGAAATCCAGGGGCTCGACCTCAGTCAGCACGGCGAAGAAGGTTACATTTTCTTCTAAAAGAATTGGCCCGCGACCTGCGCTTGAGGCTTGCCGAGCGCGTCGGACTGCGGCCGAAGGTCCGAATAACCGTTCGGGCGCCGGACCTTCCGCGGCTTCTGCTGGGCGGATCGAAAACGGATTGTGGTCGCCTCACCGTGCCCTGGCATTGACAGTCAACCCGACGGAAAATGAGAATCTGTCGCGTCCTGCGACTTCGGAGCGGGTGCCGCCCCGCTGGCACGCGCAACCTGAAAGGTTCTTAGGGGCCAACCGTCGATGAAAAAGATCGAGGCGATCGTCCGACATTTCAAGCTCGAGGAAATCAAGGACGCGTTAACCGAAATCGGCGTGCAGGGCATGACGGTTTCCGAAGTCCGCGGCTTCGGTCGGCAAAAAGGGCAGAAAGAGCAGTATCGCGGCGCGGAATATACCGTCGACTTCCTCCCCAAGGCTAAGATGGAGATTGTTGTTTCGGACGAACAACTTAAGTCGGTGATCGAAACGATTCTGCGGACGGCGCGCACCGGGCAGATCGGCGACGGAAAGATTTTCATCACGGATCTTTCGGAAATGATCCGCATCCGTACCGGTGAAACCGGAAACCAGTCCCTGTGACGCCCGCCCGGCGGCCCGCAACACGTAGGCCGGTCGGCAGCATTTTCACGTGTCCGACAATCGAAAACTGGTGACCACTCATGAAGAAGATTGAAGCCATCGTTCGCCACTTCAAACTCGAGGACGTCAAGAACGCTTTGAACCAGGCCGGCCTGCAAGGCATGACTGCCTCGGAAGTCCGTGGCTTCGGCCGCCAGCGCGGACACAAAGAAACCTATCGCGGGGCAGAGTACACGGTCGATTTTCTGCCCAAGGTGAAGATCGAAGTCGTGGTCAGCGACGAGCAACTCCAAACGGCCGTCGATACCATCATCAACGCGGCCCGCACGGGTAAGATCGGCGACGGTAAGATCTTCGTGTCGCAGCTTGCGGAAGTCATCCGCATTCGTACCGGGGAGACAGGCTCCGCCGCGATCTGATGTGGTCGAATGAGCGAACGCTTTCCCGTGTCGGTCAAAATGCCCGCGCTTCTGAGCGAACGCCGCTCTCAAGTTGAGGCCATCCGCACGGACGCGCGAGGCTTGTTTAGCGGAGGGGCCACCGGCATCCAGGTGGCCGCCGCCATCTCGGAGGCGACCGAGGCTTTCATCAGCCGAGTTTTTCAACAGGTCGTCGACCAGCTTCCTGCCGATCAACGGGCAATCGTCGCCAAAGATATCGCGGTCGTCGCCGTCGGCGGAACGGGCCGCGGCGAGTTGTGTCCCTTCTCGGACATCGACTTGCTGTTTCTGGTTGGCCGGACCAGCCGCTCGTTGGCCCGTGAGTGCGTCTCGCAAGCCGTGCGTGATTATTGGGACGCCGGGCTCAAGTTGGGCCACGCGGTTCGCGGAATCAACGACACGGTGGCGATCGCCCGCCACGAAATCGATGTGGCCACCGCGTTGGTCGAGGCCCGCCTGATTTGGGGCGAATCGACCCTCTATGACCGACTGGTAGCCGACTTCCAAAAGAAGATCGTGCGCTCGCGCCTGACCGCGTTCGTCGAGGATTGCGTCGCAGCGCGCGAAAAGGAGCGAGCCGAGTACGGCTCCGCCGTCAAACAGCTCGAGCCGGATATCAAGCGTTCGCCCGGCGGGCTGCGCGATGCGCATCTCATTCGCTGGGTGGGATTCGCACGTTTTGGCACCGCCAATATCGACTCATTGCGTTTGCAAGGAGCGCTCGGACGCGAAGAGGCGCGAACGCTACTGACGGCTTACGAGTATCTGAAACGGGTGCGGATCGATCTGCATTTTTCCGCCGGCCGATGCCAAGATGTCCTCTCGCGCGATGAACAGTTGCGGATTACCGACGAGCGCCACGTCGAGGGGACCTTCGGCCAGCGTCCCGTCGAGCGGTTCATGCAGACGTATTTTCGTCACAGTACGGCAATCGCGGAGCTTTGCGAGCGATTTATCACGCTGCATCGCCCGCGCTCGCTGATGACCGGATTGCTGAAGTCGTTGACGACGCATCGCTCGGAAGGGGTCTACCGAGTCGGGACTGACTCGATCGACGTAATCGCACGACAGCAGCCGACCGTGCTTTCCAGCTTGCCCGGAATCCTGAAGTTCTATCGCAGCGCCGCCCGATACGGCGTCGATCCCTCGCCGAAATTCACCGAGCGGATCCGCGAAGCGGTGCCACTTTTGGGAGGAGAAGTCACGGCCGAGAGTGCCGAACTGTTTCGCGACATCCTCCGCTGTCACGGCAACCTGGGTGTCATCCTGCGCAGCATGTTTCGTACGGGCGTGCTCGAGGTCGTCGTGCCTCCGATGGCGCACGCACGCTGCCTGCTGCAGTTCAACCAATATCACAGTTACACGGTGGACGAGCACACGCTACGGACGATCGAACAGCTCGAACGATTCGACCGCGATCCCGGCGCCTTAGGGACCGCCTATCGGGGCATCCGTGACAAATCGCTGCTGCATCTGGCCCTGCTGTTGCACGACCTGGGAAAGGGCTATGAAGAGGATCATAGCCTGGTCGGCCGTGCCATCGCCGACCGAATGTCCGAGCGACTACGGATTGCCGACGAGGACCGCGAAACGCTGGTGTTCCTTGTGCATCGACACCTGGCCATGGTGCACCTTGCGTTTCGGCGTGACACCTCGGAGCCTGAAGGGATTTTGGACTTCAGCCGCGAGGTCGGCAGTGCCGAACGGTTGCGGATGTTGTTCACGCTGTCGGCCGCGGACCTCATGGGAGTCGGCCCGGGTGTGTGGACGCAGTGGAAATCTCAGCTGCTGTTCGATCTGTTTGATCGGACCTTATTGCTTTTGACCGGGCAGGATGCGGCCGTCGATCATGCCCGGCGGCTGGCCGAGATCAAGCAGCAAGTTCTGGAAATTGCGTCGCGCTCAGGCGCGCGATCGAACGCTCAGCAGCCTCTGGGAAATCTGCTCGAACGATTTCCGTCGCACTACCTCACGACGACGGCTCCGGCGCGGATCGTCGCCGATCTCAACGCGCAGGAAAATTATCGTCCCGGCAAACCGGTCGTCGACGGCCACTACGACGACGTGACGCAAACAGTCGAATACCGCATCGTGACGCACGACGGCGACGTCGCCGGCTGTTTTCACAAGGCCACCGGCGTATTGACGGCTCATCACCTGACAATTGTCTCCGCCCAGATCAGCACGACGACCGAAGGATTTGTGTTCGACACCTACCGTGTTCTCGATGGAGACTTTTCAGGAATCGTTCCGCGCGACCGCATCGACAGCGTCGCGACCGCCATGCAAAAGACACTCGCCGGCGAGGTGGGAGTGGAAGAACTGTTTCAGCGGAACCGGCGGTTCGGAGGATCCGGGCGGGCACAGGGCATTTCCGATCTTCCGGCCCGGGTGGTCGTCGACAGCGGCTCTTCGGAACGGTATTCGGTCATTGACGTCTTTTCACACGATCGGCCCGGACTGCTCTACACTCTGTCGCGCAAGATCTTCGAGCTGGGGTTGTCGGTGGAGCTGGCCAAGATTTCCACACATCTGGACCAGGTCGTCGACGTGTTCTATGTCACTGATCGCGACGGCCAGAAATTGCACGACGCCGGACGCGCGCGGGAAGTGCAATCGGCGCTGTTCGCGACATTGCAAGAATTCGAGCGGCACGACCGGCTGCAATTCGCCTCGTAGCCGGATCGCTTCGTGTCTAGTTGTGAGCCCCGCTTGTCAGCGCACGAAGACTTCCAGAATCGCACTGGGTGTGGCCGCATGCGATCCCGTCGAGGGCGCTGAGGCAACCGACACATCCTCGAGGCACGCGGGGATCAACAGCGTGTCTCCCAGGCCAACCGTCTGCCGCCAATCGGCGCTCCGCACTTCGGCACGCCCGTCGAGGGGCATCAGAATGCGAAATCGTTCATCCGCAGGCAGTTGCCATTTCGCGGTGAGCTTGTGGTTGTGCAGCTCGAAGTACGAGCAGGCGACCAGGTCCTCCACGGGGTGATCGCTATCAGGATGCGTGCGCGGCACTACGGGGTCGATCGGGCCACTCTCAAAATCGATGCACTCCAGAGCTTCCTTGCGATGGAGGGGCCGAGGGTTGCCGTTAGCATCGACGCGGCCCCAATCGTCGATGCGAAAGGTGACGTCGCTGGCCTGCTGAATCTCGGCGAGCACGATTCCTTCACCGATCGCATGCACCGTTCCCGCAGGCACCTGCACACAATCGCCCGGATGAGCTGTGTAACTGTGCAAGCAATCCTCAATGCGGTTCTGGTCGAGACTGCGGACAAATGCCGCACGATCGACGCCGCGCTTCAAGCCCGTGTACAGCCGTGCGTGCGGCTCGGCGAACAGCACGAGCCACGCCTCAGTCTTGCCCCGCGGGCCGCGTCCGAGCCGGCGCGCCTGCTCATCGTTGGGATGGACCTGCAAAGACAGGCGATCGTGCGCATCGAGAAACTTGATCAGGAGTGGAAATTGTTCCTCGGTCGATTGCAGTCCGAGGATTGCCGTTCCATGCGTCTCGACCAGCCGACGTAGCGTCCAACCGTGGTAGCGCCCGCCGACCACCGTAGTTTGATCGCTGCCCACATCAGCGATTTCCCAGCTTTCCGCATAGTCCGATCCATCACCGATCTGTTTGCCCAGTAGATCGCCGAGCCGCCGACCCCCCCAGCGCATGCGCTTCAGGATGGGGCGAAACTGCAAGGGTTGCATGGGTCCTCTGTCGCGCGACGGTAACGTGCGCCAGCAAGTCAAAAGATCAGTTCGAGTTTCTGCGTTCGAACGATTTCGGTTCGAATCGCTATCTTCGATCATACTGTGGGGTGCGAGCAGAGGCGAATCGCATCCGCCTCGAGTCGCCGAGTTGGCGTTCGCAATCTTATTTCAATACGGGCGTCGGCGCGCGCTGAAGATTGGTTCCACAATTGCTGCTGAGGAAAGTGCCTTGGGCCAATCCAAAATCCATTTACCGACATTAGCGCGCGTGCTATATTCGCGCCCTCCCGGACGAAAATCTCCGGGGAGCCAGGCACCCGTGCACCAGCAGGAGGCGGCGCGTGCAGGAGTTCGAGCTTTCTGTCGGCGATGCGATTCGGATCGGTAACCGGGTCCTCACGCTGATCGACATCGAAGGGGGCGAAGTCGCCTTTCGCATCGACGAAGTTCCGATGGAAGGACGCGACTCAGACGTCGGCGACGGTTTTGCTCCGGCCAAATGACTTCGGCAAAAGGCCCCTGACCGACTCGGCCAGACGCTCTGAGAAACTGCTCAAGAATTCTTGAGCGCCTGCACGGCCTCGTCGCGCGTCTCAAAGATTGACCAGAGCTGGTCGAGATGTGTGATCTCGACAACCTCGCGGCAATAGCCAGTCAATCCGCAGAGCGAGAGTCTCCCGCCCGGCCGTGCCTTGAGGTGGTTCCAAGCGCGAAACAGCGCTTCGATCAAGGCCGAACCGAAGAACCGCAGGTGTGACAGGTCGAACACGACGATCGGCGGATCGGCCCGTTCGGCGACGTCGAGCAGTGCCACTTTCAGCGTTTCGAGTTCGGTCTCTTCGAGGTTTTCGTACTCCGGACCGAGAGTGACGACCGTCACTCCCTCTTCACAGGTGATCGTCGGAGCTTTGGCACTCGGAACGGTGCGACGCGGCACGGGCAAACCTCGAGAACGCGAAGATGTCATCCTGGCCCTGACCGCAAACTTTGGGAAGTCCGATCCCCGGTACGGCAACGAACGCTGTCCATCCTAGATCGCTTCAAGAGACTGTCAAGCACCGAGTGAGGTTCACTCACTCCGTGGGAACCGCGGGCCGCGGACGCAGCGTGACCGTGACCTCCCGCCGTTCTCCGCCACGCATCACCGTGATGACGACGCTGTCTCCTAACTTTTTCTGGCCGATAATGTCGGCGACCATTTTTTTATCCGCGATCGGCTTGTCGTCGATCGCCACAATCAAGTCGCCCAGCGCATATCTTCCGACCCCCGCTCGACGGGTCGGCACGATGCCGGCTGCCTCGGCTCCACTACCCGGCCAGACATCACGCACGAGTGCCCCCGGTTCTTTGAAGATACCGCTTTTCCGCAAGTCCGACACGACTTGGTCCTCAAACAGCGACACACCCAGCGAGGGGGGCTCGTCGCTGCCCGATTGAATCAATCGGGGCACCACAGAGTTCACCAGATCGACGGGAATGGCAAATCCGAGTCCCGAGAATTCTCCCGTTTGAGTAGCAATGGCTGTGGTCACGCCGATCAGGCGTCCGGCGCTATCCAACAGGGGACCGCCCGAGTTCCCGGGATTGATTGCCGCGTTGACCTGAATCACGTCCTTGATCGTTTGGCCCCCCGGCGACTGAATCTCGCGCCCCAACCCGCTGACAATCCCCGTCGTGAACGACTGGTTGAGGCTGAAGGGGCTACCGATCGCAAACACTTTCTGGCCGATTTGCAGATCGTCCGAACGTCCGATTGGGATGGGTTTGAGCTCGCCCGGCGGAGCACCGATTTTGAGCACGGCCAGGTCGGTGTTTCTGCTGCCCCCCACAAACTCTGCGGAATAATTCGTGGCTACGTTCGGCAAGGCCACGTGAATGATGCCCGCCGCTCCGCGGCTGATGGCGTCACGGACAACATGATAGTTCGTGACGACGTAACCCTTGTTGTCCCAGACGAAGCCACTGCCGGACCCCTTCGGAATCTCCACGGGGTTCATGCGAAAATCTTCGCCCACTTCACCGGTCGTGATGTGCACCACCGAGCCATTCACCGCTTTGAAGATCGCGATCGTCGACTTTTCGTCCTCGGCCAAGTCGCCACGCGGCGTGATTTCTCGCGGCGTCGCGCCCGGGTCGAGCAGCGAATGAGGCCAGTACCCGGCCAGCTTGAGATACAGGGCGACGAACCCAATCAACAAAATGGCAACCAGCCAGCCGTTTACTGATCCGCCGGAGCTGGGTCCGCTCGCTAAGGGTCTGGGACGCTCGGAAGCCATGTATTCGATTCCAGAGAGAGCCAGCACACATCATACACGGGCGGTTCGTCAGAGAAGACGGGCCGTCTTGGTGCTCAATCCGCTGACGGCTTTGAGAAATCGGCTCCGCTTCTTTTCCGGCAAGGACTTAAACTCCTTTAGCATCTCGCTCGTCAGCGCTTCGTTGATTCGCTCGAGTGTGGTCGACATTCGGGTGATGAGCTGCTCGGGCGAGGCCTGAGGCCGCGGGGCAACTGCCGTCGATTCGCTTTCTCTGGGTGCCGGGCTGCCCGCGCCACTGCGGTACGGCGAATAACTCGCGTCGGAATCGCGGGCGACGGCCCCCACCGTTTCGACCAATCGGCTTTCTCCGTCGCCACCACGCATGGGGCGACTACGACCGTCTGCTTCCAGGAACTCGGACGGGTCTCTCACCGCGACATGTTCATCGGGAACGTACGAGACGGCTGCCGGCGTCCCCCATTCATCTGCCGTTTGCGACTCCGTCCTCAAGTCCTCGCCGCGCAGCGCGCGGCGCCAAGCCTTCATTTCCGAGACGGTCGACTGGTTCTCGTCGGCCCATTGCAGGCCTTCCGGCGCATCGTCCCAGGTCAGGGCCGCGTAAAAATGCGACCATTTCAACGCCGGATAATTTTGACTGACGTCGGCAAATGTCTGCCAGACGCGCCGTCGCTGAAAGACCTG
>DASRXU010000566.1:0-32719 GCA_035687365.1 Planctomycetaceae bacterium | reverse complement strand
AGTCGGATGTGTTGTGTGGTCTGCGTTCAAAAGGCCGAGCAGATCTTCGTCGGCGGTCGCCGCGTCACGGACATGAAATCGAACGGTCTGGCCGACGCGGACGGGCGTCCCGATCGCGAGCGCGCCCGTCTCCCGGTCAGCTCCCGTGAGATTGGAGATCAGGAAATCGCCCCGCTCAAACCGATCGCCATACTCGCTCATCGCCAGTCCCAGGTGTAGCTTCGTGCGCACCAATTCTGCGTCGGCCTCTGACAGCGTGTCGACTAGCTCCCGCAGACGCTGCAGAGGAGGCAAGCCTCCCAAGGAATGCACGACATTTCCCTCGGCACGCGTCACGACGTAATGCGTGCCGATCGGACGGCAGCCCTGGGAAACGACAGAACGGACGACCGGCCCGCCGCGAACAACCAGGCCGATGGCCCCGTGGCGTGCCTCGTGTGAGTTATAAAACAACCGATTCTCACCCGGGCCGTGTCCGCCACTGGCCATGCCACCTAACACGGGAACGCCAGGCGCTTCGGCATCGACGTGATCGAGCACCGTGTGCGGAGCCGAGCTGAACGGGTCAACCAACAAAAATACGGCTCTGAGATCCGGCTCTTCGCTCGCAAAGGTCGGGAGCCCGCTCGTGACAATGCCATCCACGGTTCGCTCGAAGTTGGCAGCGAACGGTTCGACCCGCGCCCCGGGCAGGATCGCCGACCAGAGGCTGAGCGCCGGTCCCGTCTCAATCTCTTGCTCCCCGCCGATGATCGTTTCACCCGTGCAGCCGATCAGCAGCTTGGTGCCCGTCGCCTCGCAAATCCGCGACGCGAGTTGGGGAAACGTGTCCTGATGGGCATGATTGACGAACAGAAATGAAATGTCGGGTTCGGCCCCGCGAAGGGCGGCGCGAACCTCCTCCATCACCGAGCGGATGGCGTCGGAGGTATTGGTCGCGCGAGAGAGGCTGGCGGCAAACGGCATAGATTTCGCAATACCTTGGGGCAGTGCTCTTTAAGGCAACCGATGGATCGCCGCGCCGGCACGCGCGAACGGGCGAAATGTTAAACAAACCCTTCGGCGAGAACTATCTTAACGCGTGGAGAGTGACCCTGTCAGTTTAGGCGTCGGCGGGAAATCGGCGACGAATCGACCCCCGCTGCTAGAATTGCACTGTTTCGCTTGACTGTTGAGGGACTCAGAGCCGCGGGGAGGCCTTTCGTGTTTAGTCCACACATCCGCACGAAATCGCTGGTCATCGTTTGCCGCAGTTTGGCAACGATGGTCGACGCGGGCATCTCGATCGGTAAAGCCTTCGACCTGGCGTCGCAAAAGTCCGGCGACCCCCGCTGTCGGCAGGCGATGCTGGAGATCGCCGCCGACTTGCGCCGCGGCCTCGACGTCACCGAAGCGATGCGGGCCCGCGGACAAGCGTTTCCCGAGACCATGATCGAACTGGTCGGCGTCGCCGAGCAGACCGGCACCCTGCCCGAAGTGCTCAAATCGCTGGCGGCACACTTCGAGAACAACATCCGGCTGCGGCGGACGTTTTTCTCGGCCATCTCTTGGCCCGCGTTCCAGCTGGTAGCAGCGATTTTGATCGTCGCTCTCATGCTGTACATCCTGGGCATCATCGCTCAAATCCATCCCGGCTCGAAACCAATCGACGTACTGGGACTGGGACTCTATGGAGCCGAAGGGGCGATCACGTGGCTGACGCTGACTTTCGGCTCGATATTCGGCGCCCTCGTCGCCGGGTTTTTGATTCGACGATCGCTGACGGGGCAAAAGTATTTCGACTCGCTGATGTTGCAGATTCCCGTGTTGGGCTGGTGCTTGCGATCGTTTGCCATCGCCCGATTCTCGTGGGCGTTCGCGCTGACGCAGCAAGCCGGGATGTCGATCGAGCCGAGCCTGACCTCGAGCTTTAAGGCGACCTCGAACGGCGCATTTCTCAAAGCGTCGCCTTACGTGTGGGCAGCCGTTCGCGAGGGGGAAACGCTGCACGACGCGCTGGCCGAAACGCGGTTGTTTCCCGTCGACTATTTGCACATCGTCGACGTGGCGGAAACGTCCGGCACGGTACCCGAAACCCTCGAACGGCTGAGCCCCGATTTGGAAGCCCAAGCGCGCCGCGCGCTGGAGATGCTGGCCTCGGCTCTGGCCTGGCTGATCTGGGCCCTGGTGGCCACGTTCATCATCTTCCTGATCTTCCGCATCGCGATGTTCTACATCGGCCAGCTGAATGACGCGGTCAATATGGCGAAGTGATTACCCCGTTCTCCCTATCGTCGGATGGTGGGTGGACGCGAACGGGTGCCATGCCCACGGCTCGGCGTGGGCATGCGTTGCAGGACATGCCCACCCAAAGCCGTGGGCATGGCACCCAACCACTTCTCCGAGACGGAGTGTTACTCAACCACGTCGGCCAGATCCGACAGGCTCACGACGCCGTCTTTGCGGACGAAGACCCGCTTGCGATTAGCGTTGATTCCGTGGCGTCTGGCGTCCAGGACGTACAGCTCACGACTCGTTGTCGTGTCGCGCAGGTCGTGGACGTCGGCGTTGTCGATGAGGTAGTGATTCGCGTCGCGGCCGCGAAATGTCCCCAGAATGACGTACTGACTCGCCAGGTCGAGCACGACCTGACGACCCTCGAGGGCATCCAGGGATGATTCCGCGTCCATCGCGTGAGTGCTCGCTTGCTACGCCAATTGCCGACCGCACGTTTTGAGCAACAGTCCGTCTCACGGGACAAAACGGTACTTGCCCTTGTTGTCGACGGCAATGCCTCGGAGCTGCTCAGCGCCCCCTTCGTACTCGAAGGCGATCGTGTGAATCACCGTCTTGTGCTCGGTGTTGCAGCGCTGGGCCGTGCTGCGGGTCGTGTTCGGAATTTCGCCGTCCGTGAGGAAGTACATCACCTGCGGCTTCAACTTGAGCGCCCGTTCAATCGCATCCTCGGGCGCGGTGTCTCCCTCGGGGCGAAACGCCTTGATCCACTTGGCCGCCTTGGCACGGTTCCCCGTGGTCGCAGGCATCAGCTTGGCATTCCGCTGCTCGAACATCGGGTAAGTCGCGCCGTTGTAGAAGAAGATGAAAAACTTCTGCGAAGGCTGCAACAGGTTGAGCGATCGGATCAACTCCTCGACAGCGCGGTCGAAGCGGTGACCTTCCATGCTGCCCGACATGTCGACGACAAACACGACGGTGTCGGCTCTGGACTTGGTGCCGAAAAATCCAACGCCCTTTCCGCCACCGCCGCCGGCCGCGCCGAGAGAGGTGATCGCGTCGAAGCTGCCTTTTCCGGTGCCGCTCCCCGAGCCACCGCCGGCCATCGCTCCCTCGACCGCGGATGCGCCCTCGACGACGGGCGACAGCGATTTTTCGATATCGCGGCCGGTCCCTTTCTCAGGACTGCCGATCGTCACGCTGTCGAGCAAGTCGCCGCCGTCGCCCTGCTCGTTGCCGATTCCACCGTCGATCGACGTGCCGCTGCCAACCGACCGGATCGGAATCAACAGCGCGGCCAGGACCAGCAGCAACAACAGGTGGAACATCAGCGAGACGCCGGCCGCGTTCCACTCGGATCGCGTCGGCAAGGGAATTGCCGGCTGAGGCGCCGCCGCTGCGGCAGTCGCGGCCTGAGGCTCGAGCGCCGCCTCGGGCGGGGCGATTGAGGGGAGACTGCCCGGTCGTACCAATTCCGTTCCGGCGGTGCTCATGTCTGGCGTGCCATGCAAGCTGCGTCGAATCACCCGGAACGCGTCGCGCTTGGTTGCGTGCGCAACTCGGGCCTCCGCTCGATCTCCGTTCGCCGGTCTTTAGGATCCCAGGCCCGCCCGAAGTGGGTCCAAATCCGGAAGCCCAATTCTACCGCGCGGGTGCCATCGGGGCACGGGTCAGCCAAAAAAGTGGCCCTGAACGGAGTGGGCGGTTCGCTCCAAAGGTCGCCAAACAGCGGAATCAATGGGCAATTTTGAATCGTCTTGACCGGCTTCAAGAAGCGAACTATTGTTCCGCCCCCCTCAGATTTGCCTCATCTACCGATTCCATCTTCCCGGCATGACTAGCTGCTTCGGCGGGAGCTCGACTCATGGGATTCCGCGGTCCTCTCGGAATCTTTGCGCCTTCAAAACTTGGCCAGGCCGTCGCAGTTATCAGCCTGCTGACGACGCTGGGACCGCACGATCGTGCCCGCGCCGACGACCCGCTGCTCAAGCAGCTCTTCGAGCGGCAAGCGAAGGCTGCGATGGAGGAAGCGAAGTCGCCGCCCAAAGCGCCCGTCCTCCCTGCCGAGGGAGCAACGATTCTGATCCTGATGGACGGTCGCGTGATCGACGGCACCATTCGGGCCGACTTGCACGGCTACCGCGTCCAAACGTCGGACGCGAATCAGTTCTTCAGTTTCGATCAGGTCAGACTCGTGGCTCGCGATCGGAACGACGCTTACCAGAAAATGTGTGCCATGGAGCCGGGTAACCACGTCCGCCGAGATCTCCGGCTGGGTCGCTGGTGCCTCGAAAATCGTCTGCCGCAGGAAGCCGCCTTTCACCTTCGAAAGGTGCTCGAAAACGATCCCGTGAACCAAGAGGCCAAGTCGCTGCTCACACGGCTGGAAGCGTCTCAGGCAACAGGCGGCTTCGTCAAAGTCGGGGCAGTTATCGACCGGGGAGCCGACCCGAAAATCGTCGAATCGCTTTCCCGCCTCTCGCCCGCGACGGTCAAGGAGTTTGTGATCGGCGTGCAACCCATTCTGATGTCGCGCTGCGGCCGTTGTCACAGCAGCAGCGAGGCGAAGTCGTTCCGACTAGAACGCGTTCACCTCGCCAGCGGGGGAAACCGCAGCATCACCGGGCGAAATCTCGAGACTGTCCTGCATCAAATCGATCCGCAATTCAGCCGCAGAAGTCCGCTCCTGATGAAAGCGACCGAAGCTCACGGGGGCGCGTTGCATGCTCCCCTTTCCGGCGGCGGAGCCGACTTCCAGAAAGCCCGCCTTACGGCGTGGCTGCAAAGCGTGGCTCCCGAATTGAATCGACTCAATCGAGAAGACGCTTCCCGGCGCTCGACGGAGAAGATCGCTCAGGCCGGCAAACCCCAGCCGCACCGCGACCCGCTCGTCGTTCCCGCGTCATCAGTCGGAATCGATCAGGTCGAGGTGGCCCGCGATACGACCCCCGGCGGGCCAACGGTAGTCGCTCCGCCTCCCGAGAAGCCGGCAAACGATCTGGGCCCGCTGACCGATCCCTTCGATCCGAGCCAATTCAATCGCGGCAAGTGATCTCGCGACGGTCCGTCTCTCGCGTCAGCAGCACCAGTGCTCGATGCAGCTCGTGTCCCGTCCCGCAGGGGGGACCGGGTCAACTACTTCTGCGGGTCACGTCCCTAGTGAAAATAAGTGACCCGACCCGGTGTTTTTTCGCTCTAACGTCGACACCGTCAATGCCTTAGACCGGGTCAACTTCATCGGACCGTAGAAAAGTAGTTGACCCGGTCCCCGGCCCGGGCCGAACCCTCGCGCCTCAGCGCGCACGTGCCCACCCCCGGCGCGCAGCAAGCCGAACGTGGACCACGGACGTCTGACTTTCGACTCGCGCAGCGCGGAGATCCTTATTATCCACCCTAACACGTGGCACGCCGATCTCGGAGGCCGAGTTTCTACGCGCGTAGAAATGAGATCAGAGAATTCCTGACGCGGACGCAGCAACCGGTTCGGACGAGTAGGCCCAGGTCTCCCCGGGCTCACGAGCGAAGTAAGAGAAATACGCCGACGGCGAGCGCGAACTGTCAGCAGCAAAAGCGTTCGATGCATCGCGCGTAGAACTCTGTGCCGCGCTCGAGTTGCTTCAAGTCGATCCATTCATCCGCCGTGTGAGCCTGCGCGATGTTTCCGGGGCCGACGACGACGAGCTGCTTGAGTGCGGTCAATTGGGTGCCGTCCGTGCCGTAGCAAACCGTACGAGGGGTCGTCTTGCCCGCGATGGCCAGCGTCTGCGTCACAAAGTCGGAATGGACGTCGACTTCGAGCGGTGGGGCGGCCCACGTCTGTTCGAATTCGAGTCCACACCGCTGCGCGGCCGCTCGTGCCCGCTCGACGAGCACCTGCGGCTTCTGGTTTGGCATGGGTCGGAAATACACCGTGCAGATGCTCTGCGGCGGCGTGATGTTCACCGCCCGCGTGTGATCGTTGATACCGATGTTCCAACTGATCGTCGGCGGATCGAAGCGAGCGTCCTGCCAGGCCGGGTCTCGTTCGGTCTCATCATGGATGGCTTTGACTTCGACCAGAAACGGAATCATCGCGAGGTTGGCGTTGACCCCCTCGCGTGAGCTGGAATGCGCCGCGCGACCGCGGGAGATCGCGCGGAAGCCCCACGTCCCTTTGTGCGCATAGACAACTTCCAGCTCCGTCGGCTCGCCCACGATGCCGCAGGCTTGTTCCTCGACCATCTGACGGAACAGGACGGAGCGCTTCGCGACTTCGCTCGCCCCCAGGTAACCGACCTCCTCGTCAGCCGTCCCCGTGATGTAGAGCGGCGCCCGTTGTTGCGCTCGCGAGATGCCAGCGGCGGCCGCCAGGATGCAGCCGACGGAACCTTTCATGTCGGAGCTGCCTCGACCGTAGAGGCGACCGTCCTTCACCGTCGGCGTGAAGGGACCGTGCTCGGCGCTAAACCAGTTGTCGGCCGGCACGACGTCGGTATGACCAAAGTACGCGAGTCCGCCACGGCCGCTGCCGCGCTTGCCCACCACGTTCGACTTCTTGACGCCCGCCGCATCGAGATAGTCGATCCGCTCTGTTTCAAATTCGAGGCTCTTGAGCACGCGCTCCAGATGGTCGCAGACGTCGACGTTGGAGACGGAGCTGATCGACCCGAAAGAGACCAGATCGCGGGTGTAGTCCAAGGCGTTCATCAAACTACCTTCTTGATCGCGAATTCGATTAGGGCTTAGTCGCCAAGTCCCAGAAGAAGGAATCGTAGCTTTCCCAGGCATGGAAAATCGATTTGGGCATGTGGTTCATAGCCACGTAGAACGGTCGGTACGGCATCACGAGGAATCGCAACGGGCCGACGAGAGTGTGATTTCCGCCATTCAGTTTAGCGACCACGTAATGCATCGGACCTGTGCTGAGGGCGTAGATCGCGAACACCAGGAACGCGGCGACTGCCCGCGCGGCCCAACTCCATTTCTTTCTGTCTGGCTTGTCGGTCATTGCGAACCGCGCATGAAAAAGCCGCCCCGTGGCGGCTGGTGGCCATCGACGAACCTGGGGGAAACACTGGCGGACGAGCCGCCAGTGCCACCCTAGAAGTACGCGATCAGACCCTCGAGCTTACCGGCTGCTGACCTTGGTCCCCGGAAGTGCGGCGCCGGTTTTGGGATCGATGTCGAGATTCAGATGTTCGCCGGCGACTGTGTAGAAGAAGAAGCCGTACATCATCTCGTCGACGGTCTGGTCCCCTTCCTTCACCGTTTTCTTCGGATCGGGATTGAACGGGTTGAACGGCGAATTGTCGTAGTGGGCGACCACCTCGAACTTCGTTCCCTTCGGAAATTTCCGCTGGCCGTCCGCCCATGCGTAGCCGACCTGCCAGTCGAAACTGTAATTGGGCACGACGAGCAGCGTCTCAGTTTTGCCGTTGGGATAGTGAGCCAGGTAAGTCATGTCGGTGCCGCGGACGTGCATGTGCGTGAAGAGTCCGGTGCCGACGATGTCTTTCTTGGTCGTCCAGGTCTGCGCGAGCTTGTAATGCGGGTCGCCCGGGGCGATGGCGAAGTTGTGGTTGGAAATTCGCTCCAGATGCAGCTCTTTGTTGACCTTCTCGCGCGGATAGTGGAAGCCGACCGCGATCCGGCACTTTTCATGTTTGCCGTTGGTCGTGAAGTGAATCTGCAACAGGGGCACGTACGCCTTCGGAGCACGGAAGGCCGTGCCGTCCCGTAGCTCGGTCGGGATGCCGCCGGGCACCTTGCCGGTGACGAAGAGGGCGTTTTTCGCCTTGTCGCCGAAGGCGGGCACCATGATCAGATTGCAGTGGTGAACCACCTTGGGGTTGTCCGGCAGGATTTGAATTTTGTCGAGCCACGTGTCCTGCGGGAACATGTACGGCAGCGGCTCGTAGCGATAGGCCACGAAACCCTCGGTCGGGATGTCGTGGACTTTGGTCTGGAGAATCAGATCGGGTTTCCCGATCAGCCAGCCGTCGCCTTCGACTTTCCGCAGTGGAACGGGCGTCGCGTCTTCCGTCGCTTCGCCACGCGGCATTCCGGCGCGGACCCAAGAGACGACCGTGTCCCGCTCGTCGGCCGACATTCCACGGTGATTCACAAAATCGTCGTGGGCGGCACTCGCATACCAGGGCGGCATCGCCTGGTCGCCGACGACTTCCGCCATCGCCTGTCCCTGCTTCTTCGCGTCGTCATAGCTGAGCAGCGAGAACGGGGCTTCGGTCCCCGGTTGGTGACAGGCGACGCAGTGCTTCCGCATCAGCGGCACGATATCTTTCGTATAGGTGACGGCCGTGCGGGCTGGCGGTGCGGCCTTGGTGATCAGGCAGCCGTCGACCGACGTCTCGGCAACCGGCACGGGCTTGCCCACCAGCACAGCGTCGAGGGCGTTTTCCAGATCGTTGTGCGTGACGTGATTCGCCTCGCCGGCGAAATGATATTGATCGTCGATGTGCCCGCGGTAGACGAGCCTGTGATCAGCAGTCAGCACGGCGACTTCCGGCGTTCGCGTCACACCCAGCGCGGCGACCGATTCGCCGTTGATGTCTTTGACGGCGGGAAACGCCAGATCGAACTCGACAGACTGGGCCGCCATCTCGCGGATCGAATCGCTCGGATTTGCGTTCAACGACAAGAACTGCACACCCTGCCCGCGATATTTCTCGTCGAGTCGCTTGAGCTTCGGCAAGTACTTTTGCACCAGCGGACACGTCGTGCTCGTGCAGACGATCACGTACGCCTTCTTGCCCGAGAGATCGGCCAAAGATCGGGGCAGGTACCGGATATCTTTGAACGACAACTTGCCGACGTTCTGCCCGACACGGACAGTCGCCTCAGCGGCCATCGCAACGGGGACCGCGGTAACCAGAAGCAGCACCATTCCCACAGCCAGCCGTCGTGCAACGCATTGCTTCATTGGAATTTCCTGCTCACAAAGCGACTAATAAGCAGACCCAGCCCGATCTCGACGCCCACCGAGGAGCTGGTCGGTCTCTCTGAAGATATGTAGGGCTCGATTGTACACGATCCCTTTAGTGAGACCAGACTTCAAGGCCTGTACATCTTCAAGCCGTGACTGCCTTCGATTCGGCCGCGACCCACCCCTATAATCCCCAGACCGGACGTTACAACTCGCACCGTCGCTGTTTCTTGCCGTCGCAGGCGCACATCGCTGTGGATCCTACTCCCATCCTGACTGCCGAGGAATTTGCCGTCCTTGGTGCCGGCGGCGATGAAGATTTGGACGTCCAACGGGCCGAGTTGCTTCAGGGTCGACTCTCTATCTTGGAGGCCCCCGACCTGATCCACGGGGCCGTGGTGCTCAATTTCAGCAAGGCCCTGGCCGCCTACTTGCACAAGGCGCCCGACGAGCAGGGTTACGCGGCGTTTGAGATCGGGCTGATCGTCTCCCGGGGGCCCGACACGGTTCGCCGGCCTCCCGTTAGTGTGTTCGTGGGCGGTGAGCGCTTCGCCGAACTCGATCGCACAACCACCGACACGCGGCCGGCGCTAGTGCTCGAGATCGCGTCGACCAACGATCGCCGCCGGATGATGCGCGACCGCGTCGAGTCCTATCTCAACTGGGGCGTGCGAACCGTCTGGGTCGTCGACACCGCGGAGAAGACGGTGTACGGCATTCAACAGGGAAAACCGCCGCGGACCTTCTCGGGAGACCAATCGATCCCCGGCAGCCCGGTCTTCGCCGACTTCAAGCTCCCGGTAAGTGCGCTCTTCGTGATGCCCGACTAGCGATTGGAGGGCGAAGCTCCCGCTGAGCCGCCGCGGATTGCGGTCGAATTGAACGAGTGGCAACGGATGGTTTTGCGAGGAACACGTTTCCCAAGCCGACAGCTCTGCTGTCGTTCCTGATCGACAATGTCGGCTTGGGAAGCAATGTCGAGAAGAAAACAGCTCGGCGGGAGCCTCGCCCTCCCGTCACATCCAGAGATGCACGCGCGAAGCGAGCGACGGCGGAAAGCGGCGTTCGACGGCGGCCCGAACTTGCCGCTCGTGGTACCGCGTGCTGAAGTGCGACAGGATGATCAGCTCGTTCTGAAAACGATCGGCACGCTCGATAATGTCGTCTAAGTGCGTGTGGCCGAACTTGTGAATCTTTTCTTTGCGGTGCTCGGGGCGGAAAAAGGTCATCTCAGTGATCAGAATCATAGCCTCATACAACGGGGGATACGCGTCGAGTCCAGCCGGTGCGCTGTCGCCCACATAACATAAAATCGGCACGCGCACTTCGTGCGTCACCTCCGCCCCCGCCAAACGCAGCTCGCGGATTTCGTCGCCCGTGCGCCCCTGATATTCGGGCTTGAGCTTCTTGCGGCGGTCCCACACGACGTAACCGACTGACGGGACCGTGTGCTTCGTGGCGAAGGCCGTTACGACGTGCTCGCGCGATAGCTCAATCTCGTCGCCGGGATTCACGCCGACCAGATCGACCATCATTCGTCCCCGATCGAGCCGTTGCCAGACATGCAGCAGCCGCTGGACGTTTTCGACCGATTCCGCCGGCAGGTAGATCCGCGGCGGCTCCATTTTCATCATCCGCCGCCGCGCGACGTAGACGGGAATCGACGCGAGGTGATCGAGGTGCGGATGCGTGACGAAGATCGTCGGCGTGCCCGTGAACGCCCAAGGACTGCCCCCCAGGTCGAAACCGATCTTCAGCTCTTGCACGCGCCAATAACTTTGTACGGCGGCGCGCGAATAGCCCTCGATCGTGAGCCCCTTGAAGGTGAGTGCTTTGAGGGGAAGGTTATCGATCATTCGGATCAGGCGACGGCCACCGGCTTACCAGTTGTGATGCTCTTGGATTCAGCATAACAGAGTCGTAGCGCGTCACGGGCCAACGCTCCACTCAACAGTTGCGGCTCGCTCTTCTGCCGCACGGCGTTGACGGCCGTTTGCAGCTCGGCCGTGAACGCGGCACACCACTCCTTGCCGCTCTTGGGCGTCGGACCAGTCTTCACGGTCGGCGTGACGGCCTTGCCATCGTTCGTGATCAAGGTCAGGGGGCGTTCGACTTGCCAGACACCGCCGATGGTTCCTGCCGAGAAGAGCACCGTCGCCTTCTCGAAATAGACTTCGAAACCGTGGGCAAACTGTAAACCCGCGGCCGCGATGCCCCCGCTCACGCAGCTCACCGCCAATTGCGGATCCGCATAGACATATTGAGTGTGGACATGGTTCACGAGACCGTCCGAGACGATCCCGCGGGCCGATACTCTTTGCGGCATTCCACACAACAGCGTGATGAAGTGGTTGTCGTGAATGTGCAGATCGATGCCCCAGCCTCCGAGGGCGCGAAAGTCTTCGATGTGCCGCGACCACTTCGGCGGCGCGATCACACGCCGGAAATGAGCGGCCAACAGCTTGCCGTATTTGCCCGTCTCCCGGGCCTTGAGGACAAACTGAAACTCCGCATGAAACGGGAGCACTTGGGCGACCATCAGCGGCACTCCCGCCTTGCGGGCAGCCGCCACCATTCGGTCGGCGGCTTTCAACTCGACGGCGATCGGCTTTTCGACCAGTGTCGGCTTGCCGGCGGCGAGGGACTCGAGCACGGCCGACTCGTGCATCCCCGTGGGCAGACACAGATCGACCAGGTCGATGTTCGGGTCGGCCAGCAGTTCCCGGTAGTCGGCGTACGTTTTGACCTTCGACAGGTCGACCTTGCCGCCGCGGGGACCGAAGTTGCCTTGAATCGACGTCCAATCTCCGGCGAGCTTCTTCTGATCCCGCGTGGCAATCGCCGCGACGCGAGCCCCTTTCAGGCCTGTCGCCGCCTCGAAGTGCGTGTAGCCCATGAAGCCCACGCCGACGATCCCAATCCGAACCATCAGTTGCTCGCCTCGCGTAAAGTCGTTCGTCGGGAAGGTTTCCTAGCCCTCCTGGAAGGTTTCCTAGCATTGTGTGGCGGCAGGCCGACGTCAAGCGGCGCGTCCAAGCGGATCGGAGTCACGTCCGAGGCTCACGGGCCGCCAGCGAACCCGGCAGGCGTGCACCGGATACAAGCAACGGGCCTGCTCAATGTTGAGGCAGCCCCAACCGCGACGGAGGTCTCGCGAAATCGCATTTATCGCAATCGACCCATTTTGACTATCGCTAACAACCGCGCCGCGAGCGCTGACGAGAGCAACCTTTTCGACAAGCGCACTGGATTTTTCGCGATACAACTTGTTATCCTAATGAGCACGTATTCGTTTTGATGACAGGGAAGTGCGCGAGAATTGACCGGCACTTCCGACGTGTCACCGGCCGCGTGAAGCGAACGCGAACTCAAGTTCCGCGCGACGGTCGGGCAGGGTGCATCAGGGAAGCTGCGGCAAAGCCGAACCAAGGAGAAGGCAATGCTAGTTCTGTCGCGCAAGACGGGCGAAAAGATCAGGATTGGCGACAACGTCACGGTGACGATCGTGCGCATCGGGCCCAACAACGTGCGCCTGGGAATCGACGCACCGCGCGATCTCAACATCGTTCGCGAAGAGCTGTGCTCCAACGAGCCCGTGCTCAACCAAACGCCCGTCAGTTCTGAGAGCGGCGTTCGCCCGTAAAGTGGAACGGAAGCGCACCGACGCGACTAAGTCGCGCTGGGTTCGCGCTTTTTCTTTTCGGACTTCAGCGTTCCTTCGTTGCCACTCCGTTCCACGTTTTGCCTGCTCGACAGCACATGGCTTCGATTCTTGTCGCGCCCTCTGGCGCGCAGTAGAATCGAATCAACGGTTGCTTAATTGAAGTCGCCGAACTCGCGGCGAATTCCCCCTCGCACCAACTGCAACCGCTGGAGCGCGCACATGCTGCAATTGAGCGGCCGAGGGAGCACCCACACCTGCGACGGCATGACCCGCCGTGACTTTCTGCAGGCCGGTGCGCTCGGCGCTATTGGCTTGTCGCTGGTTGATTACGCCGCCCTCAAAGCGTCCGGCGCGGTCTCGAAAGATTATGATGAACGCTCCGTCATTATGATCTTCAACCTGGGCGCTCCGAGCCAGCTCGACGTCTTCGACATGAAGCCCGAGGCGGCCGCCGAAATCCGCGGCCCGTTCCGCCAAATTCCGACCGCGGCGCCGGAGATTGGGCTGAGCGAAATCCTCCCCAAGCACGCGCGCATCGCTGACAAGTTCTCGCTCGTTCGCAGTTGCTACCACACGGCGGCCGCCGTGCACGACACGGGCCACCAGATGCTGCAAACCGGGCGGCTGTTCACCGGCGGAATCAACACGCCGCACGCCGGCTGCGTGCTGTCGTACCTGCGCGGCCGGCGCAGCGATCTGCCGGCCCACGTGCTATTGCCCAAGCCGATGGGTCCGACCGGCGGCAACATGCCCCACGGGCAGGATGCCGGCTTCCTCGGCAAATCGTACGACCCGTTCGTGCTCAACGCCGATCCGTCGCAGCCGAACTTCCAGGTTCCCGATCTGTTGCCGCCGAAGCAGATCGGCGAAGTCCGCCTGTCGCGTCGTCGCAAACTGCGCGATCTCGTCGAGCACACCGTCAATCGCTTCGAGACGAGTCAGAACGAGCAACTGCTGTCGAGCAATTTCGACGCGGCCTTCCGCATCATGACCAGTCCGCAGGCGCGGTCGGCGTTTGATCTCGCCCAAGAGCCCGATGCCGTTCGCGATCGCTATGGCCGCAATCGCTTCGGCCAGTGCTGCCTGATGGCCCGCCGCCTGATCGAGGCGGGCGTGCGATTCGTCACCGTCAACACGTTCCTCACCGTCTTCGATGAGATCACCTGGGACATCCATGGGACCAAGCCGTTCACTTCGATCGAGGGGATGCGCGACATTGTGGCGCCGATGTACGACCAGGCCTATAGCGCGTTGATCGAGGATCTGAATCAGCGCGGCATGCTCGACAACACGCTCGTCTGCAATCTCGCCGAGTTCGGCCGCACGCCGCGCGTCAATCCGGCCGGGGGCCGCGACCATTGGCCGCAGTGTTGGACCAGCTACTTTGCCGGCGGCGGTGTGCAAGGCGGCCGGGTCATCGGTCGAAGCGATGCGATCGGCGGCTATCCGGCAGAGCGCCCCGTCGCGCCGAACGAAGTCATCGCCACGATCTTCCACAGCCTCGGACTCGATTTGGAAACGCAACTGCCGGGCCCCGCCGGCCGACCGTTTGCGTTGGTCGATTCGGGCGCGAAGCCGATCACCGAATTGTTTTGAACCCCGCCTGGCATCCGCCTTCCCGCCGAAGTCAGCCGAAAGACGAAGACTCCATGATTCGCGCTTATTCCACCGCTGAAGAAGGTCTCATTGCCACGCGGCGAGGGCTCTTCGTGGGCGTGTTGTTCGCGCTGGCACTCGTCGGATCGTCGAAACCCGCGAGTTCGGCGCCGGCGCGTTCGGCCACTTCCGCGACTTCCTACAGTGCGTCGCTGGCCATTCTGCCGCACAAAATTGTCTTGCGCGGCCCTAAAGCGCGGCAAGCTATCGTCGTCGAGCGCGCGGAACAAGGCCGCCTGGTCGGACAGGCCAGCGAGGGTGTCGTCTTTGAATCGAGCAACGCAAAGATCGTGCGAGTGAGCAACTCGGTCGCCATTCCCGTCGGCGACGGCAAGGCGATGATTCGGGCGCGTTGGAAGGGCCGGACTGCGCAAATCGACGTGACGGTCGAGACTCAACAAGTCGACGAACCCTGGAGCTTTCGCAATCACGTGCAGGCCGTGCTGACGAAAGCCGGCTGCAATTCGGGCGCTTGCCACGGCGCGACGGCGGGAAAGAACGGGTTCAAGCTGTCGCTGCGCGGTTACGATCCGGCGGCCGACTTTTTGGCAATCACACGCCAGGCCGGCGGGCGACGCATTGTGCCCAGCGATCCGGGGCGCAGCCTGGTCCTGTTGAAGCCGTCGGGCGCGATCCCACACAAAGGGGGTCTGCGGTTCAAAGTCGACTCGCACGAATATCGGGTGTTGGCGGAATGGATCGCCGCTGGTCAGCCCGCGCCGGCCGCCAACGATCCGCGCATCGAGCGGCTCGAAATTCTTCCCGAAGACGTCGTGCTCAAAAAGGGGGACCAGCAGCAGGTGCTGATCCTGGCCCATTTCAACGATGGACATACCGAAGACGTCACGAGCTGGGCCAAGTTCACTTCGACCAATCTGACCGTTTGCCAGGTCGACGACGTCGGCAAAGTGAAAGTCACCGGCAACGGCGAAGGGTCGATCAGCGCCTGGTACTTAAGCAAGACCGTGCTGGGCACCGTGCAGGTGCCGTATGAAAGCCCGTTGCCAGCGAACACCTTCGCCAAAGCCGATCGCCACAACTCGATCGACGACTTGGTGCTCGCCAAGCTCGAGCGACTCAATATTCCGCCGTCGCCGATTTGTTCGGATGCCGACTATCTCCGTCGCGCCAGCCTCGACACGATCGGGCTCTTGCCCACCGTCGCGGAAGCGCGAGCCTTTCTCGCGGATCGCCGGCCGGACAAGCGCGTGCGGCTGGCTGACCAACTCCTGACGCGGCCAGAATTCGTCGACTATTGGTCGGCGAAATGGTCCGACTTGTTGCTGGTCTCGGCGGCCCGGCTGCGGCCGAGCGCCGTGCAGACGTTCTCGAAGTGGATTCGCAAGCGCGTTGCTGAGAACGAGCCCTGGGACCGTTTCGTCCGCGAGATTGTCACCTCGCGCGGCAGCACGCTCGAGAATGGGGCCGCCAACTTCTATGCCATGCACGAAGACCCGCAGGAGATGGCCGAGACCGTTTCGATGGCATTTCTGGGCATGTCGATTCAGTGCGCGCACTGCCACGACCATCCGCTCGAGAAATGGACCAACGACGACTATTACGGCATGGCCAACCTGTTCGCGCGGGTCCGCGGCAAAGACGGCAACGACAGTCGGATCATCTTCGTCGCCGACAGTGGAGAACTGATCCAGCCCCGCACCGGTCGACCGCAATTGCCCCGTCCGCTCGATGCGGCGGCGGTCTCCTTCGATTCGACCGCCGACCGCCGCGACACACTCGCCGATTGGTTGACCAATCCCAAGAACCCGTATTTCAGCCGCTCGATCGTCAATCGCGTCTGGGCCAACTTTATGGGCCGCGGTCTGGTGGAAGCGGTCGACGATATGCGGCTGACCAATCCGCCGAGCAACGTCCCGCTGCTCACGGTTCTGGCCGACGACCTCTCGAAAGGTGGCTATGACCTCAAAGCACTGATGCGGATGATCCTGACGTCGGCCACCTATCAGCGCGCGAGTGCGTCGCTAGCCGGTAACGAAGGAGACGAGCGGTTTTACTCGCGGTTTTACCCGCGGCGACTGAAGGCCGAAGTTCTGTTGGACGCTCTATCCCAGGTCACCGGAACGCCCACGACGTTTAAGGGGCATCCGTCCGGTACGCGGGCGCTCGAACTGGCCGACTCGGAGGCTGACTCCTATTTCCTGGGTGTGTTTGGTCGCCCCGAGCGGTTGATTACGTGCGAGTGCGAACGGTCGAACGAGCCGAGCATGTCGCAGGTACTGCATCTCACCAACGGCGACACGCTGAACTCCAAGATCGAGGCCAGCGGCAATCGAATCGACCACTTGCTGGCCGCGGAAGACCGCCGTGTCGTCGAGGATCTGTATCTGGCGGCGCTCTCGCGATTTCCGAGCCCCGCGGAACGTCAGAAAATCTCGGCCGCGTTGGGCCAGGTCGAAGAGAGCGACCGCCAGCCGGCGCTTAGCGAGTTGCGACAGAAGATTGCAGCGGCCCAGAAAGTTAAGGACACCGTGGCTCGACAGAAGATGCTTGCAAGCGTCGAATCGCGGATCCGCGACATCCCCACCGAGACCGTGCAGCTCCGCCGTAAGGCGATTGAAGATCTCTATTGGAGCGTGCTCAGCAGCAACGAGTTTTTGTTCAATCACTAGTCCAACCGGCTCGGAATTGGTGGGTGGCACTGGCGGCTTGCCCGCCAGTGGTCCCAAGCGCGTCGGTGAATTCTCAAAAACACTGGCGGACCAGCCGCCAGTGCCACCCGAACGGAACGTTTTTGCTGGACAGACGAAAAGCCGCCGCGAATGCCAAAGGTCGACCTTGCGAATCCATCGATGAAGCACAGGCTGAAGAAGATAGTCGTCAATCGATTGCGACCACCCCGATGGTTGGGCGTCTGTATAGCCCTCGTTTCGGTGGTGAATCTCGCGCGCTCGGATGCGTTCGCCTCCGCGCCGGATTTTGCGCGCGACGTTGCGCCGATCTTCCGCAAGTACTGCTTGGGGTGCCACAACGCTCAGGAGGCACAAGGGGGACTCGTCCTCGAGAGTCACGCGTTGGTCCTGCATGGAGGCGAACACGGAGCAATTCTCGTCGCGGGCAAAATTGACCAAAGCCGCGTGATTCGGATGCTCGAGAAGAAAGCCCAGCCGGTGATGCCGCCGGAAGGCAACGCCGGGCCCGATGCGGCAGAGATCGCTGTCCTCAAAGCCTGGATCGCTGTCGGCGCCAAGAACTCGACTACCACGTCCAACGCCTCTCTGGCGATGACCGTGCCGCGGATCGAACCGAAGGGCAAACCGCGAAAGCCGATCAACGCACTGGCCTATTCGCCCGACGGCCGATGGATTGCGGCGGCGGGTTACCGGGAAGTATCGATTCACTCCGCCTCCAAGCCTTCACCGGGGCAAACTCCCGTCCAGTCGCTGAACGGCCTCTCCGGCACCGTGAACGCGGTCGGATTCTCGGCCGACGGTTCGCTGCTGTACGCGGCCGCCGGCGAACCGGGCCTGTTCGGCGAACTGATCCTCTGGAATACGGACGATTGGACGCGCCGGCAAACCGTCCGCGGGCATCGCGACGCGCTGTTGGCGGCCGCGCTGACTCGGGATGGCAAGTTGGCCGCCACCGGCAGCTACGACCAATCGATCCGCCTGTGGGACACGTCGACGGGCAAAGAACTACGTGTGCTCAATGGTCACAACGGCCCCGTCTTCGATTTGGCCTTTGATCCGACCGGCCGATTGTTGGCGAGTGCCAGCGGCGATCGCACGGTGAAACTGTGGGACATCGCCAAGGGAGAACGCCTCGATACGTTCAGTCAGCCGCTCAAGGAGCAATACGCGGTGGCCTTCCTGCCCGATGGTCGTCACGTGGTCGCCGGCGGAGTCGACAGTCGAATTCGCGTTTGGAAGCTCAGCGATTCGGCGAAAGAGGGGACGAACGAGCTCGTCGAATCGCTCTTCGCTCACGACGGCCCGATTTTGCGATTGGCTGTTTCGCGCGACGGGCGCTGGATCGTTTCCTCGTCGGAAGATCGCACCATCAAGGTGTGGAACGCGGCTCATTATGAACAAGTTGCCCGATTCACCCAGCAATCGGACTGGGCGACGGCGCTGGCTATCTCGCCGGACAATTCCACACTGGCCGCCGGCCGCATCGACGGCACGCTCTCCGTGAGGTCGCTGGCCGATCTGTCGACGGGGCCCTCGCGCGGCGCCGCGGCACTGGATTACTCGGCGCTGCCTTCGCTCGACTCAGCCGCCCAACCACTTAAGACGATCGCGGAGAAAGAACCCAACGATACCCCGGCAACCGCAAACCGTTTGGACGTGCCGGGCACAGCGACCGGCCACCTCGAAGGTCCGAAGGGTCGCCCCGATTTCGACTACTTTCGCTTTCACGCAAAGGCTGGCGAGGCCTGGATCGTGGAGACCGAGGCCGCTCGCAAGAAATCTCCGGCCGATACGCGGATCGACGTTCTGCGCGCAGACGGCACGCCGATCGAACGATGCTTGCTCCGCGCGGTGCGCGACTCCGAAGTCACGTTCCGACCGATCAACTCCGGGCAGGGGGGCGTGCGGTTGGAAAACTGGCGGGAAATGGACCTCAATCAGTTTCTCTATATGTCGGGTGAGGTCTGCCGGTTGTTTCGCGCGCCCCGCGGTCCCGATTCGGAGTACGACCTCTATACGATGAACGGCAGCCGTCGCTGTTATTTCGATACAAGCGCCGTCGACCACGCGCTCAACGAACCGGTTTACATCGTCGAGCCTTACGCGCCGGGAACGCGGCTGGCCGACAACGGGCTGCCTGTCTTTCCTCTCTATTACTCCAACGATGACGACGCCTCGCGCAAGCTGGGGCGCGATTCGCGACTGACGTTCACGGCTCCGGCCGACGGCGATTATCTGGTCCGCGTCACCGACACCCGGGGATACAGCGGGCCGGATTTCAAATACTCGCTGACCGTTCGTCGGCCGCAGCCGGACTTTAACGTGTCGCTCAATCCGCGTTCGTTTAAATTGCCCGCGGGCGGCGGAGCACGGGTGTCCGTTGCCCTCGATCGCGTCGACGACTTCGAGGGCGAGGTGCGGGTCGAATTCTCCGGCGTGCCGTCGGGATATCACGTCACGTCGCCCTTGGTGATCGAAAAAGGACTGGTCGAGGCCCGCGGAACCATCAACGCCGACGCCGATGCCAAACCGGCTTCTGCGGACACTTGGAAGGCCTGCCGAATAACCGCGACAGCCAAAATCGGCGGACGCCAGGTCGTCAAACAGTTGCCCCCCTTCGAGGTCACGCTCGGTCCGCCGCCCAAGCTGGTAGCCCGCCTGCGTCCCGAGTCGGCGGGCGACGCAGACGGTGCGCGGGAAGAAATCGTGATCGAACCCGGACAGACGGTGACCGCCCTGCTGCAGATCGAACGGCACGGCTATACGGGTGAAATGCGCTGCGAAATTGAGAACCTGCCCCACGGCGTGATCGTGGACAACATCGGCCTGAACGGAATCATGGTGCGAGCGGGCGAAAACGAGCGGCAAGTCTTCCTGTCGGCCGCCAAATGGGTGCAGCCGACCGAGCGGCTGATTCACGCGGTCGCCGATCGCGAGGGGTCGCAGACCTCGCGGCCGATTGCCCTGAGAGTCACCGCTAAGTCGCCATGACTGCCGACCGCCCGACGACCGAACCAGTGACCCGTCGCTGCCTGTTTTTTGGACGGGTGCAGGAGGTCGGTTTTCGGTACACGACCGCCGGTTTGGCCCGCGATGGTGGCCTCAGTGGCTACGTCAAGAATCTCCCGAATGGGTCGGTTGAACTGGTCGCCCAAGGGACCGAGGGCCAAATCGAGCAGCTGTTGGCCCGGCTGGACGAGCATTTCACGGGCTACATCGAGCGTCATACCGTCGAGAATGTCGACGGTGGCGAGCGTTTTTCGAGCTTCGACGTGCGGCGTTGACTCGTGTCGATCCCTCGGCCGTCGATGACTTTGCGGCTTTTCTTGGGCAGGCCCGGCGGCTAAATTGAATGGGACGGGCCGATTAACGGTGCGTGGGCTCGGGAATCCCCGGATTCATGCGTTTACCGAGCACGAGGTAGGTGTTTCGGTCCAACATTTCGATTAAGGTGGACGTAGGACGTGGCACGCCGAGCGCCCCCGAAGGGCCTCTTGGGCTTTGTCCGCGATCAGGACAGCACTTTCCGACCGCCACGTTTCCTTTGAAGAATCAAGGTTAGATCATGTTGGATTTGTTGCCCAGCGCGCTTCTGTTGGCCGCGCTGCCTCCGCAGGAACGCTTGCTGCTCCGCCTCGTGCCCTTTGCGGCCGGCCTCCTCGTGATCACGGCGTTCTTTTGCTACGCCACGCGGGCCGGCGTGATCGCTCGGGCGACCACTAAAGAAGCCATCCGCCAGCCCCTGTTTCCGCTGTTGATGGCCCTGGCGCTGCTCGTGCTGGTCACCAATACCTTCGTGCCGTTCTTCTCGTTCGGCGAAGACTACCGGATGCTAATCGACTGCGGCCTGGCAACGATCCTGATTTGCGGATTGCTGCTGGCCGTGTGGACTTCGAGCACCAGCATCGCGGACGAGATCGAAGGCAAGACGGCGATGACGCTGCTCTCCAAGCCGATTAACCGCCGGCAATTCGTGCTGGGTAAGTTCGTCGGGATTATGGTGGCGGTGTTCTGGCTGATCCTGCCGCTGATGATCTGCTTCCTGGCGCTGGTTTACTACAAGGTCGGCTACGACTCGCGGGAATCGGCCAACCCCGATCCCGAATCGGCTTTCAAGCTCACGATCATGCTCAACACGATTCCCGGGTTGATCTTGAGCTTCTTCGAGATCTGCGTGTTGACCTCGGTCAGCGTGGCCATTTCGACCCGCGTGCCGATGGTCGTGAACATGGTGACGTGCTTTGCGATCTTCGTGGTCGGTCACGTGACGAGCGTCATAGTCGAGCGGGGCGTCCTGCACCTCGAAGTGGTCCAATTCACGGCGAGACTGCTGGCGACGGCTTTGCCCAATCTAGAGCTGTTCAAAACTGAGGCCGCCAGTACGGGGACGTTTGTGCCGCCTCCTTATCTCGGCTATGCCGGCCTGTATTGCGCCGCGTTCAGTATCGCGGCCATCTTCCTGGCCTTTATTCTGTTTGAGGATCGCGATCTGGCCTGAGTGGCGACACGCGTCGGTAACTGCTGCCAGGTTTGTCGCGGACAACTGCGTTCGACTGACGAAGATTACGGAGAGACGACCCACCCCACGGACGGATCATCAACGCTGAATAGCGGCGACTCGTGGCATCCAGGCACTTCAAATCGCTCGAGCGGGTTTTTTCCGGCCGTGATCTCTTCCGGGGCAAGTCTTTACGAGCCCTGCTGTGGGGCGTGTGTGCGTCGGTCGCTCTCTGTTTGCTGCTCGTCGACTTGTGCCTGATCGCCGACTTGCTGGATACCCGCGGGCGGATCCCCGATCTCGCCATCGAGCGCGCTCCTGAATTCGGCCAGCTCTTTCTCAACGCATCGGTCGAGAGCTCCCAAGAGCTGGCCGAGACTTCCGCCGCCCTGCAAACGGCCCGTGAAGAAGGCGGCTTGCGATCCGTCGCCTGGCGATTCCGCGATGCGCCGATTTTGGGTTCCACCCTGCGGCGTGCCTATCATCGGATCGGCTGGTTCCGCGAAAACACCAAGAGCCTGGCGCTGTTGGTGTTGATCGCCTTCGCGTTTGCCTGCCTGCGCGGCGTGTGCCTGTGGCGTGCGGAAAGCGTCAGCACCGAGGCGGCACTCGATGTGGCGACGCGCGTACGGCGAACCTTGCATCGACAGACGTTGCGCCTCGGCCCCGGAGATTTGACCGATCCCGACGGCACCCAAGTGATGGGCCTGTTCACGGACGAAGTCGACCAGGTCCGCGATGGGATTCAAACCTGGATCTATCGCCTGGGCCGCTATCCGTCGCAACTCGTGCTGCTCATCCCGCTCGCGCTCGCTGTGAATTGGCGGGTGGCCTTGCAGTGCCTGATTCTTTTGGGCGGGTGCTGGTTTCTCGTTCAACGTCAACGCCTGCGATTTTCCGCCGCCCGCAAGTTGGAAGAGTCCCGCTCCGAGCGTCGCTTACGGCTCCTGGCCGAGGGACTGCGAAAAACGCGAATCGTGCGCGGCTACGGGATGGAGGATTTTGAACACCAACAATTCCACCATCATCTCGAGAAGTTCCGCACCAGCGTCCTGCATATGCTCAACATGCTGCACTTCCAGCGTCTGGCCGTCGGCTTGCTGGTGTTGGTTTGCGTGGCCGCGGTTTCTTATCTGGTCGGCACCAAGGTTCTGCAGCCCTCCTTCCTCTCCAACGGCCTTTCGTTCTCCGCTGCCCTGTTGATGCTCGCAATTATGGCTTCGTTGCCACTGCCGTTGGCGCAACTGTGGGACCTGCCTAACTGGCTGTTGAAGGGCTCGCACGCTGCCGACCGCATTTATCGTTACCTGAACCAAATCCCGGCCGTCAGCCAGGCGGTGGGGGCGAAGTTTTTGGAGCCGGTGCAGCGTTCGATCGTCTTCGAGGCGGTCTCTTATACGCTGTTGAACAAACGCAAGCTGCTCGATGGAGTCGATCTCAGGCTGGCGGCGGGCGAGGTCATCGCCGTCGTCTCTTTCGATCCGCTCGAGGCGCGGGCTTTGGCCTGCATGTTGCCGCGGTTTATCGAGCCGCAATCAGGGCGGATTCTCTTCGACGGAGAGGACATCGCCTGGGGCACGCTGGAATCGCTGCGGGCTGAATCGGTTTACGTCGGCGGGGCCGATCCGTTCTTCACCGGAACGGTGGCCGAAAACATCATCTGCAGCCATTCCAGCTACACGCTGCCCGACGTCACCGAGGCGGCCAAGACGGCCCACGCGCACAACTTCATCTTGAAGCTGCCACAGGGCTACGAAACGGTGATCGGCGAACACGGCGAGCGGTTGGACGCGGGACAAGGTTTTCGCCTCGGCTTGGCGCGAGCGGTGGTCCGCGACCCGGCCATCATGATCATCGAAGAGCCGAACGAGGCGATGGACGACGACACCAAGTCGCTGCTGGACGATTCGTACAACCGCATCGTTCGCGGGCGGACGGTGATCTTCCTGCCGAGCCGGCTCTCAACGCTACGTCGGGCCGATACGGTCGTCTTCCTGCACCACGGCACGGTCGAGTCGCAAGGTTCCTACGCCGAGCTGGTGAAGGGCTCGTCGCTCTTTCGGCACTGGGAATACATGCGGTTCAACCAGTTCCGTCGCGAGTTGGAACCGGCCGAGACCGAGTAGACGTCGGCCGCGTCGCTCGTCATCGATCAGCCGCCGCGATCACTCGTCGGCGACTTTGATGAGCAGTTTGCCGTTGTTCTCCCCGCTGAACAGCTTGAGCAGCGTCTCGGGAAACGTCTCGAGTCCCGGCACGATGTGTTCGCGCGACTTGAGTTTTCCAGCCATCATCCAGCCGGACATCTGCACGGCCGCTTCCTGATAGCGGTTGGCGTAGTCGAAGACAATAAAGCCTTCCAGCGTGGCCCGGTTAATCAACAGCGACAGATAGTTCTTGGGCCCCTCGGCCCCCTTGCTGTTGTATTGTGAGATCGCACCGCACAGGGGAATCCGCGCGCCACGAGTCAACAGGCCCAGCGCCGCGTCGAGAATCTCGCCCCCGACGTTATCGAAATAGACGTCGATCCCCTTTGGACAATGCTTGCGCAGAGCCTCAACGATGGGCTCGTGCTTGTAGTCGATTGCCGCGTCAAACCCGAGTTCGTCGACCACGTACCGACATTTCTCGGCTCCGCCGGCGATGCCGACTGTGCGGCAGCCCTTGATCTTGGCGATTTGCCCGACCACGCTGCCCACCGCGCCGGCAGCCGCGGAGACCACCACCGTCTCGCCCGGCTTCGGCTTCCCCACGTCGAGCAGCCCAAAGTAGGCCGTCATCCCCGGCATTCCTAAGGTCGACAAAAACACCGGCAGGGGAGCGACCTTGGTGTCGACCTTCATCAGTCCGGCTCCGTCGGAAAACGCGTATTCCTGCATCCCCAGCGCCCCGGTCACCGCATCCCCGACCGCGAAGCGATCGTTCTTCGAGGCGATGACGCGGCCGGCGGCCCCCGCACGCATCACCTCGCCAATGCCGACCGGCGGCACATACGAGCGGCCCTCGTTCATCCAGCCACGCATCGCCGGGTCGAGCGAAATGTAATGCACCTTCACCAGCACTTCGCCGGGCTTCGGATCGCGAAGCGGCTCTTCCGTGTAGTTCCAATCCGACCGCTTGGGCATGCCGACCGGACGAGCCGCCAATCGGAATTGATGGTTTGAGGTGCTCACGGCGAATCTCCTCGGGGTTCTGTCAGAGGATTTGCGAATGGAACGCGGCAGTGAAAGGTGAAAGAGAAACAGGATTGTGACCGAATGACAACTTCGCCTGCAAGGATTTGGAGCCGCGACCGTGAGGGAGCGGGCTATCAGAGGTGCAAACAGCATCCGCTCGGCGCGCGGGTGCCACTGGCGGGAGCTTTGGCCCGCCAGTGTCATCTTCGACGCCCCCGCCGCAGACACTGGCGCCTCAAAGCCGCCGCCAGTGGCACGCCGGATTCTCGAACATCCTCAAAGTTCTGCACACGACGCGATTTGGCCTTAGGGCTACCCCGGTCTCGTTGCGCAGCCGATAATTCATTCCTCGTAGCGATCAACGCGTCCCGGGCACAACCCTTTTCAAATGCACTCGAGACATAGCAATCGACCGCACAACAACAAAACCGTCCGCGCCGCAATTGGACGACGACTCGGAGCTTGGGCGCTCTTGCTCGCAATGCTCTCGTTGGCTGCCATGCCACCGATCGTGCGGTGCGGCGAGCCGCCGAAGTCGAAGAAGCTGATCGAATGGGGCGGGAACGAGCCGGACACTCGTTTTCTCCGCGCGCACATCGAGCAGATGGAAAAGCTCCCGTTCGATGGGGTCATTTTTCACGTCGCCGGCGATCACAACGAGAATCTCTGCTGGGACATCTGGGGCGATCGCCGATTCGCCGTCTCCCAATTCCAGAATTCGCTCGCCGACTTGAAGGCGACGCAATTCCATCGCTTCACAGAGCGCTTCGTGCGGGTGAACGTCACGCCGGGCAAAGTCGACTGGTTTGATGACGCGGCCTGGGCGATCGTCGCTCAGAATTTCGGCGTTGCCGCCGAGATCGCCAAACAAGGAAACTGCACTGGCATCATGTTCGACGACGAACAGTACCAGGGCGCGCTGTTCGACTTCCGCCAACAAAAACACCGGGACAAGAAATCATTCGCCGAATACGCAACCAAGGTGCGGCAGCGCGGCCGCGAATGGATGCAACAAGTCGTAGGGCACAATCCGAATATCACCATTCTGCTGACGTTCGGTTACCCGATCACCCGTCCCAGACCCGGAGAAAAGGACCGCTCGGAAAGCGAGTACGGCCTGTGGGCCGACTTCTTCGACGGGATGCTCTCGGCCTGCGCGCCGGGCACGCGGATTGTCGACGCCTTCGAGAATTCCTACGGCTATCGTCGGCCCGAACAATTCGAGCGGGCCTATCGCACGATCAAGGAGAAGGTGCTCGGCTGGACAAGCGAGAAGGAAGCCTATCGTCGCCACGTCCAAGCGGGCTTCGGCGTCTGGATGGACAACGATTGGAACAAGCACGGCTGGAACACGACCGACTTTTCCAAAAACTATTTCAAGCCGGAAGGCTTCGGCGAATCGGTCCGCCTCGCTCTGCAGCGGTCCGACGAGTATGTCTGGGTTTACACCGAGAAGCCTCGCTGGTGGACCAACGAGAATTTGCCGACTGCTTATGTCAAAGCGTTAGAAGCGGCCCGAAAGAGCGTCCAAACTCCCTTAGCTCGGTGAGAACTCAAGCTAGGAACTGGCACACCCGCTACGTCAACGTGCCTAGAAACAGGTTGGGTGCCATGCCCACGGCTCGGCGTGGGCATGCATTGCGGGACATGCCCACCCAAAGCTGTGGGCATGGCACCCGGCGCGCAGAATTTCCAGAGAATCTCGTGCGATGTTTCTACGCGCGTAGAACACCAGTCTCGAACGCCGCTCGAAGCGCGAGACAATAGAAGATGGACGAGTCCGATCCGCCGCGCTCGGGATCCGAGTCGACCCTCAGACCAACCACCAAAAAGCCAGCCTCCGTCCGGCGGGAACGGTCTTCCCGTGGGGAACAACAACTCATTCCCGGCGGGGCGGGAACGGATTTCTTGATAGAGGGGAGGCCTTCCGCGGACTGAGTCAGCTACCGATTTCCGGACCGATTCAGCCGTCAGGTCCGCCTTCACAATTGCGAAGTGGACCCGTCGAACTTCTGATAGAGCAAGGCGTTAGGGCTTGGCAAAGTCAGGTCCGGACACTTTCGACCAACGACGAACCTAAAGCGCCGAGTCCCGACAGGGTCCGTCAGTCGACCGGCGCCGGCGCGTCGGCCGATTCCTCGTCCGAGGTCTTGGGCATCACCCAGGCGATGGCCGCGGCGGGCACGAATAACGCGCCCGCGTAGACAATGGCCAGGCGGCTATCGCCGACACCGGCCGACAATCCGAACACGACGGTTCCCACTCCGGCGGCCACGCGGCCGAAGTTGTAGCAAAAGCCGGCTCCTGTGCTTCGTAAGAGGGTCGGAAATAGGGGCGGCAGGTACATCGTGAAGAGGGCGAACACGCCTTGGCAAATTCCAATTGCCCCGAGACCGATCCACAACGCGCGATCGGCATGACCCCGTTGGACGCCGTAGGTGGCGACGATGGCCACGAAATAACCGAGACACAGGGCGGTGATCGCCCGGCGATAGGTCAGCCGCTGCGCCAGCCAACCGGCAAAGAAGTTTCCGACTATCGAAGCGATCATCACGAGGGTGTTGGCTGTCCCCACGAACCGGCTCTTCTGGGGATCGGACCAACCTTCAAGGTCGGGAAGATTGCGCAGCTGCTGCATGTACCAAAAGATGAAGGCCCAATGGGCCGTCAACGAGAGCCCACAGACGAGCAACGTCAGAATCGTCGTCCGCCGGACCGATCCCCGGAAGAGATCGACAAACTTCGGCGGCTTTTCGCTGGAAGTGTCTCGGGCCGCCCGCCATTCCTCCGGCTCGGGAACGGCTCGACGAATCCACAGCACGAGAAACGCCGGCAGTACGCCGACCAAGAATACGGTGCGCGGAGCGAACGGCGACAACACAAACACCGAAGCGCTCGCCAGCATCACGCCCAGGTTCACACCCGTTTGCAGCACGGCCGCCAGCCACGGCCGCCAATGCGAAGGCCACGTTTCAGACAATAACGACGCGCCGACGGCCCACTCGCCTCCCACGCCCAGCGCGGCCAGAAAACGATAGATCAACAGCTCCCACCACGTGTGTGCGAAATAGGACAGGCCGGTGAAACACGCATAGACCAGAATCGTCAGCATCAAGGCGCGGCTACGGCCCAGTCGATCGGAGATGCGGCCGAAGAAACTGCCGCCCAACGCCCAGCCAATCAGAAAGGCCCCTTGGATCAGCGAGCTGTAGTACTTGACGTCTGAGCTTTTGTCGCTCTGTCCGAGCAGCTCCGCGACGAACGGCGTGGCGACCAGCACGTACAGGTGCATGTCCAAGCCGTCGAACAGCCAACCGAGCCAGGCCGCAATTCCCGATTTCCATTGCTGCGGCGACAGATCGCGCAGGTGGCTCACCTCTGGCGGGCGGACGGGCGATTCGCCAATCGCCATACGGTTGGGGCCGATCATCTCGTTGGAGCGCTCCGGAGATCAACGACTCATTGGGGTTGAGTCTCGGCACACGCCGCGCAGCGCACGCAAATGGACTCCTCAACTTGTGTAATCAGTCGAAGCAGGCGACGCCATCCAGCCGCAAGAAATCGTACGACGCGAGGGGAAAGGGTCAACAAAAAAAGCCGGAGTCACCGTCTCGGACGGCGAACACCGGCTCTCCCACAAGCTTGATTCAGACTCAATGCGAGAAGGGACTAGGAAGCGTGATCTCCGTCGCCCGATCCGCGCAAGGAGGGGCGACCCGTGGTGCGCTTACTGCTTGGCGGAAGGACCTGTCGATCGCGCAGCGAGTCGCGGCGGGAGCGAGCACGTTCGCTGAGATTCTTTTGAACACGCGTCTTGTCCTTACTGGAGCTTTTGGGTCCCGAGCCGGGCCAGCGGTGAAATCTCGAGTCTTTGCTCTGCCGGATGGCATTCCCTTGATCTTGCTCAATTTGCTGACGCATTTTTGCGAGGTCTTCGCGGATCTTCTGTTCGTCCAAGCCCTTGCCAAACGGCGAGTCGCCGCCGAAGGGGCTGGGGTCGTCTGCTCGGAGATCCTGCGGCGCCGCCAGAACAAATGCCAGCGCGGCAGCCGCAAAGGAAATTGATGCGCGCGTCATCCTCTCACTCCCGCCAGCGTAAAGGATCGATTGTTCAAAGAAAAGTTGCCCTAGAAAAGCACGGCTTCCGCACGCGCCCCTCGCAAATGTAGCTCGCTCGCGGGGCTCGAGTTGTTCGAAGCTGTCAATAACCAGGACAATCCAAAGGCCTTCCCGTTCGAACGGGAGTCGTGTTGCCAAATCGCCACATGGGCTTCCGGCCATCGAGGCGCGACAGACTGCCGCGCTGGAAACAAAAAAGCCGGGCCTACACCGCCTCGGACGGGGCGGCCCGGCTGTCCCGCAAGGCTTGGATTCAGCTGATGTCGTGCGTCCTAGGAATGGTGGCCGGCGTGCGATCCGTGCGAAGACGAGCCGCTCCCCGAACGATGCTGGCGCGAGTCTTGACGGAATTCCTCGCGATCGCGATGCGATTCGCGGCGATCATGACGCCGCTCGCGCATGTCGTGGCGCAGCTCGCCAAGGTCCTTTTGGAGATTGGCCTTATCCTGGGCGGCGTTGGACGGATTGGATTTCATGTCCTGGAGGTCCCTGCGAATCTCCGACAGGTCCTGGCGAATGTCATGACGATCCCGGTGCAGGTCGTGACGATCGTGACGCACGTCTTTGTGCTCGTGCCGAGCGTCGCTTTTATCACTCTTGTCGCTCTTGCTGCCCGAGCCGGGCAAGGCGAGGATCTGCATGTCGTCGAGCTGCCGGTGCAGCTTGTGCTCCTCGTGCCGGATCTCATGCCGCTCTTTGGAAATGTCCTTGAGGTCGTTCAGGATGGCCTGCTTGTCCGCAGCCGCGTTGCCCGGATTGGATTTCCAATCGGCCAGGTCCTTGCGAATGTCAGCCTTGTCCTGACGGATTTGGCTGCGGTCGTTTTGGATGCTCTTCAAGTCACGAGCGGCCGCGGCGGCGTGGTGACCGAAGTCACTCGATCCCTTGCCCGACGACGAGTGATTCCCCGTCGAAGGTTGATTGCCGGACTGCGAATGATTCCCCGACTGGCTGCCGGAGCTTTGGCCTGAGGAGCCGGACTGACTTGAGGAACCGGATTGGCTCGAGGAACCAGACTGCCCCGCGGAGCCCGAATGGCCACTCGAACCCGACTGCCCGCTCGAGCCTGACTGGCCGGCGGACCCCGAGGGACTTCCAAAAGACGATTGGCCGCTGGACCCCGATTGGTCCCCAGGTGAGTTCGGATCACCGGACCCCTGATCGCCCGAAGACGATTGGGTCCCGTTTCCGCTGCTCGTGCCCTGGGCGCTCACCAAGCCCACGGGCGCCGCCAGGAAAAGGGCCAGTGCCGTGGATGCAATTCGAATTGAAACACGCTTCATCACTCTGCCCCTGTCTGCCTGAAGCCCTGTTTGCTCGAAGAAATGGCCCAAGGGGTGCGGCGGCACATCCGTCGCGGGCTCACAGCAAACCTAGCTCGTTCTCCAGTTTCCCAGTTGCAAAGTTGCGAATTACGCCGACCGGCCGGTGCGGGACGACCGCCCCATCGGGCCGCGTTGCCAAACGACCACGAGCAGGTTGCGAACGGAAATCTTCAGTTGTCGCCGCGTCGCGACAGTCAGCTGTGGGGCATTGCGGCGGTTTAAGAAATGTTGTCCGCGAGGGGCTCACCAGCTTAGCCTCTCGGAGCGGAGCCGTTTCAATCGGGCGAGGCGGCGTCTTCGGACGAATTTCCCGCGGAAGCGCCCAAATAGGCCTTGGCAATTGCGTCGCTCCCTGCCAAGTCTCGGGCAGGGCCATGCATCTGAATCTGACCGGTCTCGAGCACATACGCCCGGTTCGACAACCGTAGTGCCAGGCGAGCGTTCTGCTCGACGAGCAGGATGGTCGTCCCCTCCCGGTTGATCTCTGCCAGCACGCGAAAGATGGACTGCACGATCCGCGGGGCCAATCCGAGGGACGGCTCGTCGAGCAACAGCAGCCTAGGTCGCGCGATGAGGGCTCGGGCGAGCGCCAACATCTGCTGTTCGCCGCCAGACAGTGTGCCCGACGGCTGCTTGAGCCGTTGGGACAGCACCGGAAACAATGCGAGCGCGTGGTCTCGGCTCTGCTTAACCACAGCCGTATCGCCGGCGCGGTCCGAGTAGCCGCCGAGGGCCAGATTCTCGGCGACGGTCAGATTGTTGAAGATTCCGCGTCCTTCGGGGACTTGTACCACTCCCTGTCGCGCAATTGTATGCGCAGCGTTTCCCGCAATCGGCCAGCCATCGAAGCGGATGCTTCCCGACTTGGGCTTGAGCAAGCCGGAAATGGTACGCAACGTCGTCGATTTGCCGGCTCCGTTCGAGCCGATCAGCGCGACGACTTCTCCCTCATCGACGCGCAGACTTATCTCGCGCAGCGCTTGCACCGGTCCATACCAAACAGACAGGTTGTCGACTTCCAGAAGTGCCATGGCCGTTAGTCCGCCTCTTCTCCGAGATAGGCGGCGATCACCCGCGGGTCATTGCGAATCGTGTTCGGCGTTCCCTCGGCAATCTTAACTCCGTGATCGAGCACAGTGATCCGCTCGCAGACATCCATCACCAGGCCCATGTCGTGGTCGATCAACAAAATGGACACGCCAAATTCGTCGCGAAGCTTGCGGAGGGAGCTCGCCAAATCGCGCTTTTCAGCCAGGTTCAACCCGGCCGCCGGCTCGTCCAAAAGCAGCACGCTCGGCTCGGTGGCCAGGGCACGGAGAATCTCCAGATGCCGCTGGTGACCGTAACTCAGGTTGCCCGACAGCTCGAACGCCCGCGGCTGCAGCCCGAAAAATTCGAGCAGGTCGAAGGCATTGCGGAAGGTTAATTCTTCCGCACGGAGGAATGCGGGAGTCCTTAAGAGAGTCGAGAGCAAGTCTTGCCGCGTGTGGAGTTGAGCAGCGACGCGCACATTATCAAGCACGCTCAGGTGGGTGAGCAGCCGCACGTTTTGAAACGTCCGCGCGACGCCGCGGGCGGCGATTTGATGCGGGCGGAGACCGACGAGTGAGCGAGCATCGAGACGGATCTCACCGCGGCTTGGCGCATACAGGCCCGTCAGGAGGTTGAAAACAGTCGTCTTCCCCGCGCCGTTCGGGCCGATCAATCCATACAGAGCGCCTCGCGGCAAGCGCAACGAAAAATCTTGAACGGCCTGCAACCCACCGAATGACAGGCTCAACTTGTCGACCTGGAGCAGGGCCGAATCAGCCGGCAAAGGGGGGCGAGAGGACGCAGTGCGCGTCGGATGTGGCAGCGGCACGAGCACAGGAGCGCGCGGGCGGCGCTTCCAAAAGTCCCAAATTTCACGGACGCCCAACAGCCCCTGCGGACGCACGATCATCATCACAATTAACAGCAGCGCGAACACGATCAGTCGGTACTGCTCGAACTCGCGCAGGAATTCCGGCAAGGCGGTCACGAGCGACGCGGCCAGCATCACTCCACTGATCGAGCCGCGTCCGCCGAGCACGGTCATGATCACGTACTCGAACGATCGCTGAAAGCCGGCGTCGCTCGGCGTGAGGATCAAGCCGAATTCGTGGGCGAAGAGGCCCCCCGCCATACCGGCAAATAGGGCCGCCAGCACGAAGGCCCGTACTTTCTGTCGGGTCACGTTCACTCCGACCGATTGCGCAACGATCTCGTCTTCGCGAACCGAGATCATCGCCCGCCCGGTGCTCGACTGCTTCAGTCGATAGGCGACCACAGCCGTAATGCCGAGAAAGGCATAGACCCAGAACAGATTCGTGTATTTGGGCAGCCCGGAGAATCCGACGGCGCCTCCCACCGGCGGCGGCAAGAGCTGATTGCGCGAGGCGTTGCAAACTTCCTCCCAGGAACCCAGCACCTTGTTCGTCTGCTCGAGGAGCGTGCGGAGGATTTCGCCGAAGCC
>DASRXU010000565.1:0-2516 GCA_035687365.1 Planctomycetaceae bacterium | reverse complement strand
CGCCTTGTTAGCCCTGATCCAGGGTGCCGCCGAGTTGCTGCCCGTCTCCAGTTCGGCGCACGTGATCCTGGCGCAACGCGTGATGGGGATGGATCCGTCACGGCCCGAGCAGGTCTTTCTGCTCGTGATGTTGCACACGGGCACCATGTTCGCCGTCCTCGTCTACTTCTGGCCGCGCTGGCGGCGGTTGTGGGGACCCAAGAACGGCACCGCAACGAACGGCAGAGGTGCCGAGGCAGGGTCGCTGGGCCAGTTTCTGACGCTGCTGATCGTGGCGACGGCGGTGACGGGCGTCGTCGCATTGGGGCTGAAGTTCGTGATCGAGCACGTGATCCTGGTCGACATTTTGAAACGCCCCAAGGGAGAAATTGAAGAGCTGTTCAAGTATTTGCCCGTCGTCGCCGCAGGCCTCGCCGCTGTCGGGGTCTTGATCCTGGCGGCTGGCGGACGGGATTCCGCGAATACCGGCCGCTTGACCGGCGGGTCTGCGATTTGGATCGGCCTGGTGCAAGGGTTCTGTGTGCCGTTTCGCGGTTTCTCACGCTCTGGAGCCACGATCTCGACCGGACTGCTTCGCGGAGCGTCTCGCGCCGTCTGCGAGGATTTCAGCTTCGCGCTGGCAGTCGTTTTGACTCCGCCGGCGCAAGCCTACAGCGTCTATAAACTCCTCAAAGCGCACGAGCTTTCGAGAAGCACGCTGATGGAAGTGTTGGTGCCCGGCTTGGTCGGCATGGTTTTCAGTTTTGCCGCCGGCTTCTTGGCGCTGCGTTTCCTGTCGGCCGTCTTGGAGCGAGGCCGTTGGAAGTATTTCGGCTTCTATTGCCTGGCGATGGCGGCCGTAATCTTAGCCGCAAACTTCTTGCTTCCGCCGGCGTGAGTGGTCAAGTCGGCATTGAAATTCGTGTGTGTGCCACTGCTGAGCGGTCGCCGCTCAGCAGTGTCTTCAAAGCGGGTAAACGCTACGGGCTGCGAGGTTCGCTTGGAGGCGGTGGACGTTCTTATCTGCACACAGACGTAGGACTTCTTACCCGCGCCCCAACACCGCCTCTGTCGAATCCTTGAGGATCGAAACGATCTGCTCAAGTTGTTTCTGACTGGTGACAATGGGCGGTGCGAGGCAAAAGACGTCGCCCCGTAGGCGGCTAAAGAGTCCTCGCTCCTGAGCGGCCGCGTGCACCCGCGCACCGACTTTTTCCTCCGGCGGAAACTCTTCCTTCGTCGCCTTATCCTTTACGTACTCGATGGCAGACATCAGTCCGAGGCCCCGCACTTCGCCGACGTGCGGATGATCGGCGAGCGCCTGCGTGAGCGACGAAAGCAGTAGCTTGCCTTTGTCGCGGGCTTGGGCGACGAAGCCTTCCCGCTCGATGACATCGAGCATGGCTAGCGCCACAGCGCAACCGGTCGGATGCGCGCTATACGTGTAGGCGTGCATCCAGATTTTGTCGGCCGCCTCGAAGACTTCGGCCACTTGGTCGTTGATGCCGACGCCGCCCAGCGGAAAATATCCCGACGTAATCGCCTTGGCGAAGCAAATCAGGTCGGGCTCGACCCCCCAATGTTCCAGTCCGAACATTTTTCCCGTGCGGCCAAAACCGGTGATCACTTCGTCCGAAACGAAGAGCACCGAATACTTGTCGCAGATCTCGCGGATGCGGCGAAAATAATCATCGGGCGGAACAATGACACCGCCCGCTCCTTGCACGGGCTCCGCCAGGAACATCCCGACGGTGTCGGGCCCCTCGCGCAGAATAGCCCGCTCGAGCTCGTCGGCCGCCGCGATCCCCGGGCTTACGCCGGCCGGCGGCTGGTAGCGATACGGATAGGGCGACGGGATGTGCACAAAGCCGGGCACGCGCGGCTCGAACATTGGCCAATAGCTGGCGATACCGGTCGCACTCATCGCGGCCAGGGTCACGCCGTGATAGCCCCATTGCCGCGAGATGACTTTGGTTTTCTCCGGTTTGCCTTTGAGCTTCCAATAGTAGCGGGCGATCTTGAAGGCCGTTTCGTTCGACTCGCCTCCGCCCGACGTGAAGAAGAACCGATTGATCGACGGATAGGTGATCGCCGCCAACCGTTCGGCCAGTTCGATCGCCGAGGGACTCGTACTGCCCGCGTACCCCGAACAGTAGGCCAGCGTCTCCATCTGTTGCGCGGCCGCCTCGGCCAACTCGCGCCGTCCGTGTCCCGCGGTCACATTCCAAAGACCGGAAAGTCCGTCGAGGTATTCCTTCCCGTCGGCGTCCGTCAGGACGGCTCCTTCCCCTTTGACCCACACGTGTCCTGCCGCCTGGTGCAGGGGATTGTGCAGAGGATGGATCAGATGCGAGCGGTCCCGCTCGATCAGCCGGGCCTTGGTGCTGGCTGTGGACGCGCTATGCGGCGATTGAGAGCCACTGGCTGGCGTTTTAGTGGTCATCGCTGAAGTCCTTTTCCGATTCGGCCGATTGCTGGTGGCGATTTTTCCCGGTGCGAGCTGAAGGGCCGTTGGCAAAGGCCCCGGTCGGGTCATA
>DASRXU010000564.1:0-4045 GCA_035687365.1 Planctomycetaceae bacterium | reverse complement strand
AAAAAACATAAACGCCCGGAGGCCCTTGGGTTTAGCTCAAGCAATTCCCGGACACCCTCAAGCGGAGCTTGGGACCGAGGAGCAACTAAGGCGCAGATCGACTCGTGCGGCCCCGTAGTTTCAGACGCGCCTTGGGGAACTTCTCCAGCAGCCGGCGGTACTCGGGGATGCGTTGCATGCATTCCTCGAGCAGTCTGCGTCGTCGGAGCAGGCGTTGGCAGTGTTCACAAACGGGGATGGGCAGCAGGAATTTTGTGTCCCGGCCGTGCCACTGCACTCCTCCCTCTCCCCAACGGAACAAATACGTAATCGGCAACATCAAGGCGGTCAGGAGCAGAAACCAAATCGGCATCCCCGAATCGCTACGGTATTGCGTCTCGCATTCGGTGTAGACCTCGAGGATCTGCTCGGTTTCGAAACCGCAATGGATGCAGACCTTGGTCCCGGGTAGCCGGCCGTCGGCCAGCATCTGCCCGATGACTTGCTCGGGGCTGTAATCGTAGGGCGGCAGACCCGCCGCGACGCGCAGAGCGGGCAGCGACGGAACCGAAATGGGGCGTCCGCAGTCGCAGGTGAGCGTGGCCCCCGCCAATGCTTCGGTGACGATGACGTGCTCGCCGCACGGGCATTCGAGGCGGACGTCCATCGGGACTTTTCGCGTTGGCTAATTCGACTGGGTGCTGGGCGTTGGCGGCGGCCTGTGCCCGGACTTCAAACCGGGGTTTTTGCGATTGGCAGCGGAACCAAGGGGCCTGCCTGCCGCAGCCGCCAGCGCCGACAGGCGATCCAAAGCACCGCTGAAAAAAGTGCCCAGCAACAAAAGACCGCCACTGCCGTGCGGAGCCCCGAGAAAAGCGCGGCAAAGCAGACGCCGCTCGCGCCGATTTCCCCGACAATCGCGGCCAGGGACCACGCGGGCTTGCGCTTCCCTTTACTCTGGCTAACGGCCGCTACGGGTGACGGGGCGGACTCGATGGGATCGCTGCGGTTCGGTTCGGTGCTCATCGCCTTGATTGTACTGCGGTCGTGGCCGCCGCGCACTCCAACCGCCGCGCCCTCCCGAAGAGGGGCCGCTCAGCGCGACAGCGGCTTGAGTTGGCCCAGCATCGTGTAGAGGCGAATCAGGGCCGTGTCGAGCATGGCTTCGCCGGCGCCGACTTCGGTGCGGGCGACGATGCCTTCGGCACCGTACCCGCCCTCAACCGCGGCGCGGATCGTCGGGAAATAGCCGTGGTAACCGTTGGCGTAGCCGGAGAAGAAGGAGTGGGCGGCCGGCGAACGATCGCGAAAGGCGATGCCGAATTCGACGAACGGTTCACCCGGCATGCCGATCAAAGCGATCTGCCGATTGATCAAGAGCGTCGTCACGGGAAAGTCGAGCGGAGCGTTCAGGTACGCGCGATAGCGCTCGAGCACTTCGGGCTTCACCTGGCTCTTGAGCTGAGCCAAGAGCGTCTGCGGATCGTAGCGGGGCTTGAAGTGTCGCACGTCGAGGGTGAATTGCAGCTCGGGCTTGGCGGGCGGTTGGGGTTCGATCGTCCGCGCGACGCGGAGCGCCTCCTCACCCAGCTCGCGACCCGTCTGCCGCATCAGCTTTTCGGCGTCTTCTTCGAGCCGCATCTTGTCGAAGTAAGGATTGATGTCGCCGGCCGCTCCTTGCAGGAAGAGGCAGACGGTTCCTTCGCCGAATGCCTGCTCGACGACGGCTGCCATCGTGCTCGGATAGTCGGCCGAGAATTTGAGATTGTCCGGACCAAAGATCACCGGATGGCAGGCGTAATTGACGAGGACTGCCAGCACGTGACCGTGCCGATCATCGACGCGGAGCACGCCAACCCGCGGATCGAGCGGATGAGTCGGCGTTTTGGTCGCGTTTCGCCAGAGCATCTTCACCGTGCCGTCGGGACGGACGTAACGCCGATTGTGGCCGATGAAAATATCTCCCTCGCCGACGCCGAGCGCGGCCGCCTGCAGACGGCCGGCCGCGTCCTCGATGGCCGCCGCGATTCGATCGAGGGCCCGCGTTTCCCAAGCGGGTCGTTTTCCTTCGGGATAGCTGTCGTTGATGAACGGCCCCGAGTGCGTGTGCGACGCGCAGAAGAAGACCTGCTCGACGCGGGCCGCCGCACGCACGCGCCGCCGCACGCTCTCCATCGAGTCGGTGCCGAACGGACGACCGAGGTCGAGAGTGACCAGAGCCAGGCGATGCTGGCCATCGTCCAGCAGCAACACCTTGGCGAAGAGCGGATCGTGCGTGCCGATCGACGGGCCGCTGCGATCGCTATAGCCCCAGAGATCGACGCTCTCGCTCGGAGTGATGTCGGCTTTGGCCGACGCAGCCCGAAACTCGGCCGCCGCCGTGATTGTTGAGGTCATCCCGCCAAGCAGCAGGCCGACCACGATCAGGCTCGCATATTGGCGAGCCGCATGAAACAAGTTCGCGGAATCGCGCACACAACGCGGCATGAAGTGCCTAGGGAGAATCGAGTTTTGGAGCCGCGAGCGTGAGCACATTTTGCATCTCCGGCGCAAGTCGTTTTGAGAGCCCGGATGAACGAATCAACGAGGGATTGTTAGCGAGGCACACTTTTCCCAAGCCGACGGCTCCGCCGTCGTTCTGGCGTGCGCACCAATAAGACGACGGCAAGCCGTCGGCTTGGGAAAAGGAACGCGGCAATGATTCCACCATCGAAGCTTCCAACTGCGGCCGTCTCGACGAGCTACGACGTCGATGCAAATGTTCGTGAGGGAGCGGGGGCTGACGCTCACTTCTGGCCGGAATAGCCCGCTTCCTGACGGGCGCGGCTCTAAATCCGCGCGCCCAAGTAGGCGGGCTCGCCTGATCGTTCCACCGTTATCGCTTCGCGGTGTGATGCGGCGCTTCCTTGGGGGCCGTCAGCGGATTGAGATCCTTAAACGGGAGCGTATCTGGCGTGACGCGGACGGCCGTCGTGAGCTTCAGCGGATAGGGCGCCCCGACGTCGAACGATAGCTCGACGAACGACGCGGTCCACCCCTGCTCGGGTTTGACGAGCTTTGCCACGTAGACGCCGTCCCCCTGATCTTTCAGGTCGCGGCTCTTGAACGTGCGGCCGATCGTCTCCATGCGGAAGTCACGCGCCTTGGGGTTGGTGGCTTGCCAGAGCTTGACCGCGATCGGCTTGGTGACGGCGTGGACGCGGATCGAGCCATCGGGCACAAACTTCCAAGTGAATTGAGGCCGGGGCGTCCCCTTGAGAATCGAATCGTAGTAAGCGACCACGCTCTCGCGCACGTCGCAGCCGCCCAATCCGTGGTCGGTGTTGGGAATGTACCGCAGGTATTTTTCGCCCGGCAGATCGTCGAAATAGAACTGCGAATTGTCGGGGCAGAAATACTGGTCTCCGGCCGCTCCGACGACGTACTTGGGCATCGTGAACCGGTCGCGGTACGAGTAGGGATCCTCGATGTCGTTGAGCAGTTTCATCCGCGGGTCGTTCCCGCGGGCCGTGATCTTGTGGTTGAAGTAGTCGCCGACGGATTGGGTGTAAAAACCGTAGACGGCAACGTGGTGCCGCATCGACGGGCCCGAGTTGAGGCAATCGATCGAGAGCGGAATGATGGCCTCCACCCGCGGATCGACGGCTGCCGTACACCAGGTGGTCCAGCCGCGTTTCGAGCCGCCGGCCACCACGAATTTGTCGACCTTGAAGCCGCCGTATTCTTTGTCTGCCAACACAGTCTGCACGCAATCCATCGCGCGGACGGCGCTCTTCACCATCGGCAGGCGGGCCGGCCACTCGTCGTCGCCCCCCTTGAGGAATTGGTCCCACGTGTAGGCGATCAGATCGTCTTCGGTGCGCTTCACGCCGTCGTTGTGAAAAATCAGCGGCTCGTTGGGGACCATCTTCAACTCGGCCACAACCGAGTGCGTTTCCGCCGCCAGCGACGCGATCAGCAGATCGGCGTTCTTCGGCGGTTTGCCGCCATTCGATCCACCGGTGATGAACAAGAACGCGGTGTGAGAAACGGGATTCGCCGGGCGGACGATGGTCAGCCAATGTTG
>DASRXU010000563.1:0-8665 GCA_035687365.1 Planctomycetaceae bacterium | reverse complement strand
TGTTCTGGTTATCACCGACGACGGACAAGACGCCCGTCGCAGGGACGAACGACGCCGTCGCCGACAAAAGCGTGCGCTCTTCGAGAGACTCCAGAGCAGGCACGGTGTAGTCGTGCCGGCGTTTTCTGCGCGTAGGACGGGAGTTCATCTTCATAGTTTGTTTCAGCCCTGGCCTCGCCAGCAGCTGACCTTTCGAGAAATGATTTCACGAGGGGAGGAGCCGAACAGGAGGACTTGGCCGGCCGCACCTGGCGGAACGAAGCCAGAACCTTGCGGACCAAAGACAGTCCCGTACAATGCGGGCTGCCACCACGGCGCGTGCGGGCTTGCCCAAATTCGCCGACCCCCCGAAGTGATCGGCTGTGGCTTTTCTCCGCAGGCCGCCAAATCTCCAAGTAGTAAATCTGGGCCGCGCCGGAATTCGGCAAAGAATTTTGCGGCACTTCGTCGCTAACCCGGCGCCGCCAGCCCGTGTCAGAACCCCCGTGGACGCGGACCATGTCGAATTCGTTCGCCGAGTTCCTAGCCAGGCTGCACCGCGGCGACGACGCGGCGGCCCAGGAACTTTTCGAGCGTTTCGCCCACCAGCTCATCGCGCTTGCCCTGCGGCACATCGACGCCGGGCTGCGGCACAAGGTGGATCCCGAAGATGTCGTTCAATCCGCGTACAAGAGTTTTTTTTCCCGCTACGGGGACGGGAACTTGGAAGTCGTTAACTGGAACAGCCTGTGGGGACTGCTGACATTGATCACGGTGCGTAAATGCGCCGAGCGGGCCGCCTATCATCGCGCCGAGCGACGGGACGCCGCGCGGGAAGTTGCCTCGCCGCGACGAGAAGATGCGGCCCCGTGGCCGGAACACTTTGGCCGCGAACCGACGCCGCTCGAAGCGGCCGTGCTTAGCGAAACGGTCGAGCAGTTGTTTGCGGGCCTCGACGAGGAAGAACGCCCCATCTTAAAACTGAGCCTGCAGGGCTACACGACTCGGGAGATCAGTGAGCGCGTCGGACGAGCGGAGCGAACCGTCCGCCTGCTGCGAGAGGGCATCCGGCATCGGCTCGAAGAGATGCAGCGCGAGAGCTGAGTGCGTCTCGCCGCGGTCGCGCGATCTGGTTTCGACAACAAGGTGACGTCAAATGCTGCCCGAGGCCGATCCCGCCCAATCGCTGCTCACCGAAAGCTGGATGGCGCTCAAGGACGCCGTCAAGCGGTTCGAGAGTGATTGGCGGCGCGAGCCGCGTCCCCAGATCGACGACTATTTGCCGATTGGGCGACCCTTGCGCTCGCGAGTCTTGATCGAGCTGGTGCACATCGATCTGGAGCTGCGATCGAAGGCGGGGGAACTTGTACGGGTCGAAGAGTACCTGACCCGCTATCCCGAACTTGCCGAGGACGGGGCGGTGACTCTGGAGCTGATCGCCGCCGAGCGCGAGTTCCGTCGGCGCGGAGATAACCAGCTCACTCTCGATGAATACGTGCGGCGTTTCCCCCAGTATCGCGCGGTGCTGCCCGAGTATCTCGAGCAGCCAACTGTGATGGGGCAGGAGACGCCCCAGTCCCCAGCCGATCTGGGCGAGGACTCGCAAGTCGTGCCCGAGGTCGACGGCTACGAGATCCTGAATCCACTGGGTCGCGGCGGCATGGGCGCGGTTTATGTGGCACGGCAACTCAGCCTCGAGCGGCTCGTCGCTTTGAAGTTCTTGCCGACCGAGTGTGCTCGGGATCCGCTCTGGCTATCCCGCTTCCGACGAGAGGCCCGCACGGCAAGCGGGCTCAATCATCCGAACATCTGCACGATCTACGACACGGGCGAGTGCGTGGGTCGTCCGTTTCTCAGCATGGAACTGATCGAGGGCCGGACCCTCGCGACGCTCGTCGCCGAGCGCCCGCCGGTGAGCCAAGTCACCGGGTTAATCGCGCAGGTCGCGCGGGCGCTGGCAGCCGCTCACGCCGCGGGAGTCGTCCATCGTGACGTCAAACCCGAGAACCTGATGGTTCGCAATGACGGGCTCGTGAAGGTTCTCGACTTCGGCCTGGCCCGTCGGCTTCCCATGCGCGGGCCCGAGGTCCCTGTGCCAGACGGCACCGACCCCGGGGCTTGGGCCGGCACGCTGCTCTATATGTCGCCCGAGCAAGCCTGCGTTCAACCGCTGGATGCCGCGACCGATGTCTTTTCGCTCGGCTTGGTGCTCTACGAACTGACCACGGGGCAGCACCCGTTCCGCGCCGAGTCGAAGGCCGACATCCTGCAAGCCATCATCACACATTCACCCGTCTCTCCTGCACGCCTCAACCCCGAGATTCCCGCCTCGTTGGATGCTCTGATCCAGCACATGCTGACGAAGGACGGGCGGCTGCGGCCCACCGCGGCGGAGGTCGAAGTGGCACTGAACCGGTTGACGGCGATTGCAACCGACAGACGTGTCGGGTCGTCGGCCGCCGCAGCCGCGCGCCCGACCGTCGGACGCCAGCCGGAACGGGCCGCCTTGCGCGCTGCCTTCGAGGAGGCGGCCGCCGGCAGCGGGTTGCTGCTGTGTGTTACGGGCGAACCGGGACTGGGTAAGACCACGCTCGTCGAGAGCGTGCTCGAAGAGTTGGCGGCGGACGGCGGCAGTTTGAGCCTCGCCTGCGGGCGCTGCTCCGAGCGACTGGCCGGTGCCGAGGCGTATTTACCGTTTTTGGAAGCGCTCGAGAGCTTGCTGCAAGGCGATGGGGGCGCATCCGCCGCTCAGGTCATGAGGCTGCTCGCACCGAGTTGGTATGTGGAACTGGCGCCTCTGGCCGCGGACGACGCGTTTGCGGATCGGATCCTCGCCGAGGCGAAGGAAGCCTCGCAAGAACGTCGGAAACGCGAACTCGTCGCCTTTCTGTACGAAATGTTGCGGCGTCGGCCCTTGGTGATGTTCTTGGACGACATCCAGTGGGCCGACCCCTCGAGTGTCGATCTGTTGGCCTACCTCGGCAGCAAGTGCCCGGGATTGCCCTTACTGTTGGTGCTGACCTATCGGCCCTCCGACCTGTTGCGCGGCCAGCACCCCTTCGGATTGGTCAAGCTGGATCTGCAAGGGCGGGGCGTCTGTCGCGAGATTGCTCTGCCGTTCTTGAGCCGAGACGACTTTGACGGTTACTTGGCGCTGGCCTTTGCCGGGCACGACTTCCCGGAAGAACTGGCGGCGCTTCTGCATGCGCGGACCGAGGGCAATCCGTTGTTCATGGTCGATCTGCTGCGCTATCTGCGCGACCGCGGAGTGATCGTGCAGGACGGAAACCGCTGGGCGCTCGTCCGGGCGATGCCGGATCTGCGACGCGAGTTGCCAGAATCGGTCCGCAGCATGATCCAGCGGAAGATGGATCATCTCAGCTCCGTCGACCGCCAGTTGCTAATGGCCGCCAGTGTGCAGGGGCCGGAGTTCGGCTCGGCGGTCGTGGCCCAAGTGCTCGGGCAAGCGCCCGCGGAAGTGGAGGAACGGCTCGAGGCTCTCGAGCGCGTTCACGTTCTGGTTCGGCGGATGCGCGAGCAGACGTTGCCCGATGGGACGCTGACCGTGCGTTACCGGTTCGTGCACGTGCTCTATCAGAACGCTCTGTACGCTGCCCTGCAGCCGACGCGGAAAGCAGCGTGGAGCGCGGCGGCGGCTGAGGCCCTCTTAAGTCACTATGGGGAGAAGAGCACTGGGTTAGCCGCTGAACTGGCGATGCTCTTCGAAGCGGCGCGCGATCATGAACGTGCTGCCGACTACTACCAATTGGCGGCGGAAAACGCAGCTCGCGTTTTCGCTCACCACGAGGCCGTTGGCCTCGCGCGGCGCGGGCTGAGGCTGCTTCGAGCCCTAGCCGACACGCCCGCACGCGCGCGCCGCGAACTTCCCCTACAAGTGACTCTGGGGATGCAGCTGCAGGTCGCACAAGGTTTCGCCGCCCCGGAAGCAGAGCGATCCTACTCCCGCGCGCGATTTCTCTATGAACAGATGCCAACGGCTACGCCGCTCTTCCCCGTGCTGTGGGGCCTGTGGTTGTTCTACAAGGTGCGTTCCGAGCTCGGCAAAGCACGGGAACTGGCCGAGCGCCTCTTCGAGCTGGCCCAGCGCAACCAGGATCCGGCCCAACTTCTCCAGGTGCGCCAGGCGCTCGCGGTCACGTCACTCTGCCTCGGCGAACCGGCCGCCACGCGGGAACACATGGAGCAGGGCGTTGCGCTCTACAACCCCGAACGACACCATGGGCACACGTTTCTTTACGGGCAGGACCCGGGCGTGGCGTGTCTCGCTTTCGGGGCCGTGGCCCTCTGGCTGCTGGGTTACCCGGACCAAGCGGTGAAGCGTAGCCGCGAGGCGGTCGCCTTGGCCGAAGAGTTGGGCCAACCCAGCACGGTGGCGCTGGCGCTGCACTTCTCAGCGATGCTCTGTCAGTACCGCCGCGAGGAGCTGGCCGTCCAGGAAAGCGCCCAGGCGACAACGGCGATCGCGGCCGAGCACGGGCTTTCGTTCTGGCTGGCCGGTGGCCTGGTCATGCGCGGGTGGGCCCAAGCCGGCCAGGGAGGGGCGGCGCGGGTCGACGGCATCGCCCACTTGCGCCAGGGGCTTGCCGCCTGGGTGGCGACCGGAAGTGAGACGTACCGGACTTACTTTCTCGCCCTGTTGGCCGACACGCTGGGCAGGGACGGACAGATCGGGGAAGGCCTGAGCGTGCTGGCGGAAGCGCAGGCCTTGATGCACAGCACAGGAGAAGGCTTCCATGGAGCCGAGCTCTACCGCCTGCAAGGCGAGTTCTTGCTACGGAAGGAAACAGGTGAAGCCGCATTCCGCGACGCCGAAGCCTGTTTTCGCCGGGCTCTTGAGATTGCCCAGCAACAGCAAGCCAAATCGCTGGAGCTGCGCGCGGCGATGAGCCTGGCACGTTTGTACCAAACTCAAGACCGCCAAGAGGAAGTGCGGCCCTTACTCGCCGCGTGCTACGGCTGGTTTACTGAGGGGTTCGATACACACGATTTGCAGCAAGCCAAAGCGCTGCTCGAGAGTCGCACCCGTCCGTTGTGAACATGACAGGTTTGCAACGCGCGGCGCGAGACGCTCCGTGGTGTGAGGGCGGCGACGCACTTAGAATGAATCGTCGCGAAGGGCAGGAACGCGTCGAACACGAAGCGTCGCGAAACGCGTTTCTTTCCTGAAACCGGCTTGTCCTCCTCGCGGTAGGACTTTCGGACGGCGGCTCTTTCGCGCCGCCGATTTCTTTCTGCGAAAATGCTCGATCGATTTTCACATTGCGGCCAAAGGGTACGAGAATGGTTGCCAGAAAACTGCTTCCGGTCTTGCTGTTCGCGGCGTGCTTCGTGTGGACTGGTAACCCTGCGCGGGCCGAAGATAGCCCGTTGACCGAGATGGAACCGGAGATTGCCAAAGAGTATGGCGGCAAGCTGGTCGAACTCTTCACCAAGACGCAGAAGGATCTGCCGGTCAAGATCGACGCCGACGCGGAGAAGGCAGTCGGCCTGTTGAACCCGAATTCCCACCAGGGGATCATTCTGGTTCCGCTCAAGGGGTTTCGCGAAGACCGCGACGCGAAGGACTCGGAAAAGGACCGCGGCGTCGGCCTGTGCTACATCTTCATGTCGGGCGACTTCAATCCGCTCGTCGACGGCAAGCCGGCCACCGACAAACAGCTTCGCAAAATGAAATTCAAGACCGAGGAAGAAGAGCGTGAGGTCACGTGTCTGATCTGCAGCGTCAAAAAAGAAGGCGACGACTATCTCCTCAACGTCTTCAGCGCGAGCAAAGAGCCCCTCTCAAAGTCGTCATTCGAGGAAGCCACCGACGCACCCAAAGCGGAACTCGCACTGACGATCAAGGATGTGAAAGACAACAAGGCGACCTTGGTTATCAACATGTTCGGCAAGTACTGCGTGACGATCCCGATCAGTCACAATGTGAAGACCGACAAATAGCCGCCGTGTGATCGCCGGTTGAAATTCACGAGCCCGCGGACAATTGTCCGTCGGCTCGTAGCATTGCTGCAGGCGCGTTAACGGCTCACACGAGTTGCCACTGTCCGCGATTCACCGTCGCTTCGCGCCGCGTGCAGCTCGGGAGTCGCGAGTTGGTAGCAAGCGATCTCCTCGCTGTTCCGCGCGTAGAGCCGTCCGCGGGCGATGACCGGGTGATTCCAGGTTTTCCCGGCGATGGCAGTGAAGCGGGTTAGCTCTTCGTAGTGATCCGGGCGGGCAGAGACCAACGCTGCGTCTCCATACTCCGAGATCACAAACAAGAGCTTCTGGTCGGCGAGCAACAGCAGTTGTCCGTAGCCATAACGTCCGGCTTTCCAGCGGCGTGTGCCGGTTTGGGCGTCGACGCAGCACAAGAGCCCCTTGTCGATGCCATACACAAAGCCGTCCTGATAAACGAAGTCGTTGAATGCCGGGTGCAGCGCCTGGGACTTCCACGCGACCGTGGGCGTCCAAGTCCCGTCGTGCTGCGCCAGGTCGAGTTTGACCAGTCCGAGATCCTCGCAGCCCAGAATGATCGAAGAGTCTCCGATCTGCCGCGGTTGGGCCACGCGCCACATCTGGGTGGCGGGTGCGTCATAGCGCCAGCGAAGCTTTCCCGACGCCGGGTCGACAGCGATCAGCCCCGCGTCGCTGAAGAACAGCACCTGTGGCTCTTTGCCCAACGTCACTAGCTGCGGCGAGCTGTAGCTCGTGACGCCGCTGGCTACCGACCAGGCCGGCTCCCCATCTTTGGCGCGAAAGGCCAAGAGTCCCTTTTCCCCCGGCCCGCCGGCGTACACGATTACAACGCCGACTGCGACCAAAGGTGAACTGGAGAATCCCCACATCGGTTGGGGCGCCGCTGCCTCAGTCGCCGCGTTGCGTGACCAGATTTGTCGACCCGTCGCGGCGTCGAGGCAATCGACGATGCCCGTCGCCCCCATCGAGTAAATACGACCGTCGGCAAACGCCGGGCTTGAGCGGGGCCCCGCGCCGGCCTGCCCGTCGGAGAATCGACTCTTATCGAGATGGACCCATTGTTCCTTGCCGCTTGTCGCGTCTAGGCAGACGACGGCTTCGTCTTCGCCCCGCTGTTCCTGCGTGAAGAGGTGATTGCCCAGCACCACAAACGAGGACCAAGCGGGTCCGATGCGCTGCCGCCAGACGAGTTTGGGCGGGGTCGCCTTCCAGTCGGTGGCGATCTTCGTTCCATGCAGCTCGCCTTGCCGATTTGCGCCGCGATAGTCGGGCCAGTCGCCGGCGGCCACCACCAACGTTGGATTTGTCTCGGCTTTCGCGGCTTGAGACGACAGGACCGGGGCTGCAGATGCGTGTTCAGCCAAGTAGAGTTCTTCGGGCGTTCGCGTCCATCGCAAGCTAATGGAGGCCTGCTGTCGCCCATCGACGCCGTTAATGCGAACCAGCGTGAATTGAGCCCACACCAGCGCGAGCACGATCAACAGTCCGTTGCGGATCACAGTTGGCGACCACTTCCGCGCCCCCAGCAGCCAAGCGGCCCAGGCGGTGCACAAGACGCCGGGACCGGCAAACAAGATTCCCATGACGCCGACCGAGGCGTCGGACAAGTAGTTGACGAGCACGGTGCCCCCGACCAGGGCGAACAGCACCATCAGGCGGTCGCGGCCGGGAATGGCTCGGCGGGAGAGCAACCAAATCAGGAAAACGAATCCGGTGAGGACGCTGGTAATGACCGTGGCGAAAAATGTCGTCGAGATCACGAGGTCCAGGCGCGAAATCACCAAGATCGCCAGCCAGTAAGCGACGGCGATCGCCACAGCCGGCCAAACTCGCAGGACGCGCGGCGATCGAGCAACGGGTGTTTGCGAGGGTTGGGCTGCGACTTCGGCGTTGGTTTGGGCTGTCGACATGTTCGGCTCTCCTGGGCGAAGCGTTGCGGGGCGAAATCGCCTTGCTGAATCCTAGGGGCGCGAAGGTCGCGCGAGAATAGCGGATTTCTTTACGTCACCTGCGAACACGCGACCGAACGGCGGTCGGAAATCAGGACTTACCTCAGCGCTCAACGTGGCAACGATCCGTCCTCAACAGGTATTTCGCCGCCCTCGTCCTTTCCTTGGGGCGACACCTGAGATTTCCGGTGGGTCGGACGGCTGAAAAGATCTTGATCCGATCGTCGCTCGTAGCGTTACGAGAGCTGATGCCGCGCTTGGCGACGGGCACGACTTGGCTGGGTCACCAGCGTGCGCCGTGAGGGAGCCTCGACATACGGGCTCAAAAATCCCGGGCGGTCGGGCCGTCCGCCACGGCGGTAGTCGCGCCAGATTGCTTCGGCCGTCGGTTGGGCCTCTTGTTCCAACACGTCGATCAGATAACGGAACACGCCTTCGGTCAATTCGGCCAGCGGGATGCGCCAAGTTCGGCCAAGTCGCGCGTAGAGCCAATCCACGAACGTCAGAAAGCCGGTGAACGGCGACCGATCACGCCACAGCAGCGGCGCCGATTCGATGAAGTTGCCGCTGTTGGCGACCAGGTCCCAAAAGCGGGCGAAGCGGGCCAGCCGGGCGACCGTGTCGGCGTCGAGCAAGCGGTTCGAGAGAATTTCGTAAGGCGGTTGCGAGCTGTATCGCATGGCCCATTCCGCATCGTGTCGGATGATGGGCGTCCCTCGCAATCGCTTGAGCATGCCGACTTGAATCTCTTGCGGGCC
>DASRXU010000562.1:0-4303 GCA_035687365.1 Planctomycetaceae bacterium | reverse complement strand
TAGCTGCAACCGCGTTTGTATGGCCGCCTGAGTTCCGGGCGTGGCCTGTCAAACAGCGAAATCGCGGCCTGGCGCCGACGGCTCGCGGCATAAGACCGTTCGAGGGACGATCCGGTGACATGCAACCAGAGGACGCCGCCACTTCAGATTTTGGTACTCTGGAGCGTAGCCCGTATACCGTTGACAAAGGACGCTGGACGGCGCTAGCAGTAACCACGCAGCCGCGGAGTGCCTGAGCTCAGCAAGATGACAACTGCGAATGGGGATCGGATGGGCCCGCCCAAAGCGCGCGAGAATTCCCGTGGCCCGCTGTCCGACATTCGAATTCTGGACCTTTCGCGCCTGGTCGCAGGCAACATGGTAACGCATGTTCTTGCGGATCTTGGCGCTGATGTCATCAAAGTCGAGCACCCTCAGCGCGGGGATGACCTCAGGCGTTGGCGAGTGAAAGACTGCGAGATCTTCTGGAGGACATATTCGCGCAGCAAGCGCAGCATAGCGCTCGACCTGAACCGAGACAACGATCGGGAAATTATCTGCCAGCTCATTGAGACGGCCGATGCATTGGTCGAGAACTTCGTGCCCGGTACCCTGGAAAGAATGGGTTTGGCGCCCGAGAAGTTGCTCTCGATCAATCGTCGGCTTGTGATCGTACGTTTGTCCGGGTGGGGACAAACGGGGCCGTACCGTGACAAACCGGGTTTTGGAACCTTGGTCGAGGCAATGTCCGGATTTGCCGATCTAAACGGGTTCGCCGACTCGCCGCCCTGTTTGCCGCCACTGGCCACCGCCGACATGATCGCCGGTCTTTACGCAGCGATCGGGCTCCTCACCGCGGTCCGCTCCGTTGAAGTCCAGGGGGGGCAAGGCCAGGTCGTCGATGTGTCTCTGTTCGAGCCGATCTTCTCCCTGATCAGCGTTGCGGCGGCGCAATACCGGCTCACCCAATTTCCGATGCGTCGGAACGGCAACCAGTCCACCCACGCAGCGCCGCGGAATATCTATGCTTGCGCGGACGGCCACTACGTCGCGCTTTCTGGATCGATGCAAAGCATGGCCGAAAAGATTTTCCACGCGATCGGACGCGCCGATCTGGTCAATGATCCCCGATTCCGGAGCAATGACGAGCGTTTGACCCACCGGGACGCTCTCGATGAGATCATCGGCGAATTCATCGCCAGGCGGTCGCGCACCGAAAATCTGTCCCTGTTCGAGGCCGCCGGCGTGACGGTTGGTCCGGTCCATTCGGTGGCGGAACTTATCGACCATCCTTACGTGGTGGGCCGCGAGGTCCTGGTCGATGCGGTCGATGGTCCACGATCACTGCCGATGCACAACATCGTTATTCGTTTGTCCGCCACACCGGGATCGATAAGATGGGCCGCGCCGGCGATAGATCAGGACCGAGACGCCATTCTCGCGGAGCTCAACCAACTGTCGGCGGAAAAACAGAGAAAGGCCGAAACCGGGAAACCGACGCTGGCGAGTTGAAAGCAGGAACACCGCAAGCGAAGACAACGGAGTTTGGGAGGAGAAGTTGGGAAGGCTATCTGGTAAAACATGCATGGTCACTGGCGCCGCTCGAGGCATCGGAGCGTCGATCGCAGACGCGCTTCTGCGGGAAGGCGGCAACGTCGTGTACGCCGATCTTGATGATCACGTTACGATCTTCGCTGGAAAAGCGAAGGACCGGGCTCACGCTCAGGATGGTCGCGCCGTAGGAGTGAAACTCGACGTGACAGACCGGAAGCAGGTTCGCGCAGGTATCGAACGCGCGGTCAAGGAATTTGGCGCGTTGCACGTGATGTTCAACAACGCCGGCCTCAACAAGCCGATGAATTTTCTGGACGTGACCGAAGACAATTGGAATCTGATCATGAAGGTCAACGGTCTCGGCGTGCTGATCGGCATGCAAGAGGCGGCCAAGCAAATGATTGCGCAGGGAACTGGGGGAAAAATCGTCAACACCGCCTCCATCGCGGGCCGCCAGGGCTACGATAATATCGCGCCCTATTGCGCATCGAAATTCAGCGTGATCTCCCTGACCCAGTCGGGCGCTCGCGCGCTCGCGAAGAACAACATTACCGTCAACAGCTTCTCTCCGGGAGTCGTGGCAACGCCGCTTTGGGAGCAGCTTGACAAGGATCTGATGGCGATCGGCGCGTCGCAGCGTCCTGGTCAGGCAATGTCCGAGTTCTCCGCCGGCATCCTGCGCGGCCGCGCGGCGACGCCCGATGACATAACCGGAACGACGACGTTTCTCGCGTCGTCGGATTCGGATTACATGACCGGGCAGAATATTTCGATCGACGGCGGAATGGTGCTTGTCTAGCCGGAGCGCGCTTCAGCCTGCGCGACTTCGCTGATCGCAATTCAGGAGCAGCCCGAGATGAATGAGCATGCCGTCAAGCCCCGCCCGAAGACCCTCCGTCGGCCCTCGCGCCTCACTGGAACTGGAATCGGGCGATTCCCCAGCCTGGCCACATGGGGGTCGATTTTGAGGGCCGCGTCGATTTCCGGCGGATGCACGCCTACAGACTGGGGCGCGCCCGTCGGGCTCTGGCCAATTCCAAACTGGGCGCGTTGCTGACGTTCGACGTCAACAACATTCGCTACCTGACTTCGACCAAGATCGGCGAGTGGGAGCGGGACAAGCTTTGCCGCTTCGCCCTATTGGCAAGCGATAAGGCCCCGGTGCTATGGGACTTCGGATCTGCGTCGGTCCATCATCGGCTCTACTGCGACTGGCTACCGGCTGAAAACTTTCGTGCCGGGATGCTCGGGATGCGCGGCACGGTGCCCCCGTCCGCCGGATTGATGAAGCGTCACGCGGAAGAAATCAAAGATCTGCTTGTCCAGGCCGGCGTCGCGGACATGCCGCTTGGGGTGGACCTCATTGAGCCGGGCATGTGGCTGGAGCTGGAGCGCGTCGGTCTCAAGATCGTCGACGGACAACAGGTCATGCTCGACGCACGCGAGATCAAGAATATCGATGAGATCGTGCTGCTCAACCAGGCCGCCGCGATGGTGGACGCCGCATATCACTTGATCTGGGAGGAGCTGAAGCCGGGAGTGCGCGAAAACGATATCGTCGCGCGAGTGAACAAGTTGCTTTACGAGCTGGGTTCCGACGACGTCGAGGCGATCAACGCGATTTCGGGCGAGCGTTGCAATCCTCACCCGCACAACTTCACCGATCGTCTGCTTCGCCCCGGCGATCAGGCCTTCTTCGATATCCTACATTCCTTCGTCGGTTATCGGACCTGCTACTACCGGACCTTCAATGTCGGCCGCGCGACGCCGGCTCAGCATGACGCGTACAAGACCTGCAGGGAATGGCTCGACAAGGCCATCGACCTGATCCGACCGGGCGTTTCGACCGACACGGTCGTCAAAGTTTGGCCTAAGGCGGAAGACTTTGGCTTCCCGGATGAGATGGCCGCATTCGGCCTTCAATTCGGCCACGGCATCGGTCTCGCCCTTCACGAGCGGCCGATCATCTCGCGGCTCGTCTCGCTTGAGGCTCCAATGGAGATAAAGACGGGTATGGTCTTTGCTCTCGAAACCTATTGTCCCGCGACCGATGGGTACTCCGCCGCCCGAATTGAGGAAGAAGTCGTCGTCACTGATACGGGGTGCAGAATCATTACGCTGTTCCCCGCCGAAGAGCTACCGATTTCGTGCCGGTACTAGCGAACTCGCGTCGGTGCATATCTCGTCGGCGGACACAAATGGGCGGCCGCCAGGGCGTCGGATTGCTTCCGCACGGTCGGCCGCACTCAGGTCAGGGGAAGAGAAAGACCCCCTTTCCGCTCGTTTGCCTATCGAAATTTCCATAGGCGGTCTCGGCCTGTTCCAGCCGATAGGTGTCGGTGAAAAGCGAATCGATATCGGTTCCGCGCTCGATGATGAACTCGGCGCAGTCCTTCTGATCCAGTATCGACATGCTCCACGATGTCAGGATCGTAATCTGCTTCCCCAGAAAAGCTCGCACATCGAACGCAACTTCAGCGCCAAGGCCAACGAATGTCGCCACTCCCCAGGTTTTGACGGCGTCCAGGGCGTCTTTTGCGGCTGCTGAGGAGCCTGACGTCTCAAGAGATTTGTCCGCGCCTTTGCCGCGTGTCAGTTCCCAAATTTGGTCTTTCACGTGACCGTCTCTTGGGTTGATGGTTGCCGCGGCACCGAACGCTTTGGATCTGGCTAGACGTGCGGGCTCGACGTCCAGAGCAATGACCTTGGCCCCTTGCGCGGCGGCCAACTGCGTCGCCGAGAGCCCAACGGGACCTTGCCCAAAAATTGC
>DASRXU010000561.1:0-18485 GCA_035687365.1 Planctomycetaceae bacterium | reverse complement strand
CACTTGGGCGAGGTGGGATCGGGCGTTTCGTAGCGCACACTTGGCGTCATGCGAAGCGCCGCGGCCTCCCATTCAACGTGATGATGAGCCACTTAAATTGATTGCCGAAGTCCTTGAAGCGAATCGATAAGCGCTTTGCCCGCTTGGGAAGTCGAGCGATTTGGAGGAACATCCTAGTGGTCACCGGCCCCTACGACCACGAATCAATTGTGCACCACTGCCGAGAATTCAGCCTTCCCCTCTTTACGTTATCACCCCGTTTTTGCGACTGTCAAGCAGGTTTAGTGAGCTATCTCACCGATTCTACGTCGGGATCCCCGTCGGTTGAGGGATAGAGCCGCCGGAAACTGCGAAGCGAGCCGAGCTCGGTAGGCAGTTTCACTGACTCCCTTCAGAATAGAGACTCCTCGACGCTCGTTTTAGTTCCAAAATCTCGGGAGCTTGCCGTGCCGAAGGCTTTATCGGCCGTCCTTTATTCCGACCCCTGGTTCCTGCGGCATGAAACCGGTCGGCATCCCGAGTCGCCCGAGCGGTTGCGGCGACTCTACGCCCATCTGAGGGCCAACCATCTCGACCAACGCTTTGACTCGGGCACCGTGCGGCCGGCGACGACGGAGGAATTGGGCCGCGCTCATGACGCCGACTACATTTGGCAAGTGGAGACTTGGGCCAATGCCGGGGGCGGACAGGTCGAAGTCGACACGGTGATGAGTCCCGATTCCTACGAGGCGGCCGGGCGGGCCGCCGGCTCGGCTGTGGCCGCGGTTGAAGAGGTCATTTCGGGTCGGCATCGTCGCGCTTTGTGCCTGGTCCGGCCGCCGGGTCACCATGCCCTCTATGACGCTCCGATGGGGTTCTGCCTCTTTAACAATGTGGCGGTTGCCGCAAGGCATGCTATCGACAAGTTGGGGCTTTCCCGGGCCTTGATCGTCGATTGGGACGTGCATCACGGCAACGGGACCCAGGACGCCTTCTATTCCGACGGGCGCGTCCATTTCCTTTCGATCCATCGGTCTCCGTTTTATCCGGGCACGGGTGACGCGAATGAGACGGGCAGCGGTCCAGGATTGGGAGCCATCTCGAACGTGCCGCTGCAGTTTGGCCTTCCACGTCGCGAATTTCGCGAACGCTTTCATACCGCTCTCGAGCGGGCTGCTCGCCACGCGCAGCCTGAATTGATTTTGATCAGCGCGGGCTTCGATGCCCACCGGGCCGATCCCGTCGGCTCACTCGGACTCGAGAACGAAGACTTCGTGGAGCTGACCCGACTCGTAACCTCGTGTTCCGACCAATACTGCGGCGGAAAGATCGTCAGCCTGCTCGAAGGTGGCTACAACCTCCAAGTTTTGCCCGAGTCGGTCGAGGCACACATCGAGGCCCTCGTCCCGGCATAGACCCCGTCGAGCCTGCGGCATCAGCCGCCGGGTGCTTGATAAACGCGAAGCAACCGCCGGCTCACGCCAGCGGCTCGGCAGGGATCTGTGCGCACCCCAAGCCTCAAAAGAAAAGGCCGGGGCCACCGCAGCGCGATGGTCCCGGCCCAGTTCAGTCACTGAGCGGACGAGGCTCCATTAGCCTTTGCGAACACCGAGCAGAGTCGTCCCGCGAGCCGTGCGGATTTGGAAGATCAGCCCATCCTTGAGAGAGCCGCGCTTCATCGCCGCTTTGAAATCCTCAGCGTTGGTAACCGGCTGCTTATTGACAGTCTCGATTACCATTCCTTCGCGGAGACCGGCTTCCTCGGCCGGGCTTCCCGCTTTCACCGTGCCGACCACAACTCCCTTGGCATCTTTGACACCAAGTTCCTTCGACAGTTGCGGCGTCAATTCGCGGATCTCGAGGCCCAGGTCCTCGAACGACATCGGCTCGTTAGAGTTTCCGTTCTTCTGAGCGCTTCCCTCTTCGGACTCGTCCTGAGCAAGCGCCGTATAGCGCGAGGGCATCTCCTTCACGGTGACGGGGATCGACATCCGTTTGCCGTCTCGCATGATAGTCATCGGATAGCTCTGTCCGACGTCCAACCGCTCAACGATTCCCGCCAGGTCACTCGGTCCTGCGACCTTTTGACCGTTGAAGTCGAGAACCACGTCCTGAGTCTTCAGGCCGGCCTTCTCGGCAGGCGAATTCGGTTTGATTTCACCCACGACCGCGCCTTCTCCCGGTGCGACGTGAAGTACAGCGGCCAGCGTGCCGTTGACCTGTTGAATGCCGACGCCCAGATAGGCACGTCGCACAGCCCCCTTGGCGATCAACTGATCGGAGACCCAGTGGGCCATATTAATCGGCACGGCAAAGCCGACGCCGTCATACCCACCGCTACGGGTCGAGATAGCCGTGTTGATGCCGATCACTTCGCCGTCCAGATGCAACAGCGGTCCGCCGCTATTGCCCGGATTGATGGCTGCATCAGTCTGAATGAAGTCTTCGCGATCGGTCTTATCGATGTGGCGACCCTTGGCGCTGATGATGCCCGCAGTGACGGTCATATCAAGACCAAACGGGCTGCCGATGGCGAGCACCCAGTCGCCCACGTCGGACTGGTCGCTATTTCCGAGAGTGAGGGCTTCGAAGTGTTCGCCGGCTGCCGGGGTGACCCGCAGAATGGCGATGTCGGTGCGAGGATCCGTCTTAATTCCCGTCGCAACCAGCTCGCGTCCGTCAGCAAAGCGGACCTTGACTTCAGACGCGCCGTTCACCACGTGCGTGTTTGTCATGATGATCCCACGAGGATCGATCACGAAGCCCGAGCCCATGCCGTGCACGGGGGCCTGTTGCTGCTGACGCTGACGGAAGAACTGACGCATCTCCGGCTGACTCTTGAAGAGTTCACCGAAGGGGCCGTCCTCGCCGCCGAAGTCGTTCATACGGACGCTTTGTGCCTTGCCCGTTGTGTAGATCGTCACAATTGACGGGCGAGCTTTTTTCGCGACATCGCGAAAGACCTTGGAGAGCTGACGAACGTCCGTCGCTTCTGCGTGCTGCTTCGTCCGTCCAACTTCCCCCACAACCATCGCGGCCCCGGCGAGCATCACGCCGCACGCCAAAGCGGCAAGCCATTTTGCGTTTGCCTGGACAAGTTTCATAACGTTCCTCCTGTGTGCCTGTTTTGCGTCGAAAGCGCCGTGGCCCTTTTGGGGGGAGAAAGCGCTTCTGCCTGTTAATTCAAATCTTGCCCACGACTGTCTACTTGCGCGATTGTATGCAGCCGGGGCGTTCAATGTTTATACGACTTGCGCCCGGGGAGGTGTTGGAAGGTTCCTGTAAGAATTCTTTTCGGCCGTTTCTCCCAAATTAAGCTAGATTAAAGAGTTGCGCGAATCAGCCAAGTCTGCTTCTGATTGACAAGGCCCGTTTTGCGGCCTAACTTAAACGCAGGAGATGGTATGGGCAAGCCGATCGAAGAGCTGACCGCGGAATCGAAGATTTCCCTGTGCGAAGAGGCTCTTCAGTATCGGTTTCGCGATCGCGGCCTGCTGGAGTTGGCGCTCACGCACGCGTCGGTGGCGCGAACGCGGATCGAGTCCAACGAGCGGCTGGAATTCTTGGGCGACGCGATTCTGGGCGCCATCATTTGCGAGGCGCTCTATCACCGGTTTCCCGAATACCCGGAAGGCGAACTCACGCGCATTAAGTCGTCTCTCGTCAGTCGCAACACCTGCGCGCGAGTGGCCGAGCAACTGTCGCTCAACGACTTCTTGATCTTGGGCAAAGGCCTGCTGACACATCAGCACATCCCGTCGTCGATTCTGGCGGGCGTCTTCGAATCGGTTGTCGCGGCCGTTTATTTCGACGGGGGACACGAAGCGGTGCGTGCGTTCGTCGAACGTGCGATGGCCCTCGAGCTCGATCTGGAAATCGAACCGCGGCTCAGCCGCAACTACAAGAGCATGCTGCAGCAGATGTCGCAAAAGCAGTTCGGAGCGACTCCGCTGTATCAAGTTCTGGACGAGAAGGGCCCCGATCACTCGAAATGCTTCAAGATCTCCGCGGTGATCGGACCTCAGGCGTATCCGGCCGCGTGGGGCAACAGCAAGAAAGAAGCCGAGCAGCGGGCCGCGCTCAACGCGCTGTGTGAGATCGAAGGCACTCCGATTCCTCACCAGGCGGACTGACCTCCGCTGTCACGCCACGGTGCGGACCCCAGAGTGTGCTGCATCTTTCGCCTCTAGCTAACGGCGAGGCGCGTGCAAAATTGAAGGCCGCGCAAAGCAGAAGCGGCCGAGATTTTCTCGACCGCTTCGTGCACAATTCGTGCAAAGTCAGGCAGGCGTAGTAGCGAAGGCTACTTCTTCATCTTCTTCTTCGCCTTCTTCGCCTTCTTTACACCCTTCTTCGCTGCTTTTTTCTTGGCCACCGTAATTCTCCTTACAGAGCCAACCCAGTGATCGTCTCGCCGCTGGCACACCGGGCTAGTAGTCGGCGTTGACGAGTCACGAAACGAAATCCTTTCCGGCGTGTCAACCGTGACAAGCCGGGCTGCAACTCCTGTTGACAGTGGCTCGTCTCGTTGAGTGTCCGGTTGATTGATTCAACTTTTCTCTCTGCGATAACGCGCCGGTCATCAGGACCTGCAACTAATGCGGTCATCCTACGGATTTCATAAATTTGTGCAAGCCATTTACGTCGTGTTTGAGCGTCTAACAATCGTCACAAGTCACGACAGCGATGTGGTCTCCGCTTCAGCCGCGCGCTGCTCATGCGACGCAAGTCTTCGTGACACGCAGCGCTCGACAAAGTGCGCGTAGCGCGAGGCACGCATTTTTATCGAGAAAAATAGGCTTTTTTGCGCTGCGCACGCTTGACGCCCGTTGATTGCCGTTCTTTTGCACGAGCGTCGCGCGATCGCAACGTCACGCGGAGCGCGATGCGATAGGTCTAAAAATCGCATCGAAAAAATTTTGAAAAATTTTTCGGATGCGCTCGCGCGCGATCGCAGAATTACGTCGAAGCGCGCGCCCAAGCGCGTTGCATCGCGTCGAAGCTCTCGCGCGCGATGCGCTCGCATCCCGGTTTGTAGTCGAACACCTCGACTGACACCCAGCCCGAATACTTCGCGCGCGAAAGCGCCGCGAAGATCGGCACGAAGTCGGTTTCACCCATCCCGGGTCCCAGCAGATTGGTGTCGTTGGCGTGGAAGTGCCCCACGCGCCCCGCGTACTCGGCGATCAATTCCGGGATCGATTGCGATTCCGCCAAACGCATCGCCTTCACGTCCTGATGCAGCACAAAATTCGGATGGTCGATCCGCCCAATCAGTTCCTGCGCCTGGGCACACGTGTTGAGAAAGTTCGTCTCGTTCGGCGTCAGCGGTTCCAGGCATAGCCGCACCTTGCGCTCGGCAAGCGTGGGCAGCACGGCGCGGAAGACCTCCTCGGCGTGGTCGAGTCCTTCCTCGTGCGTCATTCCAGGGGCCAGGTCCCGCTGCTTGGGAGAACCGAAGACCATCAGCTCGCCCCCCAGGTCCGCACAGGCCTCAGTCAGTTGGATGAGGTAATCGGCTGTTACCCGCCGAACCGCCGGATCGACCGAAGTCAGGTGCAGTCCTTCGGTTTTCGCCAAGAGCCAGTGCAGCCCGATGATGGAAAGCCCCTGGTCTTCGGCCTGTCGCTTCAGCTCCTGGCGCCGCTCGGCACTGACCTCGCCGATCCGGCTTGCGAGGGCAAACGGAGCAACCTCGATTCCCGTGTAGCCGACCTCCGCAATGAAACGGCACTGCCGTTCCCAGTCCCAATCCTCAAAGAGCTCCTGGCAAATCGCGAACTTCATCGATCGGCTCCGGCCGCTAGCACCTTCATCTCAACTTCCGCAGGTATATTCGCCTGCTCGTGACTTCGACCGATTGTAAGCCAGCGACTTGGCCGGGGTCGAACGCCCCCGGATTCGGCGCGTTTTGGTCCAGCTTTGCGCGGGTTGTGAGAGGCCGCGTGGTCCAAGCCGCTGACGTTAAGAGCGAAGTTCGCGCGCGGTCGACGATGTCGGTTGTAACGCGCTTCCGGATTGTGTTGCCCGGACAAAAGGAGACGGTCAGGCAGAGGCGGCGAAGTGCGGGATGTGACTCAAGCGATCCGTGTAGGTTGACGACGTAAAGAGGGAAGGGCGGTATGTGAGCCGCTGACCTGTTCGCATGGATCGCTTTTACGAGGGCAAGTTCGATGAAGATCGCATCCCTAGAAACAATGCTTGCCGCGCTGGCGCTAGCGCTCTTTGCCAACAGCGTCAATGCGGGGCTCTGCGGAACGCAGAGCTATAGCTGCTGCCCGCCGGCGTGTTGTGCGCCGGCCGGCGACTTTTGTGCTGCCAAGAGCTGCTGCTGCCCAGATCCCGCTTGCATGAAGACCGTGCAAGAAACGGTTTGGGAACAGCACAACGAGACCTGCTGCAAGACGGTCTATGACCAAGTCTGTGAGCAGGTGCCGTACACCTGCACGCGAAACGTTTACGAGACGTGCTACAAAGACGTTTGCTACAACGTCTGCGTCCCCCACCGCCAGACCTGCTACAAGCAAGTCTGCCACACGTACTGCAAGCCGCACTTCCAGACGTGCTACAAGACCTGCTGCTTCACGGTTTGCAAGCCGTGCTTCCAGACCTGCTACAAGACCTGCTGCATCCCGGTCTGCAAGCCGTGCTTCCAGACTTGCTACAAGACGGTCTGCTACGACGTCTGCAAGCCCTGCTACCAGACCTGCTACCGCGACGTCTGCTACAACGTCTGCACGCCTCACTACGAGACCTGCTACAAAGACGTCTGCACGACGACCTACCGCAATGAAACCCAGACCTGCTACCGCGACGTCTGCTACACCGAGTGCAAGCCGATCGTCGAGAAGAGCACGGTCGACGTCGATTGCGGCGAATGGCAGAACCAGATCGAGACGATTCCCGGCCCGATGATGGATCAATGCCAGTGCGATCCCGGTTCATGGTGCTACGACCCGAACACCTGCTGCTGCATCTACCGACCGGGTGCCTGCCACCTGGTGAAATGCCAGGGTCCCCCGACGCAGTGCTGCCGCCGCGTCTGGGTGCCGAAAATCGTCAAGCAAGAACAGTGCTGCACTCGGTACCAGACCGAAGTGAAGCACATGCAGTGCCCGTACACGGTCTGCCGTCAGGTTCCTTGCACGACGACGCAGAAGGTTCCTTACACGACCTGCACCTACACGCAGCAGACCTGCACGAAGAAAGTTCCTTACACGACCTGCACCTACACGCACCAGACCTGCCAGAAGACGGTCCCCTACACAACCTGCACCTGGCAGCACTACACCGTCCAGAAGCAAGTTCCCTACGTGAGCTGCACGTGGCACAAAGAAGTCTGCCAGAAGCAGATTCCTTACTGCCACTGCACCTGGACGACCGAGACCTGCACCAAGACGGTGCCCTACACGACCTGCACCTACACCAACGAGACCTGCACGAAGAAGGTCCCCTACACGACCTGCCGCCAGGTGTGCGAGACGCACACGAAGACCTGCACCCGCTGCGTTCCTCGGCAAGTGCAGTACACCGTGACGCGTTGCGTGCCCCACACGGTTTGCCGCCAAGTTCCTTGTGGCCCGGCCTGTGAGGCTGCCAAGCCTTGCCCGGCTCCGGGTTGCTCGAACATGTAAAGTTCAAACCCGAGGAGGCCCAGTCGGGATTAACCAACCTGGGCCAGCTCGCTCTCTGTTTCGAGCGGGGACGACCACGACGGCGTCCCCGCTCGTTTTTTTGCGCGCCCGGCGAGGTTCGCTTGGGTGTTCTCGATGGGCGAGCGGCAGGTGTCAGCCTGCCGGTTCTCTTCGTATTCAAACTTGCGCTCTTCAAGTCAAGAACCGGCGGGCTGACACCCGCCGCTCGCCAAATGTCGTTGTGAACGGATAATCTCCAGGCAACGCCGACGACAGACTTTCGCGCCGTGCGGGAACTACGCACGGCACGCGGCCGTCTAACAGGAGGTCGTCGGCCCCGGAGATGCGCTCATGCTCGTCCGTCTTCTAAAGTCGCCCCGTGGGGCGATCCTGCTGACCGTGTTCGCGTGTCTCGCTGCCGTCGCACGGTTCGAGGCTGCCGAGTCGCCGCCGGCCGAAGTTCGGGGAAAGGCAGACGCTGCCTCCCGCGCCGGCAATTACCGCGACGCCTGGGAGCTGTGCCGCAAGCTGGCGCTCGATCCCCAGGATGATCCCAAGCTCGTTGGCCGCGACTTGCAGCGCGGCGTCCAACTGCTGCAGCGTCTGGCTCGCGAAGACGAGGTCGACGCATTCCGCGAGGCGGTCATTGCCGCGCACTCCAAGAACTGGCGGCTGCTGCAGGCGGCGGCCGACAGCGTCCATCGCGACGTGCACTACGGCTACATGATCGGTGGAGAGTTTCATCGTGGCAATCAGCGCGGGGGAGGGGAGTACGTCGGAGCCGTAGCACGAGATCGCGTGCGGGGCTTGCAACTCCTGCAGCAGGCGATGCCATTGCTGGCGACGGAGCCCGATCATGAGGCTGTCGCCGCCTTTTATTTCGATCTGGCAAGTCCGCTTTTACAGGGACAGGAGGCGTGGCAACTGCAAGTGCTCACCGATCTGTCGAAGCTGCCCGACTACGAGCCAGGCGGCGGGTATCGCTTTGGACGCTTCGGCCGCGGCCAAGCGCAAGGAGCGCCGGTTGACGCCGACGGGAATCCAATCTTCTATCGCGTCCCCCGCAGCTATGACGCGGCCAAGTCGGACGGCGAGCGCTGGCGTTGGGCCCTCGCCCAGGCGGGCGAATTCTCGGCCAGGAAGAAAAATCAGGCGGCCCTGCAACTGGCCGACTTCCTGCATGCGCAGTTCGGCGTTCAGACTCTGGCCGCCTACGGCCGATCGTTTTCGAGCGATGAATCCCTCGCCGCTCCTTTATCGGTGCGCACGCTTACAGACGACGAAACGCTCGCACGCTTGGCGACGGGCGTCAAACGCTTTGCACTTCCGGACGAGTTCAATTTTTTGAAGATCTATCGCCAGGTCGGCCGCGACGGAAACCGCTCCGAAGCCTCGCGATCTCTCCAGACGCTTGCCTCGATCTACGAAAACCGTCGCCAGTATCCGAAGGCGGCCGACGTTTGGCGCGAGTTGATTCAGCGCTTTGGCCGTGGCCCCCAGGACGCCTGGCAGAAGCGCCTGGATCAAATCGTCGGGAACTGGGGTCGCTTTGAACCGGTGTCGACTCAGCCGGCCACACCCGGTCGCGCGATTCCTTTCCGCTTCCGCAACGGCAAGCGGCTCGAGCTGGAGGCCCATGCAATCAAAATCGAATCGCTGCTGGGCGATGTGAAGGCTTACCTCAAGTCGCGACCCAAGTCTCTCGATGGCTCGAAGATCAACATCGGAGAGATTGGCTACCGCCTCGTTGAGCAGAACCAAACCCAGTACCTCGACGAGCGCGTCGCGCAGTGGAAGCTCGACCTCGAACCCCGGTCGGAGCATCTCGACCGGCAGATCGACGTAGCGCTGCCGCTGCAAAGGGCGGGCGCTTACCTTGTCACGGCTCGACTGGACGGAGGCAACATCAGCCGCATCGTCCTGTGGATTGCCGACACGGCCCTGGTCCACAAGCCAATGCGTTCCGGCGGCCTCTATTTTGTCGCAGACGCCGTCAACGGGCGCCCGATCGCCGGAGCAAACATCGAGTTCTTCGGCTACAAGGTCGAGAACCGCGTGCGCAATCAGTTCGACGTGCTCACCGCGAACTTTGCAGAACTCACGGACGCCCAAGGGCAAGCCGTGGTCGATAAGCGCCAATTGCTCCCCGAATACCAATGGACCGCCATCGCCCGCGCGGGGGAGCGGCTGGCATTCCTCGGCTTCGAGGGAGTCTGGTATCGATCGGGCGACGAGGTCGATGCCTATCAGGGACAGCAAACTGCCTTCGGTATCACTGATCGGCCCGTGTATCGCCCCGGGCAGACCATGAAATGGAAGCTGTGGGCGGAAGAGGCGCGATACGACGCGCCGCTGTCATCCAAATTTGCGGGGCAGACGTTCAAGATTCGTTTGACGAATGCAAGAGGCGAGACGCTGCTCGAAAAATCGTACACGGCCGACACGTTCGGCGGATTCGACGGAGAGTTTCGGCTACCCGACGACGCAGCCTTGGGACAGTATTCGCTCGGGATCATCGATCGCACCGATGTGTATGGTGCCGCGTCGTTCCGCGTGGAGGAATACAAGAAACCGGAATTCGAGGTGACAATGTCTGCGCCGTCCGAGCCAACAGCGCTGGGCGAAAAGTTTTCGGCGACGATCAAAGCGGCCTATTACTTCGGTGGACCGGTCACTCAGGCGAGTGTGCACTACACAGTCACACGCACGCCCTACGCCGAACGCTGGTACCCGCTCGGGCTGTGGGACTGGTGCTTCGGCCGCGGTTATTGGTGGTTCTGGCCCGATTGGACTTGGTACCCCGGCTGGAGCACCTGGGGCAATCCGCGGCCGTTCTTTTCGTGGCTCCCCGCTCACTCTGCGCCGCCTGAGGTGGTCGCCGACGCGACGGTGCCGATTGGCGCGGACGGAACAGTTCCCGTAACGATCGATACGGCTGTCGCGAAAGCGATGCACGGTGACTCCGACCATCGCTACGAAATTCGAGCCGAAGTGGTCGACCAATCGCGCCGCACGATCGTCGGCACGGGGCAGGTGCTCGCTGCGCGCAAGCCGTTCGAGGTCTTTGTCTGGGCCGACCGAGGTTACTACCACGTCGGCGATGTGATCGATGCCCAATTCGCCGCGAAAACGCTCGACGGCAAGGCCGTGCAGGGCAAAGGAAGTGTGACGCTCCACCGCGTGACGTACGGCTCGCAGCTGAAGCCGATCGAAACTCCGGTGCAGGTCTGGAGCCTCGACACCGATGCCCAGGGCCTGGCCCATCTGCAGATGAAAGCCTCCCAATCTGGGCAGTACCGCCTTTGCTTTAATCTGACCGATGCTAAACAGCGGACGATCGAGGGCGCGGTGGTCCTCACAATTCTGGGCGAAGGCTTCGACAGTGCGAAGTTTCGCTTCAACGACTTGGAACTGATTCCCGATCGCCGCGAATACAAGCCCGGCGAAAAGGTGCGGCTGTTGATCAACACCAATCGGGCGGGGAGCACCGTGGTCCTGTTCGTCCGCGCGACGGGATGGGACTACTCCAAACCCCAGATCCTGCACTTGGACGGTAAGAGTGTCGTGCACGAGATAGAGGTGTCGCAGGGCGATATGCCAAACTTCTTCGTCGAAGCCTTCACAATCTCGGACGGACGTCTGTATTCGGAGACGCGCGAGATCATCGTACCGCCCGAAAAACGGATCGTGAATGTCGCGGTCGAGCCGTCGGCCCACGACTACAAGCCGCGCGCGAAAAGCGAGACTCGGATCAAGCTGACCGACCTCGACGGCAAACCGATCCGCGGATCGATCGTCCTCTCCGTCTATGACAAGAGTGTGGAGTACATCTCAGGCGGTTCCAACGTGCCGGAGATCCGTCAATTCTTTTGGAGTTGGCGTCGCTCGCACTTTCAGGCCGGCGAGTCGAGCCTCGATCGAGGTTCCTTCGACCTCCTCAAACACGGGGAGACGCCGATGGGTGAGATCGGCGTATTCGGGAACATTGGCGATTGGGGAACGACGGACGCGGTTTCCGGGAATCGTCGGTTGTTTGGGCATGCATCGACGCTAGCCATGCCCGCGCCGGCGGCCCCCGCTGGGGTGGCCCTCGAAATGGCCGCCGCACCAATGGCTAAGACGGCGCCCGCGCGAGGAGGATATGCGGAGTTCAGCGGCAAGAAGGACGCCGCGCCGGAAGTTCAACCAACCGTCCGCTCGCAGTTTGCCGACACGGCTTACTGGAATGCGCGGATCGAGTCCGACGCCGACGGGTTTGCGTCCGTTGCTTTCCCGATGCCGGAGAATCTGACGACTTGGAAAATGCGCGCCTGGACGATGGCGGCCGGGACCCGTGTTGGCGAGGGGACGGCTGAGGTCGTCACCACGAAGAACCTACTCGTGCGAATGGAGGCGCCGCGGTTCTTTGTCGAGACCGATGAAGTCGTGCTATCCGCGATCGTGCACAACCGGCTCAAATCGTCCAAGAGCGTTCGCACGGTCCTCGAGCTCGAAGGCAAGACGCTCACTCCTCTGGAGCCGACGGAAAAAACCGTCGAGATTGCCGCGGGCGGAGAAACGCGCATCGATTGGCGCGTCAAGGCGACTGCTGAGGGAGACGCCATCGTACGTATGAAAGCGCTCACCGATGAAGAGTCCGACGCCGTCGAGATGCACTTTCCCGTCCGCGTTCACGGCATGCTCAAGGCGGAGGCCTACTCCGGCTCGATTCGTCCGGACAAAGACTCGGCAACCTTCCAAATCGCGGTGCCCGAGCGGCGGCGGATCAACGACACGCTGTTGGAAATCCGCTATTCGCCCAGCCTGGCCGGCGCGCTTGTCGATGCGTTGCCGTATCTCGTCCGCTATCCGCATAACACGACCGACTGCACGCTGAATCGTTTCCTGCCGACGGTGATCGTGCAGGACATCCTAAAGCGGATGAACGTCGATCTCGCGCAGGTCAAACAAAAGCGGGCCAACTTGAATGCGCAGGAGCTGGGCGATCCCGCTCTGCGTGCGGCCCGCTGGAAGCGATTCGACGAGAACCCGGTCTTCGACAATGCAGAAGTGACTCGCATGGTGAAGGCGGGCGTGCAGGCTCTGACCGAAATGCAATTGACCGACGGCGGCTGGGGTTGGTTCTCCGGCTGGGGCGAGCACTCAGACGCTCACTCAACGGCCCAGATCGTTCACGGCCTGCAGCTCGCGCAGCAAAACGGCGTCGCGCTCGTTCCCGGCACGCTCGAGAAGGGCGTTGCCTGGCTCAAGACCTATCAGGCCGACCAACTCGCCCGGCTCAAACGCTACGACAAATCCAAGCCATCGTTGGAGCGGACGAAGGCCCAAGCCGACAACCTCGACGCGCTCGTCTACATGGTGCTCGTCGACGCGGACGTCAACAGCGGCGAGATGCAAGACTTCTTGTATCGCGACCGCACGCACCTCTCCGTCTATGCGAAGGGCATTCTGGGTCTGGCCCTGGCGAAGCTGAAGGCGGCCGAGCGCTTGGCGATGATCGTCCAAAATATCGATCAATTTCTCGTCCAGGACAACGAGAATCAGACCGCCTATCTCAAGTTGCCGGAGGGTTCTTTCTGGTGGTTCTGGTTCGACAGTGACACCGAGGCCAACGCGTATTACCTCAAGCTCTTGTCGCAGACCGACCCGAAAGGCGCAAAGGCCGCGCGGCTCGCCAAGTATCTGCTCAACAACCGCAAGCACGCCACCTATTGGAACAGCACTCGCGACACGGCCATCTGCATCGAGGCCTTGGCTGACTTTTGGAAAGCCAGCGGCGAAGACCGCCCGGAAATGACGGTCGAAGTCGCGGTGGATGGCCGCAAGGTGAAGGAGGTGTCGATCACCGCGGCCGATCTGTTTACCTACGACGATCGGGTGGCGATCGCGGGGGATGCGCTCGGCACGGGCTCACACAAGATCGAGCTGCGGAAGCGCGGCAAAGGACCGCTCTACTTCAACGCCTACCTTACGACCTTTACGCTCGAAGACTTCATCACTCGGGCCGGACTCGAAATCAAGGTCGACCGGGCCTATTACAAGTTGACGCGGGCCCACGAGGCGGAAAACGCCGCGGGCAGCCGGGGGCAGGTCCTTTCGGAACGCCGCGAAAAGTATCGCCGCGAGCTGCTTCCGAGCGGCAGCCAGGTGAAAAGCGGCGATTTGATCGAGATCGAGCTGATCGTCGACAGTAAGAATGACTACGAGCAGATTGTGCTCACGGACCCCAAAGCGGCCGGTGTCGAGCCATTCGACGTGCAAAGCGGCTACAATGCACAGGGGCTCGGGGCCTATGTCGAGCTGCGCGACGAAAAAGTGAACCTCTTCGTCCGCGAGCTGCCTCGCGGCCGGCACAGCCTGCGGTATCGCATGCGGGCCGAAATCCCCGGCACGTTCAGCGCGCTCCCGGCGATGGGTTCAGGCATGTACGCTCCGGAACTCAAGGCCAATTCGGACGAGCTGAAGCTGCGGATCGGCGAAGTCAAATCCGAAGCACGAATGACGAAAGAATGACCAAATGACTTAAGTCCGATGAGAAACAATCTATCATTCATGCTTCGTGCTTCCTTCGTCATTCGTGCTTCGTCATTTTCGGCGCAATATGTCCGTTCCCAAAGTTGCCATCATCGGCCGGCCCAACGTCGGCAAGAGTTCGCTTTTCAATTGGCTCTCCGACCGGTTCATTTCGGTCGTCGATCCAACCGCGGGCGTCACGCGCGACCGCGTTGAGAATCTCATTCAGGAAGGCGATCGCTACTTCGAGCTGATCGACACCGGGGGCATCGGCATCGAGGACGTCGACGACCTGACCGAACAGATCGAAGAACAAATTCGGATCGCGATCGAGCAGGCCGACTTGTTGGTGTTTGTCGTCGACGGCGTGAGCGGCCCCGTGCCCCTCGACGTCGAAGTGGCAGAGCGGCTGCGGCGGATCGATAAACCGAAGCTGCTCGTCGTCAACAAGTGTGACTCGACCCGCACCGATGCCGAGGTCCATGAGTTCCGCAAGCTGTGCGACGGTCCGCTGATCGTCACCAGCGTTAAGGCCAATCGCAACCGCGAAGAATTGCTGACAACCATCGTCGAGCATTTGCCGCCGGCGTCAGAAGTGGAGACGGCCGACGGCGCGGCCCTCGCGGCCGAGCCTGAACTCAAACTGGCGATCGTCGGCCGACGCAACGTCGGAAAAAGCACGTTCATCAATGCGCTGGCCGAGAGCGAACGAGTGATCGTGAGCGAAGTTCCTGGCACAACGCGGGACAGCGTCGACATTCGCTTTGAGGTCGACGGCAAGCGGCTGTTGGCGATCGACACGCCGGGCGTTCGCAAGCGGAAAAGTCTGGCCAGCGACGTGGAGTTTTACGGCCTGGTGCGGGCCAAGCGCAGTATTCGCCGGGCCGACGTGGTGATGATGTTCTTCGACGCGAAGGAAACAATCTCGCGAGTCGACGTGCAACTCGTCGACGAGATTGCGCGAAACAACAAGCCGTGCATCTTCGTCGTCAACAAATGGGACACAGTCCCCGAGATGACGACTGAGGCCTGGTCGGAATATCTGCTCAAGAGCTTCGGCACGATGCGCTACGTGCCGGTGGCGTTTCTCACGGCCAAAGAGGGGCGCAACGTCCGCAAGCTGGTCAATCTCGCGCAGAACCTGTTCAAACAGACGCGGATTCGGGTCTCGACCGGCCGGCTTAACCGGTTGGTTCGCGAGGCACTGGTGACCAACCAACCTCCCTTGCGGAAGAATCGCCGCGCCAAAGTCTATTACGTGACGCAGGTCAGCATCGAGCCGCCGACGATCGTGCTCAAATGCAATGATCCGGCCGTGTTCGATGATGCGTGGAAGCGGTATCTACTGACCGTGCTGCACGAGTCGTTGCCCTATCCCGAGGTGCCCATCCGGCTCTACTTCCGTCAGCGCGAGAAGCCAGATGCATCCGCCCCCAGCTTGGAAGAGGCCCCCGAACCGGTCGACGAGCTGGACGAGGAAGAGGGCTACGAGGACGACGACGAGTAAGGCCCAAATGTCAAAGCCCGAAGGAAAGTGAATCCCTTCGGGCTTTGCGTGGTCTGAAAATTAGTCCGAATCAATGTCCAACGGGCAGGGCGGTTCCCAGTTCCACGTCGGCATTGGGCGCCGGCGTATCGTTCTGAGTGCTGGGATCCGCCGCATCCTCCGTGTCACCCGACAGGTGCTCGATCAAGTTGCAGATCTGCTTGATCTGCAGCCGTCGTAGATAGTGCAAGTGGCTGGCGATCTTCTCATGCACCTCGGCGGTCTGCGTAATCACGAGACTCACCGACTGCTGGTCGAGTTGGATGGAAACGCTGGGATGCGACCAGGTTTCCGGCGCCACCGCGGCCTGGAGGTGATCGATGATCGAACAGGTGTCGAACACCGGATGGCCGGCGTCGTCGCAGAGCACCAGATCGCGTAACGGATAGCGGACGACCTCGGTCGCAATCTTCGAGTGCGTCACGTTCGGAAGATCACGAACCTCTTCCGACGCTTTCCGATCGCTCGCGTGGTGCGAGGTCTGAGCGATCTCCTCGGAACCGCGGAACATTTCTTCGAGGAACGCACGGAACTCTTCGCGGCAACTCGGGCAAGTGCCCGCGATCGACGTCTTGACGGTCTCGGAGATTTTTTCCGTTTCGACCGCCGAGGGGCCGCTTTCAAAGATGCGGACGCGATCCGGCATGTCGACAACCGTCAGATTGTGCGTGCCGCTCGCCGAGGCGCCCGCGACGTGCTTGGGGAATTCGGCGACAAGGCGACCGAACTCATGGCCGGACTGCGTTTGAGCGACTTGCGGCTCAAACAATTCGCTCAGCCGGCGGCCGCGAAAGGTCTTGAGCAGCTCTTCCTGCCAGTGGGGAGTTGCCGGCACGCCCGACGAAGACTCCTTGTGCTGTGAGAGAGTCAACAGGGCCGGCGGCTCTGCGCCCGGGGCCTGAGTCTCCTCGGTCTCTTCGCAACTGCAAGGGGCGTTGTGCGTAGGCTGAACGGCCTCTTCGTCGGAAGTCAGGGTCGGATGGCCGTCGGTGCAGCTCGAGGTGCAGTGTTCACCAGGATTTCCAAGGGTGAAGATCACGGCATTCGTCAGCTTGCCCTTACTCTTTGCAACGTTGGCACAGTCGCAGGGCTCGCTCGACGAAGGGTCTGTGAAGACGTACTCCATTGGGTGGCCACCGGCCCCGAAAACGTGTGAGCGGATCACTTGAAGTGGCCAACCGATTGCCGATCCGAGCGTCAGGTTCGGATAGCACGAGCCGCTGTTCGCGTCGATTTTAATTCCGCATCGCTGGCACCCGTTCTTTCCGCAGGTGGCGACCGGCTGGAACAAGATCAGGCTTTGCTGACCCGCCACGTCGAGCAATTGGCAGCTCGGAGCCGCAGCCGGAGCCGGAGCCGGCGAAGGAGGAACCGCGTTGCCGCATTCACAGTCGTGACCGTCATCGGAATCGGCTACTTGCGTCTCACCTTCGCAGGCAGCGCACCGCGGTTCATCGCCTTTGTTAAACCAAACGAGCGGACCGACCAGGTGGAGTCCGGCTCCGTCGGTGCCGAAATTCAGGCCTATGCTGAAGCGATGACCGGTGTGAGATGCCGGCGCTTCCATCAAGGTTTCTTCGTAGTTCGTCGTCTCGTGCGACTTCGGAGCGTTTTCTTCGCTGCAGCTCCCGTCGCATTTGCAGCCGTCACCCTCGCAGCTGCTCGTGGCAGTTTCGCCGTGACAGCATCCGTCCTTGCAGCAATCGGCCGTGCAGCTGCCTGTCTTGCAGGCCGCACAGGTACCACTACTTGCCTTGCACGACGAGCACGTACCACTGCTCGACTGGCACGAGGAGCAAGCGCTGGTGCCCGTTTTGCAACCCGTGCACGAACTCGTTTTGCAAGCCGGACACGTGCCGCTTTCGCAGCAGGATTCTGAATCGCTCGTGAAGCTCACGCCGTAGTGGACGATTCCGCTGGGGTCGCACGCCGATTCCACCGACATCTCGCCGATCGGCGGCGGACAATCCAAGCGGCAGCGTCCGGCGCCCGCGCAGGTCACGCCGGCGTGCTCGCTGGCAACCTCGGCCGTTTCGGAATCGGTCGGGTTGGGCTCCTCTGTGTTGCCGTCAGCAACCGGCGTGTCGACTTTGAAATTGAGGCTGACCGACTCTCCCGGAGTCGTGCACTGCATCGTCCCTTCGCGACCGATCAACAGGTGCGGCCCACCGACCGGAATGGTCTTGCCATTGTCGGCGACCTCGAAAACCTGCACTTTGACTGCATACTGTTTGAGCGCGTCGCACGACTTGATGGCGTGCTTGACGAGGGATGCCTGGGCCTTCGGACAAATCGCGATGATGGTGTCGTCCGACGTCGTCGACAGCAGTACCACGGATTTCGGCAAGGCGGCGACATCTTCTTCGGCCGCATACGCGGAAATCTGGGCGATCAGACTTTTCACGCGGCCGATCAACTGGCCGGCGTGGGAATGCTCGAGGTGATAAACCGAAGTGTCGCAGTCGCCCGGGGCGGTACCGGCCGGAACGATGGCGTCGGCAGCGGCGCGAGGGGCTTCGTCGCCGGCATAAAGCCCGCCGGCAAGAACTCCAGAGTGCAAGGCCAACAAAGTGGCCAAAGTCACGACGATCCGCATGGGAAATTTCCTGGTGCGACAGGGAATGGGCAAGGACTTGCGGCGGTCGATCTGTCTCGCGAACGCATAGATTCGAGGTTCGCGTCGACGCCAGCGGGCGGGGATTACAACCGAAAACAAAATTCTCGGGAAGGCCAGTTCCCGGCCGCGCCCCCGCCAAACGCCGAAATCCAACTGCCATCGAGAGTTGGCGCTCTCTGATTCAATTACCCTGGTT
>DASRXU010000560.1:0-1789 GCA_035687365.1 Planctomycetaceae bacterium | reverse complement strand
TTCTCGGCTTCCGCATCATTTAGAGCGGAAGGGTCCCACGCCAATCTCCTGCGGCGCGGGCGACGCGCGCTGGTGGACAATGGCGACCATCTGACCAATGAAGGAGCGGACGCTGACGGTCGCTATCTGGGGCGTGACGCCTCGCCAAATGTCGCCGGTGCCGCCACAGGCGGCCAGGTGCCGGCACAGTCATCATCGTTCTCGGCGGCCGGAGGGCACGGGGTATCTTCCTCGCAGTGTGGTACAAAATCAACTGTCACCGAGGCTCAGAAGTATCTTGCCGCCTTCGACAGCCCGCGCTACCGCCTCCTTGACTCGATCTATGGGATACGTCGCGGTAATAGGCTGGCGAATGCCGCCAGGTCCGATCATCTTGACCAGCTCTCGTAGTACTGGCGCGATTTTGGGGACAATGTGCGGGTGCCCTTCGAAGAAGCCCTCGACGGTTAGCTGCTTCCAGATCAAGAGGCTGCCAGGCAGCTCCATCGGCTTGCCGGAAACGACACCGTACGTCACGAGCTTGCCTTTGGGGCTGAGGAGGTGGAGTAACCGCCCGGCGGAGGAGCCCCCGATGACGTCGAGTGCCAGCCGAACGTTCAATCCTTGAAGTCGCGCCTGAACCGTACCGATCTCCTCGTCGTCGACCGCGACGATCTCGCACCCGCCCTGCTTGACGCGCTGGATGTCCTCGCTGCGGCGTACCAGCCCAATGGTTCGCAAGCCTCGCCTTCCGGCGAGAGCGGCCAGCCACTGTGCAAGACCTGAGGTCGCAGCGTTATAGACCACGGCATCGCCGGGCTGGAGATCGACGTATTGGTCGAGCAGCAGCGCCGCTGTGACCGGGTTGATGGCCATCATCGCCGCCTGCTGCGGATCGGCGTCGGGTGGAACGACGATCAGCTCTTCGGCTGGAACCAGCACTCGCTGCTGCCATTTTCTAACCGTAAAGGGCAGGACGACGCGGTCGCCGACTTTCACCGAAGTCACCCCTTCTCCGACCGCGATCACTTTGCCGGCCCCTTCGTTTCCGATGGTCGCTGGCAACTCGGGTTTCCAGGCGTAAATGCCCCAGAGGACCATGAGGTCGTTGAAGTTGATCGGAGAGAACTCCACGCCGACCAATGCTTCCCCGGACTTGGGTGCGGCGGGCTCGGGAACCTCCCGAAGTTCTATTCCCTCCACCGCATCCCCGTACTTCACAACCTGGGCTGCTTTCATCGCGACCTCCTCCCGCAGCGCTTCGAACGAGCGCCTGTGGACGATTACGCCACCCGCAGTCCCAGACGCAATCCTTGTGCGGAACCCGAAGCACCGCGAGGTTTACTGGGTCTGCGCCTTGCGGTCGGCGAGGCACACGGGCGCTCTCTCTCACAAATTTCGCTGTTGTCGTCTCGGAGCGACAAACGATGCTTCGCCCCAAACTCCTGATCTGCCCGGCAACGGCTACCATCGGCGCTGTTACGTTCGCACGTAAGTTCGGAGTAGTCGAACTTGACTCGTTCGCAACATCGCCGAGTGTGGCAGCCGCGTCACTTGCGAGGAAAGCTGCTGTTCTCGCAGGCCATGTTTTCCTGAGAGCCACGCTTTGTTGGCATCCGTCGTGCAGATAATTGCACAAGAGCATGCGACCTTGAGGCTGGCTTTAGTGGTGTTGCGCGGTCCTCGCCCATCAAGTGCGAGCAGCCGACGACATTGACAGCGAGGATTGCGGCGATGCGGCGGTCATTGTTCGGGGACCCCGGCCTTGCGCATGCCCTCGAAAATCGGCTCAAGCTGGGCCAGATACGTC
>DASRXU010000559.1:0-4676 GCA_035687365.1 Planctomycetaceae bacterium | reverse complement strand
ACTCGCCAACAACCAAACTCAGATCCTCGCGGCCATCTTCGCGTATCAATTGCTCGTGCGCTATAACCACCGTTGCGGCAACAAAAACGGACGACTTCGTTGGCTCACCGACGCACTCTGAATTCCCGGACACCCTCAAGCGGAGCTTGGGACCGAGGTGACGGATCGCAGTCGACAGATTCTAGAGGCGTCCCGGCGTTTCGATCTCCGTACCGCTTTCGGTCCGCGGGGGTTCTCCGTTGGCCGGTCCCTTGCGCTTCCCGCGGCCCATCAGCTCGCGCCAGGCGGATTGCACCGGCGGAGTGAAGGCGAAGTAGCAGAAAATGAGCGGCATTGCCTCGCGCACCACGAAGACAATCGCCAACGTCAGAATAATCTGGATCAAGCGCAGTCGGCTGCGGTGGCCACGGAACAACTGTTGGAAGAAATGCGCGTAGCGAAACCGCGAAACCATCAACACGGCCACGGAAAGGGTAATCGCGGGAAGCAGCAAGTACGTCAACGGTATCAACCACTCGGCGAGCGTGCGCCAGGCCCCCTCGGGGGCGAGAGCTCGACTGCGCAGGCCCATCAGCGCGATCGGAAAAGAAGCAATTGTCGCCGCGGCAGCCGGTGAAGGCAGTCCACTGAAGAAGGTGTGCGAATCTTCTTCGTCGGTCTCAACATTGAATCGGGCCAGCCGCAGCAGTGCGCAAAGTGCGAAGAGACAGCCGATCACCCACAAGAGCCGCGACGGATATTCGAAGAACGGTTGGAATCGCTCTTCCAGCAGGACGGCGCCGGTCGCGCCGGAGGGATCGGCCTCCATCGAGTGCAACAAACGCAACATGAGGAAGGCAGGCGCCACGCCGAAGCTCACGGCATCGCACAGGCTGTCGAGCTGTGCGCCGAAATCGCTGGTCTGGCGCGCCAGTCGCGCCACGCTGCCGTCCAGCATGTCGAAGAGCATCGCGAGGAAGATCAAGATCGCCGAGATAAATAGGAACTGATCGCCGGCCGGATCGGGTCCGACGCGGGCCGCATACGTGATCGCGCCGAAGCCGCAGGCCGCGTTGCCCAACGTCAGCAACGTGGGGAGCACGGCGAACACTTTCCGCCGGCTGACCAGACCTCGGCGGCGACGCCTCAAGTCCGATACCGCGCGACGATCGTCGATCCCGCGAGGACTTTCTCGCCCACTTTCACCGTGATTTCCAGGCCGGTCTCGCATGGCAACACCAATTCTGTCCGCGACCCCAACTTGATCATTCCGAATTGCTCGCCCGCGTCGAGCACGTCCCCCGGTTTCAGCCAGCAGACGATGCGGCGGGCAAACTGCCCCGTGATCTGGCGAACGGTCATCCGCCGATGGGGCGGGGCTTCTTCTTCGATCCGAACGGCCAACTGTTCGTTTAAGCGGGCCGACTCGGGACGCAGCGCGTTGAGCATCTTGCCCGGCTTGTACCTCAACCCGATCACCCGCGCGCGAATCGGGCTGCGATTGATGTGCACGTTGAAGATTGACAAGAAGATGCCGACGCTGATCGCCGGCCCGCCGCTAAACTCGTCGGTCACTTCGTCGATCGTCACGATCTTGCCATCAGCCGGGCAGACGACGACTCCGTTCGCACTTGGAATCTGCCGCGGCGGGTTACGAAAAAACCAGACGACCAATCCGCAAATCACCGCGAACGTGGCAGCCAAGAGGCCGAACACGATGCGAGCGCCGGTCGACGACACCACTGTCGCGAGCAGGAAACACAAAATCGCGCCTGCCAGCAGGCCGCCGCCGATCACGATCAACTCAGCCAGTCCGACTCGTGCGAAGGGCAAACGGTCTCGCCAGAGGAACGGATCATCCTGCGGCTCCCAAAAATATCCGCCTTGGTTCCGGTAGAATTTCAAATCACGCGGGTCGAGCACTTCGTGAGGGCACGGGTTGAAATCGCCGCGACGCGTCTGCCGCATTCTGGAGACGAAATTAGGCCGCAGCGAGTTTAAGTACCACCGACGCAGACGCCCCCACGCCAGCTCCAGTTGAATCACCACTCCGCCACCCGGCTGGATGTTCTTGATCTGCGGATCCATCGGCTCGAGTTCGAGCCGTGATGCCGATCGGCCGCTCACAATCGCACCCTTCAGAGAATCGCTCCGCGCGGCGGGGACTGGCTGAGTCACGGTGACCGGTTCGGCCTGGGCCCGTGACGGCACGCCGCTGGCGGGCGGTTCGTTGGACAATAATGGTACGTCGGGATTCATAGCCGGACTAACAAATCATGAGGAGGAGGGCTTTCGCATCTCCGTTTCGATCGGTCGGAAAGTAAGAAGTCCATTATAGTTCGGTTTATCCGATGAAAGAAATGAGCCTCGGGCCTGTGATCCAGAACCGCGAAGCCGGCGTTTTTCGAGCGGGTTGACCGCCGCGACTGCGGTCGAACATGATGATCGCTGCCGGAGACAGGCTGAGGAGGGCCGCGACTCGTGCAACATTTCCGCAACATTCTTGTCGGGATCGAACTGGCAAGCGCCGATCATCAGGCGGAGTTTGCGCTGACTCCGCCCAATGAGGAAGCGCTGCGGCGAGCGATCTGGCTGGCCGCCCATACCCAGGGCAAGCTGACCATTTTTGCAGTGGTCGACATCTCAGAATCCGCGCGGGCCGCGCTCGCGAAGGAACCGGCCCACGCCGAGGGAGACTACGAACGCGAAGCGTTTGACATGCTCGAACGCTACGTGACACGAGCCAAGGCCCAAGGCGTCGAGGCGGTCCAGAAAGTCGGTTTCGGCACGCCCTGGCAGGAAATCTGTCGGCAAGTCGTCTGCGAAGAGCACGATCTCGTCGTGATCGGCACTCGCAATCTGGGCCAAATCGGCCGCATTTTGTTTGGTTCGACGGGCGTCAAACTCCTCCGCAATTGCCCGTGCCCGGTTTGGATCACGCGCCCCGATCCGAATTGGGACGATCTCAACATTTTGGTCCCCAGCGACCTCAGCGAAGTCTCACTCGACGCGCTGCGAATCGCCGTCAATGGCGGCCAACTGGTCGACACGCGGCTGCATTTGCTGCATGCCTGCGAAGGAATGTGCGCGCCGCCTCACTGGTTCGGCAAAACCCAGCGGAAGATGGTGAACGACTTCCTCGCGCAGGAACGCGCCGAAGCCACGCGACGTTTGCACGAGCAATTGTCGTTCACCGATTACCGCACCCTGCCCCATGGCGTTCAAGTGCACGTCGTCGACGGACCGCCAGACGAAGCCATCCTCAAGGCGATCGACGATTTTCAGATCGACCTGGTCGTCATGGGAACGGCGGGCAGCTCCGGGATTTCGGGGTTCGTCGTCGGCACAACGGCCGAGCGATTGGTCTCTCATATGAAATGCTCGGTGATCGCCGTGAAACCGTCGGGCTTTCAGTGCCCGGTTGAGCCAGAGACCCGCTGAGGCTGGCGTAACTCCAGTATTGAACGTGATTTCCGGCTTGTCGCCTGGCCTGATCGTCGTGGCCGGCGTCAGAAAACATCTAGTCAAAAAAGCTAAAAAAATCGCCCAAAGTGTGAGAAGCCATACAGAGTAAAGGGATCCGGCTCGCCATACTTCACCTAATCAATCTGCACCTTCTCGATCACTCGGCGGGCGGAGTTCATTTGCGGTCATCACTTAAAGTCATACACAGGCCGCCTGTCGGGTGATTCGTATTTTCAAATAGATCGATTTTCTGCCGAATAATGCGGGGAGAACCTTTTGGGCTCCCCGTTTTTTTTGCGCGCCCATGAAGGGCGGCCGTGCCGTCCCCCTTGCGGAAGACACCGGGGCTTCCGCTTCGCGGGGCGCCCCGGCCACACGGCCGGCCCACACGACGTTGGTATCCGCGCCGCTTGACGCCCTCGGGCCGAGTTCCAAAGATTAGGGGGTCTTCCCCTACTGACTGACCGAGGAAATTCCGGCATGCACGGCGACGAACCGGACGGGCAAGAATTAAGTCGACGCGGCTTTCACAAGCTGGCGACCGCGGCGTTCGGAGGTGTTCTCGCCGGGGCCTTCACGGGTTGCGGCGATAAGGCGGCGAAGCCTACTGTCGGCAGTCCTGCCACGAATTCGGGTGCGGGAAGCACAACTCAGGGAGCAACCGTCGCGGGTGCGACGCAGGTGGGGATGCACGCGTGCCGTGGGCTGAATGAATGCAAGAGCCTGGGAAAGGATCACAAGAACGCCTGCGCGGGCCAGGGAAGTTGCTTCACCGTCTCTCACGACTGCTCGGAGAAGAACGACTGTAAAAACCAGGGTGGCTGCGGCGCCGCCTATGGATTCAACGACTGCAAAGGGAAAGGTGGCTGCGGCCATTTCCCCATCGACCCTGACTCGAGTTGGAAAAAAGCCCGCGAGCACTTCGAGTCCCGCATGAAGTTGGCCGGAAAGAAAGTCGGCCCCGCCCCCGCGGCAGCCACCTGATCGAGTTTGACGCAAGCCGTCGAGTGATTTCGTAACGCAGGTTGGACGACATGATTCCCGCACGCCTGGGCCATCCCAATCTCGGACTCGGGCTCGGCCTGCGGACCGTCCACTATCAGCACATCCTCGACCAGACGCCAAACGTCGATTGGTTCGAGGTGATCTCCGAAAACTACATGGATTCGGGCGGGCGGCCGCGCTACGTCCTCGAACAGGTCGCCGAACGCTATCCGATCGTGATGCACGGC
>DASRXU010000558.1:0-13089 GCA_035687365.1 Planctomycetaceae bacterium | reverse complement strand
GAAGCACCCGCCAGCTCACGCTGGCGGCTCGCCGGGATGCCCAGTTCGGCGCACCATCGGGTGCCACTGGCGGCTTGCCGGCCAGTGTCTTCGGGTGTTTCGAGACAACCCCATTGGCGGACAAGCCGCCAGTGCCACCCGAATGAACATCAACTTCACTCAACTTGGCGCAGGTGGAAGGACTTCACCCGAGTCAGACTCGAGTAGCCGAGGGCCGAGAGTGTGATGCCGCGGCCAGTGTCCTTGACGCCCGTCCAAGCGAGCGCCGGGTCGAGATAGTCGCAACGGTTCATGTAGACCGTGCCCGTTTCAATCTGCTCACCGATGCGTTCGGCCGCGTTGGTGTCCTGCGTCCAGATCGAGGCCGACAAACCGTACGGGCTGTCGTTCATGAGGCGGATCGCTTCCTCGTCGGACTCAACCGGCATCACGCCGACCACGGGTCCGAATGTTTCATCGCGCATGATGGCCATGTCGTGATTGACGTTGATCAGAACTTCCGGCGCCAAGTAGGGCGATCCCGACTTGTCGGACGGAAATGCGTCGTTTGGAATCATGCGCCGCGCCCCCTGCCCCACGGCCTCTCGGATCTGGCCCCTCACGAAATCGGCGGCGCCGCCTCGCACCATCGGTCCCAGCGTCGTCTTTGGATCGACCGGATTTCCGAAGACGTATTTGCACGCGAAGTCGACGAGGCCGGCCACCACACGATCGAAGTGTTGCTTGTGAACGTACACTCGCTCGACCGCGCAGCACGACTGGCCCGAATTGAAGAATGCCCCGTCGGCTACGTTCTCGATCGCATACGGAAGATTCGCATCGGCCCGAATGTAAGCGGGATCCTTTCCACCCAACTCGAGCCCCGTGCCAATGAACGTCCCCGCCGCGGCCGTCTCGATCTCGCGACCGGCGGCGACGGAACCCGTGAAGTTCACCTGGTGCACACGACCCGATCGGATGATTTTGGCCGTCTGCTCGTGATCGAGCACCAAGTTACGGAACAGCCCGTGTGGCAGGCCGGCCCGATCGAAGGCGGCCTGAAACCGCTCGCCGACGAGCAGCGTCTGCGCGGCATGCTTCAGCACGACGGCGTTGCCGGCCACCAAAGCGGGAAACACCGAGTTGACGGCCGACAGATAGGGATAGTTCCAGGGCGCGATCACAAAGACCGTCCCCAACGGTTCCCGTCGAATGAAGCGGCGAAAGCGGTCGAGCGGCGCGGGGACGTGATCGGCGAGCGCTGCCGGCGCGATCTCGATCATGTGCCGTGCCCGCTCAGCCGTGCGGAGCACTTCGTTCCGCCCGTATTGAACCGGCCGCCCCATCTGCCAGGCCAACTCGGGTGCGATTTCGTCGGCCATCGCGAGCAGAGCGTCGACGGCCAGCGAACAGAATCGGGCTCGTTCAGCGAGCGGCGTCGCGCGCCATTTCGTCCGGGCGCGATGCGCGTCGCTTAATGCTGTGTCGATTTCCGCCGGCGTGGCATAGGGCCGCTCAGCCACCACAGATCCGTCGACGGGGGAGACGATCTTCACCATATGCCCTCGTTGCGCAATTTGAGAGTTTGCCGAATAGCCAGTCTGGATCGGCGGCGGGTTCCGCAGAGCGTCGAAGATTATAGTGGCCCGCCGGGCCGATTGCCGGCCGGAGGTGAGGCTACTGACGGCTAGAGGGCGCTGACAAGCGTCCTCAACGGCGCAACGTTATGACGCCGATGTCGACCGGCCTCTGCGACAGGGTTTGGTTGATCGTTGGGACGCTGAACGGGTGCTGTTCGATCTCGAACGCGCGGCCGTTGGGGATGAAGATGTGCAGCACATAGTTGCCGGGCGGGACATCGTCGATGCAGAAGTTGCCGTCGCCATCAGGGACGGCGACAAACTGCAGACTTCTACCGCCAAAGGTGGTGCCTGGCGGGTCGACTATGACGTGCCTCCACGGCACTTTCACAGTCGAGTTCGCCGCGCGCCGCAACTGTCCGATCACCGGTCGGCCCGAAGTTCCCAAATCGACGACGGTTGTCTTTCCCGAGACGAACGTGGCGGGAACCAAAGCGGCCGAGACCATTTCCGTCGACATTTCGGGTCGGGGGATAAAACGGCCGACTCGTCCCTCGGCGGGAAAAACCCGCTCGAAGACAAACCGACCGCCGGAATCGGTTGCCTGTCGATACTCGGTGAAAACGCGCGGTCCATTCTGCCCCAAATACTGGCCGCACTCGACCTGAAGCATGGTATTTGCTTGCAGCTTGCGCGCGACGCGAAGAGTCCCCTCAACGCGGGCCCAGGGCGTGAGGCGCAACGTTGGCGAGTTCGGCACGCCGTTGGACTGCGCGTATCCCGACGGATGCGTGATCACGAGCCAGAAGTCAGGCTTGTCCATCTCAAAAGTCAACCGACCCCTGCTGTCAGCCTGGCGTTTCAGACAACTCGTCTGCGCCTCGTCGAGATTGCCATTTTTGAACTTGATTCGCGATCCGACGCTGCCCATGGCGAGCTTCGCTCCCGCGGCTGGGGAGCCGTCGGGCATCAGAACCGTCAGTGGGACGTCCGGTCCTTTTATCAGCTCGAAATCGATCGAGACATTTCCCTCCTCGCTTTTGATCTCGCGCGACAGGGTGCGTGCGTACCCGTCAGCAGCGATGAGCACCTGAAAATGAGGATACTCATACTTCTCACGAATTTCATAATGCCCGCCAGTTCCAGCAAAAGTATCGTTCCAGAGCAAATCTCCTCGCTGCAGACGAATGGCCTTCGACACCCGAAATTTCTCGATCGGCCGTTTGGTTGCCGCATCGATCACTTTGCCGGAGACCACGAGTGCAAGTGGCACCCGAAACACAATTTCCTGATCCCCAGCCATCAGCAAGCGGTTGCCGAGCGTCATCCCATCCGGACGCACAATGTCCGCGCAGATTTCGTCCGCTGGGGCTTCATTCCATTCCCATAACCCCTGTGCATTTGCGTACTGCGGAACTCGCTCGAACTCGAAATACTGAACGTGTCCGCGCCAGGCTTGGAAGAAGATCGACGCTTTGGGGATTGGATACCCTTGCTCATCGAGGACGCGGACGCGAATTGTCTTGCCGCGCTGCATGTGAAAGTCGACCGGCTGCATCTTGGGACCGATTTGGACCTGTTGTAGCTCCAGCGCGTGGCCCAGGGCCGACGCCACAATTCTGGCTGGGCCAGAGGTGCAGCTTTCCAGCGTGTAGACCCCGTCAGCGCCAGTCGCGGTGCTGCGCACCTCGTTCATGAACTTGGTTCGCACGACGGCTCGAGCAATGGGCTTACCCGCTTCGTCCGTCACCTTGCCCGTCACAACCAGTCCTTTTTTCAGGACGATCTTGGCAGTTGGCTCATGGCCCGGCTGAATGCCGAAACGGCCGCGCGACAACATCGGCTGCGCGCCCTGAAAGTTGGGTTCGTAGATCTCGACGGAAACTTCGCTCATCGAAGCGGGCACGCTGTCGAATCTCCACACTCCCTTGCCATTCGTCCAAAAGCGGTCGCCGGTCATGAGTTGTCGGGATTCGCCCGGACGCTTCTTGAATTCGATCAAAGGACTGATCCGCGCGCCTACAACAGGTTTTCCATCCTCATCGACGATGATGCCTCCTATAGACCAGGCCGTATTGAGCTGGGCCGTGAGTCTCGCGGGGATCGGCTCAGGCTTCGTCGTGAGATCCCAGCCCGCCCAATACGGGGCATAGCCGGGCATGGTGATATAGAGGTCAAGCCGCTGTAGCGGATCCGGCCGCTCGAACACAATTCGCCCGCTGGCGTCGGATCGAACTTTCACTGCGAAGGATGAGCGATTCAAGAATGTGCCGACTCGGATTTGCGCCGCTTGGAAGTCAGGCGGACGTCGCAGTTCGACCTTCGCATCCGGAATCGGCTTGCCATCCGGGCCAACGATCCGCAGATCGAACATCGTCACGGCGCGGGTGACTGTAAGAGCGTTTTTGGTTTTGCTGTCATCGGCCCGCAGGCACGATACCACAGCGGCGGTGACAAGGGTCATCACGCATCCGAAGATCCAACACGCCCCTGCACGGCTTCGCGACCGCGCCGCCGGGTGTGCAATTTGTTTCGCACAGTGATTCATGGAGCGAGCCCCTTACCAGCGATTTTCGGCGGGTTCGAGCGTCAAAACTCCGAGATCAACGGGCCTTTGCGAGAATTTCTCGTTAATCGCCGGCACAGTGAAATGGTAGTTCGACAGACTTTCCTGAGGTCCTTTCGGGAAGTAGGTGGACATGATGTATTTGCCTGGCGGGACGTCGTCGATACAGAAGTTCCCGTTACGATCAACGGAGGCCATGAAATAGGAACTCGCTTTGCCTGTTCGAGGCTCCTTGGCATTCAGTTGGATCATGGCGAAGCTCCACCCCATCGTCTGCTTCGAATTGGGAGCTAACCGTAGTTGTCCGATTACCGGCCGACCGGAGTTTCCGAAGTCGATCCGGGCGGTCTTTCCGGCGATGACCTCCACCGTCGTCAAACTGCGGGAAGAGGGGGGATGTGAGATTCCGTCCGGGAAGGACACAAGGTTAGGTCCGAATTGTGCCTGCCCGGGAATGACGCGCTCGAAGACGAATCGACCCTGTGCGTCCGTTCTGCAGAAATCCACATAGGTGACAAAACGCCCGTGCCCTGGCCCATGAATCCTCTCGCCATTTCCGACGATTACAACATTCCCTTGGGGCTTTCGGGCGACTCGAAAGGTCCCTTCGACTCTCCCCCAGGGAGTGAGGCGGATCGTTTCGGGGAGCGACTGGATCGAACAGTTGATCTGGGCGAAGCCGGACCGATGCGTGATCACCAGGCAAAAGTCGTTCGGTTCCAAAGGCCAATGGAATCGGCCGGCGTTGTCCGTCTGTAGTGTTTCTACCTCTCGGTTGTTCGAGACCTCGCCGTCAACGACGACGACGTGCGATCCCGCAACGACGAACGCAATTCTTGCGGCCGACGCGGGCGCTCCGTCGGGCGTCAGCACAGGTACGCCGAAGACGTCGGGCTGCTGACCTCCGGCCTGCGTGCCAAGCGCGCGCTTAACGTCAGCCGTCGTTTCGGTCGTGACCGTCTGATTCTGGTTGTCGGCCGGCACACGCGGTTGCGTGGCCACAGTGACGACGAGAATCATTGCACACGCGGAGAACAAGCCCGGCTTCCTTCCGCGCCGATTCGCATGAGGCATGGCGACTCCCGCTGAGATGCCTGATTCTGGCAGAAGCCGGATTCTGGCAGAAGACAGTCGCGATTTCCAAAGTTGTTTGCAGGGAGCCAGAACAGAAGCCCGACAAAGAGTCGCAGGATTGAGCGGTCCGCATCAGCGCTTGAGGATCTTGCGCAATCGCGGCAGGGAGGCCGCATTGAGAACATCATCTGGCTCGAGCCAGGCGCGTCGAGCTTGATCGACGCCTCCCGCCATGAAATCGAGTTCAGCGACGCTGTGCGCGTCGGTGTTGATCGCGATCTTCACGCCCCGTTCTTTAGCCAGCCGCGCATGAACGTCGGAGAGGTCGAGACGATTCGGGTTGGCATTGATCTCAAAGAAGCAGCCGGCCTGTTTCGCATGCTCGATGATCCGTTCCATGTCCAGCTCGTAGCCCGGCCGCTTGAGGAGCATGCGTCCGGTCGCGTGCCCGAGGATCTTGAAATACCGATCGTCCATCGCCCGCAGGATTCGTTCCGTTTGCCGTTGGCGATCGAGAGCAAAGCGGGAGTGGATGGAACAGATTGTAAGGTCGAGTTCCTTGAGCACACTGGGCGGGTAGTCGAGCCGGCCATCCTCCAAGATGTCGACTTCGGACGACTTTAAGACGACTAGGCCGTCAAGTTGCGAATTGAGTTTGTCGATTTCTCGAATTTGTTGCAGCAAACGCTTTTCACTCAGGCCGTTCGTGAGCTTGAGCGATTGGGAATGGTCGGTGATCGCGACGTACTGATAGCCAAGATTTCGAGCGGCACTAACCATTTCGAGAATCGTGTTGCCGCCGTCGCTGGCGACCGTGTGCATGTGCAGATCCCCTTTCAGATCCGCGAGGTGGATCAGCGAGGGAAGTTCGCCCTGCATCGCCGCGCGAACTTCGCCCCGCCCTTCGCGCAGCTCCGGCTCGATGTTGGGCAGGCCCAGCGATCGGTAGACGGCCGACTCGTTCGAAGCGTCGACTCGCTTCGCGGCAAGACCCTTTATTGTAAACTCCATCCGCTTTTGGTGAGCCCGAGTCTCGAGATCGCGCAGATGAGCGGCGGCACCGCTGGCCTTGAGCAGATCGAGGCCCCAGGTCTTCTTCGACGACCACTGAACCGTGACGACGTGCCCGGACCCGGTGCGAAAGGTGCGTCGATTGCGAGAGTCGCCGCCCGGTTCCGGTTTAGCAAATTTCCCGAAACGCTCGAACACTGCGACCGCAGAGCTGCCGGAGACGAGAAAGCTCAAATCGCCGACCGTCTCTTGTCGCCGCCGCAGGCTACCGGTCCGCGCGACCGCAGTGATGCCCGGAATCGATGTCAAGAACTCCTCGATCGGCTGCGCGAGTTGGTTGGCTTTCCGTAGCAGCATTCGCGGTCGCGGGTCGAGTCCCTGGCGAACGTGCAGCTCCATCCGTTCGCCGAACGCGTTGCGAATTGCTCCCGACTCGAGGCGTTGAGCCAGCTCCTTGACCGAGTGGATGCCGAGCTTCTTGTAGATGCGGTCGACCTTTTTTACATCGAGCAACGGATGTGCGACGAATTCGACCCGCTCGGGGGCCATCTGGGCCAGCGATTCGTCGAGCCGCTTGAGGGTGCCCGTGTGCACGATCTCCGCGATCACGGAGCTGATGGCCTTGCCGATGCCGGGCAAGGCCTGGAGATTGCGTCCCTCGACGACAAGTTTGGCCACATCGCTCGGCAAGCGTTCGATGGTTGCGGCGGCCCGACGATAGGCCTGAATCTTGAATCGATCGGCTTCTTCGGCCGCCAGCAAAGCCGCGTAGCGATGCAAGATCTCAGCGACGCCGGCATTGGTGATCGCCGGTTTCTTCGAGTTCGGCGTGGACCGTTTGACGGCCATCGTCTGGAGTGAGTCTTCGTAGTCGAGCTAAGGTTGCGGGTGGAAACGCCGGCTGCCCAGTTTGCCGCAAAGGCACGCGGCTAGCCACTCGACGCTTTGCGTCGGACCGTCGAACCGTGACCCGGCTTGTTCGACGCTTTGAGAAACGAGAGGAGGTTCACTTCACTCGTGCGCAAGCCGCGGGTGACCCGGCTTCCTTTGCGAGTCCGAAACAGGCGGCCGAGCGTTCCTGCAAGATACGATTCCAGCACCTGCGGATGGATATAACACTTGCGGCACACGGCGACGGTGTTGCCCAGACAATCCGCCACGAATCGCACGGCCGCCACCGTCCGCTGCTTTCCAGCGTGAGCCGAGGGAGACGGTCCGATCTCGACCAAGGTGGTCGCGGCGAGCATCGTCCCGGCCCACGTGCGAAAGTCTTTGGCGGTAAATTCCTCTCCGGAAATCTCTCGCAAATAGTCGTTCACGTCTGCCGAACCCACCGAGTGTTGCTTTCCCTCATCGTCGAGATACTGAAACAGCTCGTGCCCGGGAAGATCGCGGCACCGCTTGACGAGGCGGGCGAGGCGCTTGTCGGTGAGCGCGACGGAACGCATCTTTCCCGATTTTCCGCGAAAGCGAAACCGGATCGTCGCTCCCTGGATGTTTGCATGTTGGTCGCGGAGGGTCGTGAGGCCATAAGACCCGTTCGCACGCGTGTATTCCTCGTTGCCGATGCGAATCAACGTGTTTTCGAGCAGATGAATGATCATCGCAAGGACTTTGTTGCGCGGCAGTCCGGCCAGTTTCAGATCGTGACGAACCCGTCGCCGAATACGCGGCAGGGCCGCCCCGAACGCCAGCATGCGTCCGTATTTTTGCTGGTCACGGACCTCTCGCCACCGCGCGTGGTAGCGATATTGCTTGCGGCCCCGCGCGTCGTGACCGGTCGCCTGCAAATGACCGTTCGCCGTCGGGCAAATCCAAACGTCGGTCCAAGCGGGCGGAATCACCAATTGGCGAATTCGTTCGAGCGTTGCTTCGTCCTGGACGAAACGGCCTTTTGCGTCGACGAATCGAAAGCCGCGGCCCGCGCGTTCCCGGCGGATGCCCGCACTCTCGTCGCTGACATAATGCAAATGGGCGACCCGAGCATCGGCAATGGCTGCTTGGGTGGCGAGCTCGGCGCGATTCTCCGGTTCTTTTTCTTCTGCCTCTTGCGAAGCCGCGTGACCGGCCGTTCGATTGTGCGTGGTGTGATGACGCGGGGATGAGGCGGCGCGAGGGCGGGCGGAGATCATAATCGGTGCAGCAGCACGTCTGGTGCCAAACTCAATGAGCCACGCAGCCGCTGTCGGTCGGCAGCCTTGCGCGGGCTAGCGCAATCGTGTTAATCTGAAGGTTGCGCGTTACTCCGCGTCACAATCTCGCTGAATTCTTGCCGTGTCCGCGACACAAGTTGGATCAATGATCGTTCTGGGTATCAGCGGCTTCGAGAATGCGATGCCCTTCAAGAAGACGCATTGGCCCGGGCTGGAGGAGCGTGAATATCGAATTTCGCAGGGGCACGATTCGGCGGCCGCTCTCGTCGTTGACGGCAAGATCGTCGCCGCTGCGGCCGAGGAGCGATTTACCCGCAAAAAGCACACGGGAGATTTCCCGAAGCACGCGATTCGCTTCTGCCTGTCGCACGCCGGATTGCGGATCGACGATGTCGACGAAGTCGCGCACGGTTTCGATTACGCCCCGTACCGACCGATCTTTTCTCTCGATCCCGTCTCGGCCAAACAGTACGAGGAGGTCTTCTCCCGCGAGGCGCTGTTGAAGGGAGTGTCGCGAGCGTTTCCCAATTTTCCCATTGCGCGCGTGCGACACGTCAATCATCATCTGGCCCATGCCGCGAGTGCGTATTACACGTCGGGTTGGGAAGAGTGTCTGGTCGTGGTGATCGACGGCATGGGCGAAGCGCAAAGTGCGACGATCTACCATGCACACGACAATCAGCTCGACAAGCTTCGCGAAATCTCCGCGAGTGATTCGATCGGCATCTTGTATTCGCTGGTGACGCTGCACCTTGGCTTCGACTTCAATTCGGACGAATACAAGATCATGGGCCTGGCGCCTTACGGCGATCCGGCCCGGTATCGTCAATTCTTCCGGGAGGCCGTGCAAAAGCTCGACGACGGCAGAATTCGGATTCCGCCATTGCGGCTCAATCAAGCGAGGCAGGATCGAGAAGATTACGGGGCCACGCGCCGCTACTTCGCCGAACGCCTGATTCCGGCACGCGACCCCGAGGCGCCCATTACGGATGAGCATCGCGACGTGGCGGCCGCGCTCCAGGAATGCCTCGATGAGGTGATGTTGCATCTCTGCGAGCATTCGGCCCGAACGACCGGCTTGCGTCGCCTAGCCCTCGCCGGTGGCGTTGCGTTGAACTGCACGGCGAATGGTCGATTGCTCCAGTCTGGATCGTTCGATTCGCTCTACGTGCAGCCGGCAGCGGGAGATGACGGATCGGCTTTGGGAGCCGCGCTCTGGTGCGCTTCGCGTCATGGCGAAGTACCAAACGTACGTATGCCCGTTCCATTTTTGGGACCCGCTTCCTCCATCGCCGAGGTCGACGACGCGCTGGCGGTGTTCGGTGACCGTGTTGACTCTGTGCCGTATTCGACCGTGGACGAAACCTGCGCCGCGGCGGCCCAATTGATTCACGAGGGCCGGGTGATCGCCTGGTATCGGGATCGGATGGAGTTTGGCCCGCGAGCGCTCGGGCACCGCAGCATTCTCGCCGATCCGGGGCGACCGGAGATGCGCGATCGCATCAACGCGATGGTGAAGATGCGCGAGGCGTTCCGGCCGTTTGCCCCGGCCGTCACGCGAGAGCAGGTCGATCACTGGTTTGAGGTCTTGCCCAAAACTGAACTGCCGTACATGATAGTAATTACCGATGTGCGCGAAGAACATCGAGGCTCGCTTCCAGCGATTACGCACGTGAACGGATCGGCGCGGGTTCAGACCGTCTCGGCAGAGGATAACTCCGCGTTCCATTGCTTGCTGAGGGAAGTGGGCAAGCTGACCGGCCGCGAAATGGTGCTCAACACCAGCTTCAACGTCAAAGGTCAGCCGATCGTCAATACGCCCCGCGAAGCGATCGAGACGTTTCTGGGCACCGGAATTGAGTACTTATTTCTTGAAAACAGACTTGTCCGACGGTTAACTTGATCGGTTGAATTATGAATGCCTCCACGGTTGGCTTGCGGGTTCGCGGCTGGTATCGCGAAGGCGTTCGATCTATGAGTGGACACCGGGAGAGCACGGGCCTCGCTTTCACGGTCTCTGCCGGCCACTCCTCGCTTCGCGCCTGAGCGCAAGTCCTTCTGGGCTCGGCGATAGCGAAACAGTTTCGTGCCGGGATGTTGCGCGCTGCCGCGCGAGATTACAGCGGAGTAATGCGTGAATTCTAGGTCAGCGTGCGATCGAATCGGCCCGGCGGGAAGCCCGCCGCCCGAGACGGTTGCGCGCGCCTTTGAGCGGCAGGTCGAGACCACGCCGGAGGCGAACGCGCTGATTTACGGCGGTCAATCTTTGACCTACCGCGAGCTGCACTCTCGTGCCAATCGTTTAGCAGCCCACTTGCGGAGTTTGGGGGCCGAGCCGGGCTCGCTGGTCGGCGTCTTTATGGATCGCTCAGTTGAATTGGTTGTCGCCCTGCTGGGGATTCTTGAAGTGGGCGCCGCCTATGTCCCGCTCGATCCGACTTATCCCACCGAGCGGACGGCACTGGTCCTGGACGATTGCCGGGCGACTCTCGTGATTAGTAGCGAGCAGCTTCGCTCGCGATTGCCGTCTGCTCAGCGAGTCGTCCTGCTCGACTGTGACGCCGCAAACGTCGGTGGAGAAGCCGCCGATTCCTGCGCGACCGCGGCGACCGGACGCGACCTGGCTTACGTCCTCTATACGTCGGGCTCAACGGGGAAGCCCAAGGGCGTGATGGTTGAACACCGCAACGTCCTTTCATTTTTTTCGGCAATGGATCAATTGCTCGGGACGACTCCCGGGACCTGGTTGGCCGTGACTAGCACGTCGTTCGACATTTCCGTGCTCGAATTGTTCTGGACGCTGACGCGCGGATTTCAGGTCGTCCTGCACGGCGACGAGGGAACTCACACGCTGGCAGGCGAAATCGCGCGGCACGATGTGACGCACTTCCAGTCGACGCCGTCGCTCGTGCGGATGCTCGAAGCCGACCCGGAATCGCTGGCTGCTCTCGGTTCCGTGAAGACGCTCTTGATCGGAGGAGAAGCGTTTCCGCCCGGCCTTCTGCCGACGCTCAGGCGAGCGACTTCCGCGGACATCTTTAATATGTACGGCCCGACTGAAACGACGGTCTGGTCGACGGCCTATCAGATCCCGGTGAACCCCACGTTCACGAGCACCATCCCGATCGGCACGCCGTTGTCCAACACGCGGGCCTACGTCCTGGCGCCGGATATGACGCGGGTGGCACCGGGCGAGACGGGCGAGTTGTTCTTAGCCGGCGGAGGCGTGACACGTGGCTATTGGGAGCGCTCGGAACTCACAGCCGAACGTTTCCTGCCGGATCCGTTTGCCGACGGACGAATGTATCGCACTGGCGATTTGGTCCGCGAGCTGCCGGACGGCAATCTGGAATTCCTCGGGCGGACCGATTTTCAGGTGAAGCTTCGCGGGCATCGCATCGAGTTGGGAGAGATTGAAGCCGCGCTGGAAGCGTTCCCGTCCGTCCGGCAAGCGGTCGTTGCCGCGCGAGAGGATCGGCCCGGCGATCAGCGTTTGGTGGCTTATCTCGTCTTGGCGAACGGGGAAGCGGCCACCGCGTCTTCCATTCGTAGCACGCTCGCGTCAAAGTTGCCGGCATATATGCTGCCCGCACACGTCGTCTTCATGGATCGTCTGCCCCTGACCGCCAATGGCAAGATTGATCGGCGCGCATTGCCGCCTCCGTCCTTGCCTGCTGCGCCGCGCGCTGCTGCGAAAGAGAGGAAGCGCGGCCCAGGTCCGCTCGCTCCGCGTGAGGAGACACAGCAAATTCTTGTCGAAGTCTGGGCGCAGGCGCTGGGAGTTGCGCAAGTCGGCATCGACCAGAATATTTTCGACCTGGGGGCCACGTCGCTGATGATGGCCGAGGTCCACGTGGAGCTGGAGCGTCGGCTCGCGCGCGAGATTCCTCTGGTCGATCTGTTCGAGTTTCACACCGTCAGCTCGCTCGCGGCGCACCTCGTCGGTGAGTCTGCGCCGGCTCGGCTCTCGCATCGAGGCGAACGGCGCCGCGCGGCCCGCTCCCGTGAAGGGCCGCTATGAGCAGCTCGGCAATTGCCATGGTCGGTATGGCGGGCCGTTTCCCCGGTGCCCGCAACGTGAGCGAGTTCTGGCGCAATCTACGCGACGGCGTCGAATCGATTCGACCCCTCTCGGATGCGGAACTGCTCGCGGCCGGCGTTTCTGCGGAAACGCTGGCCCAGCCCGAGTACATCAAAGCCGCGGCGGTTCTGGACGGCGTCGACCAGTTCGACGCGTCGTTCTTCGGACTGAGTGCGCGCGATGCGGCGATTATGGATCCGCAGCATCGCCATTTCCTCGAAAACGCCTGGGAGGCGCTCGAGGACGCGGGGCATCCGCCCGAGCTGTTCGACGGAGCGATCGGCGTCTTTGCCGGCTCCGGCATGAACGCTTATCTGGTCTACAACCTGCTCAAGAACGCGCGGCTCCTCGACAGCGCAGGAATGTTTTTGCTGCGGCAAACGGGAAACGACAAGGACGTGCTGGCTACGCGCGTCTCGTATCAGTTCGATCTGCGCGGCCCGAGCCTTTCGGTCCAGACGGCGTGCTCGACGTCGCTTGTCGCTGTGCATCTTGCCTGCCAAAGCCTGCTCGGAGACGAATGTGACATGGCGCTGGCCGGCGGCGTCACGATCGAGGTGCCGCACGGACAGGGTTATCTGTATCGCGATGGTGAAATCTTGTCCCGCGACGGACATTGCCGGGCCTTCGATGCGGAGAGCAGCG
>DASRXU010000557.1:0-11333 GCA_035687365.1 Planctomycetaceae bacterium | reverse complement strand
GATCAACGCTTTGGTGATCGGTTCCGAGACGAAGCTCCGCAGCTTGTCGGCCGACTCTGCGTGTCCCATCTGGGCGATCTGCTTGATCAGGGAACTGGAAATGTGCGTGAATTTCTCGCTAGCCATCAGAAAGACCGTTTCGATATCGCTTGCGAGCACACGGTTCGCGAGCGACATCGTGAACTCACTCTCGATATCGGTCAACGTTCTCACGCCGCGCAACATCACCGCTGCGCCCGAGCGGCGGACGAAGTCGACGGCCAATCCGGTGAAGCACTCGACGTCGACGTTGGGGAGCACTCCAAGCACACTTCGTGCCAGTTCGAGCCGCTCGTGCGAGGAGAAGAGGGCCCGCTTTTCGGGGTTGATGCCAATGCCGACGGTGATCCGCTCGAAGATGCTGGCTCCCCGCCGGACAATATCCTCGTGACCCAAAGAGAGCGGGTCGAAACTGCCGACGTAGGCGGCATGCCGTGGGTTCAAAGCGCTGGGCATAGCGTGGGCCCTTTTTTGAGGGGAAGAGGACCTATTGTTTCCGGTCAACACGGTTTGCGATAGGGACTTAACAACGGTCGAAGATTGACCCTTCGGCGGCGTGGACTCGACCGGACTCGGACAAAAGGCCCGGTCCGCGAGGAGCGAATTCGAGGACTGCGGTCCTCCGAATACGCTGCCAATTTGACAGGAGCCGACGAGCTTACCGGCAAGGCTCTCCGGAAACCACGCTAGCCACAAACCATTAATTACAATGGGCTTATGTCACGGACATTTGGCGAACGCCGACGCAAGCTCCCCCGACTTTGTCGCGGTACAGCCTTTGCGATCTTAGAGAGCGAATTTCAATCCGGTTCGATTTGGCGGCGTTTTCGCTGGAAACTGGGATGCCCGTCTTTCGTTGGGGCCACTCTTGGGATGCGTTTCACGACTTCGAGCGTGAGATCGATCGGCTGCTCAACAGCGCCTTTCAAGGCATCCGGTTGGGGCGTCAGTACCCGTCGATCAATCTGTATGAGCTTCCCGATCAATATGTGTTGACCGCCGAGCTGCCCGGCACCAAGGCCGACGAGATCGAACTGGCCTTGGGCAACGGCGTGCTGAAGATCAAGGGCCGCCGTACCGAACCCAACGGCGTTCCCGAAGAGCGCTATCGCCGCCAAGAGCGGTTTCGCGGGGAATGGGAACGCTCCCTCTCGATTCCCGAGCGCGTGCGCGAGGAAGGTTTGACCGCCGAATTCGTGGACGGCATCCTCCGCGTGCATTTGCCCAAGGGGGAGCAGTCGCAGCCACGGCGCATCCAAGTCAGCGAAGGTTCCGAGTGAAAGTCATCCGAGTGAAGTCATCCTCAGACAGTCATCCGTCGTGATTGGCCGGTCGTAACGTCTCATGGCTGAACCCGAAAACATCCCGATCCAACACCAGCCAGCGGCTTCCCACCCGCATCCGGCGGCCGCGACGGCCCCTGCGCCGCCGCCAGAAGCGGAAGAACCCCGTTTTCTGTTCACGCCGCCCATCGACATTTTCGAGACCGACGAAGGTCTGGTGCTGCATGCCGACTTGCCCGGCGTTTCGATCAAGACGTTGGAGCTGCAGGTCCAGGACAATAAGCTCACGCTGTTTGGCCGGGTGAGCCCGGTGGTGCCGCCGCACGCCCGTCCGCTGCACCAGGAATATGCGGTGGGAGACTTCCTGCGGTCATTTATTCTCAGCGACGAGGTTGACCACGAGCGAATTACCGCAACCATGACAAATGGAGTGCTCAAGGTAGTGCTCCCCAAGGCCGCACAGACTAAACTGAGGCGGATCGAGGTCAATCCCGAGCCGTCCGGCGGCTGAATCGGAACTCACTCGGATTCAAGGAGCAAGCGATGACCGATATGCAAACGTCTGGACCGGTTTCGCAATCGGTTGAACGGCTGCGGCGCGAGTTTGAGCGTTGGCTCGATGCCGCCATGCAGCAAGGCAATCGGGCCCTGGACGTCGTGGGACTGCGCGGGGCCGACCGACCTTGGACGCCGGCTGTCGATTTGTTGGAGACCCCGACCGACGTGCAGATCGACGTCGATTTGCCCGGCATCGATCCCGTCCTCGTGGAGGTTTCGTTGACCGGCAACATGCTCACCGTGCAAGGTCCCAAGCGGACGCACATCCCGCCGCAAGGGGGAACCGTGCACGTTTCCGAACGCATGCAGGGGCCCTTTCAGCGGATGATCCCCATGCCGGCCCCGGTCATTGCCGATAGCGTGACGGCCGAGCTGAAAAATGGCGTGTTGCAGATTCGGCTGATGAAGTCGGAGAAAGCGCGGGCCATGAAGATCACGGTCCACGCGGAACCCGTGGCCGTGTCGACGCCCGTGTCTCCGGTCCCCGCAGTCCCGGCGCTCTAGCGATCGGGCTGCGAGAGCCACTGCCGCAATCCGACCTGCTCAGAATCCGACCCTCTCGAAGGTCGGGCGCTGAGGCTCCATTGAAACCCCTGCGCGTCGAGAGGCCGTTGACCGACCTAGGGGCCAGTCTTAGACTGAAAGTGGCTGTACGAAATTAGATCCGTCGGCGGACCGGTCCGTTGACGGGTTGTCCGCACCCTGCGTTCCTCACCAATCGCCTTCACGCCCGCATCCCGCGCCGGTCGCCGTGTCGGGAGTCATCCATGCTCAAGCCGCTCGCCGCCCCTCACAAGATTTCCCGGTTCGCACTCGCTGCTTTTCTAGGCCTGTTGATCGTCGTCTCGACTGAGTTGGCGACGGTCCGTGCCGCCGACGCGCCGCCCGCCGCCAGTGGGCAGCGCGTGTTGGCGACCGACGATGGCTGGCAGATCTACATCACGTACTTTCCCGCGCCCGGCGACCGCGACGTGCTCACCAAAGAAGCCCCCGTCGTCGTGCTGTTGCACGGCGACAAGCAAGTTCGCCTCGTCTACGAAGGCGCGCATGGGTTAGCGTCTCGGTTGCAGGCCCAAGGCTTCGCCGTCATCACCGTCGACCTGCGGAAGCATGGTCAAAGCACAAACATGGGTCCGGGGGGCAGCGGAACTCAGAACAACGGCCGAACGTCCGAAGCCACGATTCAAGCTGCCGACTATCGCAACATGGTGGAGTTCGATCTCGAATCGGTGAAGCGCTTCATCCAGCAACAACACCAGCTCAAAAAACTCAACATGCACAAGCTGGGCATCGTCGCCGCAGGTCCCTCGGTGGCAGTTGCGGCGGCCTTTGCCGCTGCGGACTGGAACAAAGAGCCCTACGACGACGCGCCGTCCGACGAAATGAAAACGCCGCGAGGGCAAGACGTCCGAGCGATCGTGTTTCTGTCACCTCCGTCGCGCGTCAGAGGCCTCAGCCTGACGCAGTCCCTCAACGAGATCCGCAATCCCGATTGGAACATCGCGTTCCTGACGCTCTATGGCAAAGCCAACAAGACCGATGCCAAAGACGCCCAGGCGCTTCACAAGAGACTTTCCGGCACGAGCAAGACGAGCAAGGACCGCGTCTTTATCGAGGACATCAATGTTCCTTCGCGGGGGACCGATTTGCTCGGGATTCGAGAAATCGACGTCGAAGGCGGGATTATCAAGTGGTTGAGAGCGCACCTGTTCGACCTGAAGGACAGCGAGTGGCGCGATCGGCAAAGCCGCCTCGTCAGAAAGTGAATGGCGGTTAGACCGAATGGCGAATCGCTTTGCCGTCCTGTTGTCGATTCCGGGGCTGCGCGCGGCCGATCTGGCGGCGATGCCGCGCTTGGCCGCCCTGGGCAAAGGGGGCACCACGCTCCCGATCGCGCACACGTTTCCCTGTCTCACGTGCCCCAGCCAGGCCGCGCTCACCACGGGAACAGGTCCCCAGCAGCACGGCGTCATCGCCAACGGCTTCTTCTGGCGCGAGCGGGGCGAAGTCGAGATGTGGACCGCCTGGAACGAGGCGATCCAACAACCACAAATCTGGACACGGCTGCATCGCCACGATCCGTCGTTGACCTCGGCCGCCTGGTTTCCGCTGCTCATTAAAGGGGCCGAGGCCGACACGATCTGCACGCCGGCCCCCATTCACAATCCCGACGGTTCGGAATCCCTGTGGTGCTACACCAAGCCCACCGAACTGTACGGGCAATTGCGGGATGCCTTGGGGCATTTTCCACTGATGAACTTTTGGGGCCCGCTCGCGAACATCAAATCGACGCAGTGGATCGTCGAGTCGGCCATTGTCGCGGCCCGCCAATTTCGGCCCCGATTCAGTTACGTCTATTTGCCGCACCTCGATTACGCCGCGCAGAAATTCGGACCCGACAGCCCGCAAGCCGCCGCGGCAACCGTCGAACTCGATACGACCATTGGCCGGTTGCAGGACGGATTCGCGGAAGCCGGCCTGGACGATGTGCTGTGGGTCGTCGCCAGCGAATACGTGATCACGCCCGTGCGCGGTGCCGGGTTTCCCAATCGCCGGCTACGCGAAGCCGGTCTGCTCACGCTGATTGAACAAGAGGGGACCGAGCTGCTCGACGTGCGCACGAGCCGTGCTTGGGCTCTCGTCGATCATCAACTGGCCCACGTCTTTGTGAAAGACCCCGCGGACGTGGAACGCGTGGCGGCCGTGTTTCGCGATGACCCGTCGGTGTGCGAGGTGCTCACCGGAACCGACCGCGCGCGGCGCAACCTCGATCATCCCCGCGCGGGCGAAGTCGTGCTGATCTCGAAGCCCGACCAATGGTTCGCCTACTACTGGTGGCTCGACGACGCTCGGGCGCCGTCTTTTGCGCGGACCGTCGACATTCACCGCAAGCCAGGCTACGACCCGGTCGAGCTGTTTATCGACATGCCGGCGCGAACCATTCCGCTCCAACCGAGTCTGGTTAAGGGCTCGCACGGTTTTCCCGCCGACGAACCGTCACACCGCGGCGTGCTCATCAGCTCGACGAGCACCGGCGTGCGGCCGCAAGCCGACGGAGCGATCGCCGACACGGCCGTCTCGAATATCATCCTCCAGAACTTCGGCGTCGCACGCGGCTAGGATTTCTCGTGACGGGCTGAATGCCAGTTTGTGTGCCACTGCTGAGCGTTCGTCGCTCAGCAGTGTCTTCTAGCGATGTCGTAAACAGACTGCGATGCGAACGTGGAAGTGGCACGACCTTAATATCTTCCGCAAATCCGCACTGCTGAGCCGAAGCGTCTCAGCAGTGGCACACAAACCGACTTTCCGGACGCGCCAATACCATGAATGCGATCGTCCTCTCGTTCGATCGCCTGCCCCTCAGTTTCCTAGCGTGCTACGGCAACAACTGGATCGAGACGCCGAATTTCGATCGGTTCGCCGCCCAAGCGGCGACGTTTCACCAACACTTTTCCGAATCGCTCTGGCTCGATACCGTGCGACACGCCTGGTGGAGCGGCTGCTATGAGTGTCGCCGACGTAAGCAAGCTCAGCCGCGCGACCTGTTGCCCGCCGCGCTCGCCACTCAGGGTGTCACCGTTCGTCTTCTCTTGGAAACCGGCGACCCGGCGGACTCCTCTGCTAAGGAGCTGTCGGGGCTGTTTCCCGATTGCACCGAATCGATCGCCGGCACCGATGGGTTGGAGGTGGCTCCCGACGACACGCCGTTCCTGCGACTGATCGGCCGTGCCCAGCGCGACCTGCGAATGTTACGGACATCTCGGAGCGAGCCGTGGCTGTTGTGGATCAAATCGGGCGGCGTGCCGACTCCTTGGCTGGCACCGGCCGATTATGCCCGCCTATTTCTCGACATCGACGACGATGATCCGGCAGACGACGAGTCGCTCGAAGCCGCCGACGAGTTTGAAGAGGAGGAGGAAGACGTCGATCTCGAAGAACTCGACGTTGAAGATGCGAGCGCGAATGACGGCCGGTTGCTTGAGCTTTCCGACAGCCAATTCGAGGAGTTGCTGCGATCGGCCTCGCGCCTTCCACCGGGTCGCAAGGAGCGTGACGCGATGACCGACTTGGACCGCGCGCTGACACGCAAGGTTTTGGGCGGTTATCTCGCGCTGCTGGATACGGGGGTCGGCCGACTGCTGGAGACGATCGACCAATCCGCGTCGGGCGCGCCGGCGCTTGTGCTGATTACGGCCGCCCAGGGGCTGACTGTTCACGAGCCGGGTGTGCTGCGTGACGAATGGGAGCCCGCGGCCGAGGAGACTGTTCACGTCCCGCTCATGATTCGAGGCGCGGGCCTGAATCGCGGTGTGCGCCGTCAAACGCTGACACAGCCCGTCGATATTTTCCCCACTCTGCTGGAATGGTTCGGATTGGAGCGTCCCGACTCGGGCCTCGACGGGCACAGCCTGTTAGCAGAAGCACGAGGCGATCAATCGGACCAGCGGGCACTCGCATTTGCGACCGACGGCGACACCTTGAAAACGGTTCGCACGCCGGATCATTACTTCGTGCAAAAATGCGCGGCGAACTCCGAGGAACCACAGCAACATCTCTTCGCCAAGCCCGAGGACGCCTGGGAGGTCAACGACCTGGCGAGTCAACTGCCGGGACTGGTCGAAGATCTCGCTGAGGAGTGCGCCCGCTTCTTCGTGAACGAACGAGACGACGCAGCGGCAGGCGGCGAGCGCTGAGGTTGTCTTTCAATCGGGCCGACAGCTCTTAGGCCCAAGCGGCTGAGTACCCCTGTCCCCGGGTCGGGTACAATCGCGTCATGAGCGGAGCCCAACGATTTTGGCTAGTCATCTTTGCGATGATGAGAGGCGGATGCGGGACGATCGTCGTTGGCGATCCTTTCTGGGTGAACGGCGCCTCTGGTGAAGGTGGGATCGGGCGTGCATCCTACCTGTACGGCCTCATCGCGCCGGCGGTCGCAATCGGATGTGCCATCGTGGTTATGTATCTGACACGAGACCGCCCGGAGCATTAAGCCACGAGCTCTTGGGCAGGACGGCGATCGATCCCCGTCCGATGGAATGACGGCATGAGCGACGAACCAAGGAAATGGTCGCGGAAGGGGACGTTGTGGGCTGCAATCGCGGTGCTCGTGCTGGCGTATCCGCTGTCGGCTGGCCCCATCCTTTGGTACATGGACGCGCGATTCTATTCGCTGTACGAGCCGCTGTTCTGGATGGCAGAGCACTCGCGCATTTTTGGCACCGCGTTCTTTTGGTACATGAGCCTTTGGGGCCACCATTTCGCATAGGGCCGCCAAGAACAGCGCTGAACTCCCGTGCATTCGACTTTCTGGGCAAGTCGGCGCTTTTCTGAGCAAACGCGATTTGCCAGTCAAAGCCCTACCTGCGCGGTCGGCGCGATACAAACAAGCTATCCGCAGGCTCGTCCGCCCTGCGTCGGCGGTTCCGCGTCTGCCGGCGCTTTGCATCTGCACCGAAAAGCCGCTTATGCTCTTGCTGATCGATTTCGCAATCAGCCATCACACGTTGCGTATCCCTTTCGTGTCTCGCGCTTTCAACACGGTGACGCCGCCGCCGATCGGCGCGCGGCGATTCACCTCAACACATTGAGGAACCAGCCGTGATTCTTCGAGCTTGGGCCGTCGCCCGTTTCTGTTTGGTCATCGGTTCGATTGCACTGAGTTCAATCGGACTGGGTTCGGCGTTCGCCGCTGAGCCCGCGCATTTTCATCACGTGCGGCTCAACGTGCAGGAGACCAAGCCGTCGCTCGATTTTTATCGCAAGTTCTACGGGGCGGTGCCGGTCAAGTATCGCGGCAATCCCGATGCGCTGTTCGTCGAGAAGTCGTTTCTGTTGTTCAACGTGGTCGATTCGGCTCCGGACGGCACTCTCGACACGGGCATCTGGCACATCGGTTGGGGCGGTGTTGACGTCGCGCGCGAATACGAGTGGTGGAAGAAACACGGTCTCGACATCGTCACGCCGCTTAGCCCGCTCACCGGACCTGACAATTATTACTTCTATGCGCGCGGGCCGGGGAAGGAGTTGATCGAGATCAACACGATGGGCCACCACCGCTTCGCCCACGTGCATTTCTTCTGCACCGACGTGAATGCCACGTGCCGTTGGTACGCCAAGCATCTAGGCCTCAAGCCGCGGTTCCCCGAGCGACCTAAGCCGGCCGGCGATATGTCGACGATCAACAAAATCTGGATCAACGTGATCAACTGCGACAACGTGACTTTGATCTTCTTCGGCAAGCCCGACATCGAGCCGGCCCCTCCCTGGTGGCGCGAGCCGCCGCTGAAGACCCTCAAACCGACGAAGGGACGGCCGATCGACCATTTGGCCTTTTCGTATCGCCAGATTCAGCCGGTGTTCGAGGCGATGCAAAAGTCGGGCGCCAAAATTGTCGAACCGATCAAAGAGGATCCCAAATACCACTTTAAGAGTTTCTACGTAGAGGGGCCCGATAACGTCTTGATCGAAGTCGTCGAGGAGAAACCGATCCCGGAAGGAATCTGGGAGTAGTCACTTTTTTTGCCCATCGCGGCCAGCTAATGTGAAGGTGCCGCGACCCGCCGTCGTTCCTTCCTTTCCCTCCCGCGAAGGTGTTCCATGCCCAGATCGATCTCCGTAGATTTTCGTCGAGTTTCCGCTGCTTTGCTCGCCGTCGCGCTCAGCTGTTTGCCGCAGCTCCGCGCGGGCGAAACGGCCCTCGACCGCTACGTCGCCAAGCCGGACAAAACCTACTCGTGGAAGGTCATCAGCAAGACTCAAGTGCCCGGGGCAACGGTGTTCGTCGTCGATCTCAAGTCGCAAACCTGGCGTACGCCCAAGGACGTCGATCGGCCGGTTTGGCAGCATTGGCTGACCATCGTGAAACCGGACAAGCCGGCGGGGAACATTCCCTTCTTGTTCATCACGGGGGGCAGCAACGACGGCAAGCCGCCGGCGAAGGTCGACGGGCTGATCGTGATGACCGCAAAGCACAGCGGCGGCATTGTCTGCGAACTCAAAATGGTCCCCAACGAGCCGCTCGTCTTCAAAAATGACGGCAAGAAGCGCAAAGAAGACGACTTGATCGCTTACACGTGGAACGAGTTTCTCCAAGGCGGGGACGATGAGTGGCCGGCCCGTCTGCCGATGGTGAAAAGCGCCGCCCGGGCGATGGACTGCATTCAGGAACTGTTGGCCAGCGACGAGGGCGGCAACTTCAAAGTCGACAAGTTCGTCGTCGCCGGCGGCTCGAAGCGCGGCTGGACGACCTGGTGCACCGCGGCCGTCGACAAGCGCGTGGCCGCCATCGTGCCCAGCTCGATCGACTGTCTCAACAACGGACCGTCGATGGCCCATCACGTCGCCGTCTACGGCTTCTACACCCTGGCGGTCGGCGACTATGTGCGGCACAACATCGTGCGGCAGACGGCCAATCCGCGGATGAAGCTGCTGCACGAAATCGAAGATCCCTATTCGTACCGCGAGCGGCTCACGATGCCCAAGTACATCGTCAACGCGGCGGGCGATCAGTATTTCTGCCCCGACAACAGCCAGTTCTATTTCGACGCGTTGCCCGGCGAAAAGTATCTGCGTTACGTGCCCAACGCCGACCACGGCCTGAAAGGTTCCGACGCCCGCGAGAGCGTGGCCACTTTCTATCACATGGTCCTCACGGGGCAGGAGCGGCCGACGTATTCCTGGACGTTCGAGCAAGACGGCTCGATTCGCGTGAAGACCAGCAGCCACCCGAAATCGGTCACGCTCTGGCAGGCGAACAATCCCGAGGCCCGCGACTTTCGCCTGATGACGATCGGCAAAGCGTACAAGCCGACCGTGCTGACGGATGAAGGCGGCGGCGTCTACGTCGCGAAGATCGAAAAGCCGGAGCGCGGCTGGACGGCTTCGTTCGTGGAATTGGCCTTCGACGTCGGCGCTCCCAACGCATTCAAGATCTCGACGGCCGTGCGAGTCACCCCTGACACGCTGCCGCATGCCGACATCGATCCGACCAAAGCACCGGCCGAGAAGCCGCGTCACCGCGAGCGCCTTCGCGCTAGCGTGAATTGATCAGTCAAGACGGCTCCGATTGAATCACCGACGGAGGGTGTTTTGATCGGGTCCACTTTTCCCAAGCCGACGACTCCGTCGTCGATCCGGAACGACAGCGGAGCTGTCGGCTTGGGGAAGCTGCACGCGGCAACGATTCTCACGCGGAACCGTGCAACCGGAGCGAAGTCCCGCGGCAGTTTCGCTCGACATCTTCTGAATGAGTCCGAGAGAAAAGGTATTCCCCACAGGAATTCAACGACATGCCGAAATCTTCCTTCGATCTCTCCGGGCGCGTGGCCCTCGTGACGGGCGGCAGCAAGGGTCTGGGCAAAGCGATGGCCCGTGGGTTCGCCGAAGCGGGAGCCGACGTCGTCATCTCCAGCCGGCACGAGGACGAACTCAAGTCGGCCCTGGCTGAAATCCGCTCCGGCACGTCGGTTCGTGGCATGTATGTCGTCGCCGATATGACCAAGCGTTCCGAAGCCGACCGGCTCGCCAAAGCGGCCCTGGCCGAGATGGGCCATGTCGATATCGTGGTCAACAACGCCGGGTCGAACGTGCCGGAAGAAATCGACCAAATCACCGACGCCAACTGGGACCGCATCCTGGAGTTGAATCTGTCCTCTTGCATGGCTCTCACACGGGCTTTGGTGCCCCAAATGAAATCGCGCGAGTGGGGCCGGGTGATTTACATCTCGTCGATTATGGGGCTGGCGTCGAAGAAGGGACGCGATATCTATTCGGCGACGAAGTCGGCCCTCATCGGCTTGGCCCGCGCGAACGCCCTCGAGCTGGGGAGTTCGGGGATTACGGTCAACTGCCTGGCCCCCGGCCCTTTTTTGACCGACCTCCCCGGCAAATTGCTGAGCGATGCTGAGAAGGCCACCTTCGCCAGCCGCACGGCCCTCGGCCGTTGGGGCGATCCGAAAGAGCTGGCTGGCCCGGCGCTCCTCCTGGCGAGCGACGCCGGCAGCTACATCACCGGCCAAACCCTCGTGGTCGACGGCGGCACGCTTTGTATGACGTTCTGACTGCCTGACAGGTCGAGGGCAGACCTTTTGAGAAATCTCCAGCGAAAAGAGTATCTACTTTTCAGCCCCCACAACCTCAGTTATCGTGAACAGGTCCGTCGGTGCGGCTCGAGTCCTTGTCCCCTTTGAGGTGCGAGATGGTGAGGTCGGAAGTGTTGCCGGTTCGTGTTTTGTCGTCGGTTCGTGTTGCGAAGGCACTGGCCCTCTTGCTCGCGGGGGCTTGCGCCGCGGGAACCGTCCAAGCCGGCGAAACGGCCCTCGATCGCTACGTGGCCAAACCCGACGCGACCTACTCTTGGAAGATCGATCACAAGCTCGAGTCTCACGGGTCGGCGACCTACGTTATCGATCTGAAGTCGCAAACCTGGCGCAAACCCGACGAAGTCAACCGCAC
>DASRXU010000556.1:0-19870 GCA_035687365.1 Planctomycetaceae bacterium | reverse complement strand
TCGACGTCGACGGTCGCACGCAGATCATCGAATACAGCGATCTGCCAGCCGACGTAGCGGCCCAAACCGACGAGCGCGGCGAACTGTTGCTGTGGGCCGGCAGCACGGCGATCCACGTCTTCAGCCGCTCGTTCCTCGATCGAGTCGCGCACAGCGAGACGGCCCTCCCTTTTCACATCGCGCACAAGAAAGTTCCTTATTGCGACGAGCACGGTTCGCACGTCGCGCCCGAGCGAGAGAACGCCTACAAGTTCGAGCGATTCATCTTCGACGCGCTGCCCGCAGCCCGGCGCTCGCTCGTGATGGAGACCGATCGCGGTCGAGAATTCAACCCGGTGAAGAACGCGACGGGAGACGACTCGCCCCAAACGGCGCGGGACGCCCTGCTGCGCCTGCATCGCGGTTGGCTGAACTCGATTGGCGCGATGCTCGACGATCAGACGCCCGTCGAGATCAGTCCGCTGTTTGCACTCGACGCGGACGAGCTGCGCGCCAAAGTGACCCAGTGGACCAGCGTGACCGAACCGACATTTTTCTCGCCCACACAAGCCTAGAGAGTTCGAGCCCGCCCTGATGTTGCACGCAGTGATTATGGCCGGAGGTAGCGGCACGCGGTTCTGGCCGGCCAGTCGTTCCAATCATCCGAAACAGTTCTTGCCGCTGTTTGGCGACGAGACGCTGATTCAAGCCACCGTGCGGCGGGTCGCGGATTGGATCGACTCGCAGCGAACTTGGGTTGTGACCAATCAGTCGCACGCCGGCGAAACGGGTCGCCAACTGCCCGCTCTGCCCACGTCGAACATCGTCCGCGAACCGTGCGGCCGAAACACGGCCCCCTGCATCGGGCTGGCCGCGATGCTGATCGCCCAACGCGATCCCAACGGCATCATGCTGGTGATGCCGGCTGACCATCGCATCGAGCGGGCCGATTTGTTTCGCCAAGCCGTCGAGCGGGCCGTGGCGATCGTCGAGCGCGAGCCGGCCCTGGTGCTGTTCGGCATCCGCCCCAGTTATCCGTCAGTGAGCTTCGGTTATTTCGAGCGCGGCACGGCGCTACCCGGCGCCGAGGGAGCATTTCGCGTCGCCTCGTTTCGAGAAAAGCCCGACCGCGCGAAGGCCGAAGAGTTCGTCGCCGCCGGCCGCTTCTTTTGGAACAGCGGCATCTTCGTCTGGAAGGCCTCGACCATTCTCGACGCTCTCAAACAGTTCGAGCCGGCGGTTTTTGACGGGCTGTCGCGGTTGCGGCCCCATCTGGGAAACGCGGGCTGGGATCATGCTCTGGCCGCCGAATTCCCAGGGATCAAGTCGATCTCGATCGACTATGGCGTGTTGGAGCGTGCCGACAACGTGATGATGATCGAAGCGCCCTTCGATTGGGACGACGTCGGCAGCTGGCAGGCGCTCGGTCGGCAGTCGCAGCCCGACGGCGAAGGTAACAGTGCTCAGGGACTCTTCTGCGGCGTCGACAGTCGCGACTGCATTATTCGGACCACGCGAGATCACCTCGTCGCCACCATCGGCATGTCGGATTGCATCGTCGTGCATACCCCGGATGCCACGCTCGTCGCCCGCAAGGATGACGAAGAGAGCATCCGCCGCCTCGTGCAGACCCTTCGAGAGCGCGGGTATGAGCGATTCCTCTAAGGGGGACGCCGATCACAATTCAGCGCCCGATCCGCTCGACGTGCCTCGCCGGGGTCGCTTGCTGGGTATCGATTTCGGCACACGACGGGTCGGATTTGCCGTCTCCGATGAGGAACAGCGTCTCTCGGTCCCCCTCGAGACCTATACCCGCAGCAATCGGGAACAGGACGCCCGCCACCTGACCGCGGTGATCGGCGACTATCGCATTCGCGCCCTGGTCATCGGCTTGCCGCTGCACATGGGGGGTGAGGAGGGGATTAAGGCAGGCGAAGCGCGGCAGTTTGGGGCTTGGGCGGCCGGCGTCGCCCGGTTGCCATTCGCGTTCTGGGACGAACGATTGACCACCTCGATGGCGGACGAACACCTGGCAGCCGCCAACATTAACCCCAAGAAACGTAAGCTGCTGCGTGACAAAATTGCCGCCCAAATCATGCTGCAATCGTATCTCGATTCGCGCGCCGAACGGTTCCGCCGAGAAGACGCAACGGGTTAGAACGACTTGTCGGCAGAGGAATGCTCCCCGCTGCACCTTTCGCCCGCCCGAAAAAAGAGATACTTTGGAAGAGCAGTGGGGTTCAATTCATTGGACGATGGGCCGGGGGTAGGGGCCTTGAGTTCCGCGACTGCCAGCGACCCGCAGAGCAACGTTTTTCTCCGTGATCCGGACGTGCAGTTGATGTTGCGCGCCAAGGAGGGGGACGACGCGGCGTTCGGGCAGCTCGTAGCCGGTTACCAGGATCGCTTGCTCAGCATCTTTTATCATCTGCTGCGGGACCAGGCCGCCGCGGAGGATCTGGTTCAAGAAGTCTTCCTGAGGATCTACCGAGCCCGCAACGGCTATCAGGCAACGGCGAAGTTCTCGACCTGGATGTTTCGCATTGCCAACAATGTGGCCAGCAACGCGCGGCGCACGATCGGCCGTCGCAAAGAGGTGCAGCTCAACGTCAATGAAACCGGATCGGTGCCGACGGTCGGAACAAAAAAGAAAGTTATCAGCGATCGTTCGTCGCTGATGCCGACGCGACAACTGGTACGGCGCGAAACGTGTGAAATCGTGCAAACGGCGCTCGACACGCTCAATGAGCGGCAACGGCTGGCCGTGCTCCTGCATAAATTCGAAGGGATGAGTTACGAGGACATCGGGGAATCGATGTCGCTGTCGACCGAGGCGGTCAAATCGCTGTTGGCACGGGCCCGCGAAAACCTCCGCACTCAGTTGGAGCCTCACTTGAAGTCGTAGCGGCCAAGCCGGCCCCACCCTCGACCAGATCGAACGATGCAGAAGATCCCGCGACTCACGACCGATCAGCGATCGAACCTGGTCGCCTATCTTGACGGCGAGCTGCCCGAGCCCGCTACCAAAGAGATCGACCAGGTTCTCTCCAAGAGTCCGGCCGTGCGCCACGACGTCGAGATGCTGGCCCGCACCTGGGACTTGCTCGACGAGTTGCCGCGTCTGTCGAGCGGTGAGGACTTTACGGCCCGCACCTTGGCGGTCGTCAAAGGGGAAGAAGCCCCCAAGCCCCTGTTGCCACCAAGCTGGGTCGAGCGGCTCAAAAGCCAGCAGCTGCGCCGGGCCGGAATCGTGATGGTCTGGGTGGCGGCGCTGGGAGCTAGCGCCTTTGCCGGCTACACCGTCACCTCGAACTGGATTCCTGACCCGTCCGAAGATCTCCTTCGCAATTTGGAAGTCGTCGAAAAGCTCGATCTGTACCGCAACGTCGAAACGCCCGAGTTTCTAAGAAAGCTCGACGAAAAGATTGGATCGTTTGATGCCCAGCCTGCCCCCAAGCCGTAGCCGCGCGGCGAGGGTCGCTCGTCCCCTCGCGGCACTGCTCGTTGTCACGCTTTTGTGTGGCACGAGTTCCGACGACGCCCAGCTGCTCGTTAAACGGCGGCAGCGCATCGCGGGCATGGCCCATGCCGAGATCGAACAGCTCAAGCGGAATTACGACGAGTTTCGCAAGCTGTCTCCGGAGCGGCGCCGGGCGATCGAGGATCTCGATAACGAAGTGAAGCAGGACACGAGCGGCCGTCTGCTCAAGCTGCTCACCGGATACAACCGCTGGCTGTCGACCCTTTCGCCGTTCGATCAGGAACGAATTCTCAGCAAGACCGACCCTGGCGAGCGTGTCCAAACGGTCAAAACAATCCGCGACGAACAACAAAAGCGTCAGGCGCTCGCTGCGATCGACGGAATCGGCCGGCAATCGATGATGCTCGAGCCGAGCGATCTCGACGCGCTCACGAAAGCCATTGAAGAGCATTTCTTGAACGCCGAGTCGCGGAAGAGAATTCCGGAGCAACTCGCCGCGCGCGACCGACACCTCCAAGTGCTGAGTGCCGCGCAGGTGCAATTGCGGAATACCGACAAAGCGGCAGCGGCCGGGCAAGCTCTTGTCACGCTGCTCATCGACGCGATCCCCAACGACACCGTTCGATCGCGGATTCTCAATCAATCGGCCCTCCGCCCGCGGCGACGGATGTTGGGCCAATCCATCGGCCGGTCGCTGGTCAACGAGTGGCGATTCGAGATCGAGCGAGCCTTTCCGCCTCCGGCGGCGATCGACGCGGAGGTCGCCAAGAAACTCGCGAGCGGCACAGCCGGCAAACGAGACGGCCAAAAGGGACAGTTGCTTTCAAAACTGGGCCGTCGAATGATCGGTATTCAACTCGTGCTGCGCTCCGACGAGCAGTTCAAAGAGCTGGGAAGCGTCTATTTTTGGCTCTCAAACGGACTGCAGCCGAAAGGCCCTGCGCGCGGACAGCTGGCCGCTCCCCCGGACGACTCGCGGACGGACGAGGCCGAGAATAAGACGAAAGCGGGCGAGTGACCGCAGGCCAACGTCTGAGGATTCGCCCGTGTCGCCCTCGATTCAGAAGCAATTGCTGCATCGAGGGGAATCGCTGGTCGCTTATCCGGACGCCGATCTCTGGAAGGCAGTAGGTGGCAGCGACGGCGTCGCGGCGCTGATCCATGACCTCTATCGCCGCATCGAACAGGACGAATTGCTGCGCGAGGTATTTCCGCACTTCAACACCGAAATGGCGGTGCCGTTTTTCGTGCAATGGTTCGGAGGGAGCCGGGGCTATTCGGACGATCTGACCGGGGGCCTCCTGCGGCGGCACCAGCACCGCTACATCAGCGCCAAAGCGGCCGCCGCGTGGTTGCGCTGCTTGCGCGAGGCACTGGTTGCCCACGGTCTCGACGCGGAGCCGATCTTGAGGCCGCTAGCCCGCGTCGCAAAGGCCATGATTCACAGTCCTGAGACGGAACCCATAAAACTCTGCAAGAGCTGCGCGGCCATTCAAGATGTCGTGCAGGTTGATTTCGAAGCCCTTTTGCAACAGGCGGCCAAAGGACACACGGAAAATGTCCGCCGAGCGCTGAAAACAGATCGCACGCTCGCCAGTCGGCGCGGCATTGAGAATCGCACACTGGCTTGGGTGGCGACGTACCACAACCGACCGAAAATTCTCGAACTGGCGCTCAAAGCTGACGCCGACTGCAATACGCCCGCCTGCGATCCACTGCATGCAACGATGGCCTGCGACGTTGTCCACATGGGAACCGCGCTCGCGGTCACTCCCCTGGCCCTCGCAAAGAAATGGCAGCCGGCACTTGTTGCGCCGTTGCTGGAGTATGGTGCCATCGACGACGTCTTCACGGCGGCCTGGCTGGGCGACTTGCCTGCGCTGCGCGGTTACCTCGATCGCAATCCCGAGTTCGCCAACGCCATTGATCCTGCCGACGACTTTCAGGAAGTGTCGGTGTTGTGCCACGCGGTCTGCGGTGGGAGTCTCGATGCCGTGAAGCTGCTGCTGGAACGCGGTGCCGAGGTCAAGCGGCACAGTGGAAAGCTGTTGACGCTGGCGATCGTGATGAACCGCGTCGATCTGGTGAAACTCCTGATCGAACACGGCGCCGACGTCGAGCGCACGGAGTTTCTGGGCCGGCTCGACGATGCCGAGCGACCGATCGCCGACATGCTCATCGCCCATGGCAAAAGAGTGTCCGCCTGGATGCTGCCACGCGCCTGCCGGCCCGACGTGAGCACTAACGAACTTCATCGTGTCACGGTGCTGCTCGACTACGGTGCGAGCCTCAACGACCGCGGACGGTACGGACTCACGGCCCTGCACTACGCCGTACGCGGGGGCAAACTTCCGCTGATCAAATTGCTGCTCGAACGCGGCGCGCCCGTCGACGCCCTGGACGAAGACGGCTTGACGCCGCTCGTACATCTGTCGAAGACGCGCTCGAAGGCCGACCCGATTCCAGTGATGGAACTGTTGGTTGCCAACGGCGCCGACGTCAATGCGCGAAATGAAATGCAGGGCACGTTGCTGATGCATTTCGCGCGTCAGGGAAACGCAGCGGCGGTGAGGTGGCTGCTCGCTCACGGCGCCGATCCGAGCGCCCGCAACAAAAGTGGCAAAACCGCGGCGCAACTCGGGCGCTCTCGCGCGGAAATTGCGCGGCTGCTTGCGAAATAGCGAGCCGATCCTGCCCGCCAGTTTGCCGAGCGTCGAGATCGGCGTAACCGCCTTCTATTTGACCGGCGCGTCGGTGCGCGTCCATTGAGCCACGGGTCGGCCCTCACGTCGCCACCACGAACCGGCTTTGTCCTGCGGCCAGCCGGGCGGTGAGTCTTCCCAAGTCTCCTGGCGGCCGTACGGAGTGAGGTCGAGCAAATGCAGAGTGGGCAACATCTCCTCGATCCCGCGCCACTTCGTCTCGTAGGTTTCGAACACCTCATCGCCGACCCGCAGATAGCAGCGAAGGTCACCACCGTCTCGGGTCGCCAGCAAGTCCCCTGACTCGGCGGTCGAGTACCACGGCGCCGTCCAGCCCATGAAGTCTCGGTAGGCGATGATCTCGTTCCACGGGCCGCGGCTGAAGACCGCGTAGCTGACATCGCGTGCTGCCAGATAAGCGCGGACAGCAGAGTTCATGGCCGTCTGACTGTGAGTGCAGCCCTCGCACTGCTTGTGGTGAGGCGCGCCCTTGTTCCACATAAAGTGATACACGAGCAACATCCGCCGGCCTTCAAACACATCGCGCAGGACGACGGCGCCGTCCGGCCCCACGACTGTGACCGGCTCCATCCGCGTCATTGGCAGGCGGCGTCGCGCGGCGGCCAGTTCGTCGCCGGCGTGCGTGTGCGCCTTCTCGCGGACCAGCAGTTCAGCACGGCCCCGCTCCCATTCCTCACGGGAAACGATTTTGGGGGTTGCCGGTTGAGTCATGGCGTTCTCCTGGGGATTCTCGCCCCGCTGCGCCGGAGAATCATTCGCCGCGCGAGATCTGGAACAGTCAACCGCGCAGTGCCGCCTCGATGGTGGCGATGTCGATCTTTTTCATCTGCATCATCGCATTGAAGGCGCGCTTGGCGGCTGCGGGATCGGGATCGGTGATGGCTTTTGTCAAAACAACCGGAGTAATCTGCCACGACAGGCCCCACTTGTCTTTACACCAGCCGCACATGCTCTCTTCCCCGCCGTTGCCGATGATGGCGTTCCAATAGCGATCCGTTTCGGCCTGGTCAGCGGTCGCGACCTGAAACGAGAACGCTTCGCTGTGCTTGTACATCGGCCCACCGTTGAGGCCGAGGCAGGGAATGCCCATCACGATGAACTCGACCGTGATCACATTCCCTTGCTTGCCCGCGGGATAATCTCCCGGCGCGCGATGCGATGCGACCACCGACGAATCGGGAAAAGTCTGGGCATAAAACCGTGCCGCTTCCTCGGCAGCACCGTCGTACCAAAGGCAAATCGTGTTCTTTGCTTGCTTGGCCATCTCATTTCCCCCTTACGGCGAGCAGCCGATGCCAGCGACATTGGCTGAGGACCTTGTTGCGTTCCGTCAGAACGTGCAGACCTTGTGCCGCTTCAATTCAAATCCTACCCCCGGCGGCATTGCAACCATCGCGCGGATTTTGAGCGCGATTGTTTCGCACAAGGACACCAAGCCACAAGACTTAGGCATTTCTTGGTGCCCTTCGTGCCTTGGTGGTGAGAAGTCCCCTCTCCTCAGGTTCCGGCTACCGAAAGTGTCCGGACCTGAGTCCCGTCCCGACAGAGCCCCAAAGGGGCGAGATTCTATAGCCCAGGTCGGAGCGCAGCGCAGGCCTGGGATCCGGAGCCCCCAACACCGCGCCCGTCCTGAGCCCCAACGGGGCGAGACAAACAAATGCGCGGATCGGCCGGTTTAGCAAAGTGTCCGGACCCCGAGTCCGGTCCCACGTCTTCCCCCTCGCCCGTCCGCCTCAGATGGGAGAGGGTCGGGGTGCGGGCAATTTCTCCCGGCTTTTCTCGCTAAACAACGTGTCCCGTCCCGTCAGAAAGTGTCCGGACCTGACCTGAATCGACGGTTTATTTCACCACAAAGATACCAAGCCACAAAGCTTAAAGCGTTTCTTGGTACCTTCGTGCCTTTGTGGTGAGAGCCCGGTCTGCCGGCGCGGCATCCGCCGTGGTCAACAATCTCCGTGGTCAACTTCATGAGGAAGTAGTTGACCAGACCACGCCCCCTTTCGATGACATTCCGTCAACTGCCCCGGCTCTGGGCCGCCGTCGCCACCGCGCGATCCGAATCCGCCCCGCGGGCACGACCTTGGACCCGCCTCCGGCGGATCTTCGACCTTGGACCCAAAAAGTGGCTATCTCCATTCACCCACGGAATCGAAATTGATCCAAGCTCAGTTTTCTCGGAATCCGAGATTGACGCCGCGGATTGACTCGCAGGAACGAAGCGGACCTTCGAGGAAGTGCGGTCCCAGCGGGAGCTTGGGACCGAGGAACCTCATCGCCTAATTCGAACCGCCTTCTGGGGGCGGCGAAGACGTCGACCCAAGTCACCCGACCGCAACTTCGCAATTCTGCGGCACCACCATCGACTTCGCGAATTTGGCAGAAAAAGCCTTGGATCAAGCTTGACAATAATAGTTGTCAATGGCACCATCGGCTCATGCTCGACATCCAAGTCATCGACGATCCGGCGGCGGCGACGGTGGCCTTGGGGCCCATGCGGAGTCGGCTTCTCTCCGAGCTGGTCGCGCCCGCGTCCGCGGCGACGTTGGCTGCGCGGGTCGGGTTGGCTCGGCAGAAGGTCAATTACCATCTGCACGCGTTGGAGGCGCACGGGCTGGTGCGCTTGGCCCAGGAACGCAAGTGGGGCGGGCTGACGGAACGGCTGCTCGTGGCGACGGCTGCCTCTTACGTCGTTTCGCCGAGCGCCTTGGGCCCGGTTGCCGTTGATCCGAATCGGGAAGTCGATCGGTTGTCCGCGAGCTATCTCATCGCGCTGGGCGCCCGGGTCGTCCGCGAGGTGGGTGACCTCGTTCGGCGCGCGAAAGAGACGGGCAAACGTCTGGCGACTCTGGCCGTGGATACCGAGGTTCGCTTCCGGTCGCCGACGGAGCGGGCCGCTTTCAGCAACGAACTCACCGAAGCCATCACGAAACTCGTCTCGAAGTATCACGATGAATCCGCCCCCGGCGGCCGCGCGCATCGCCTGGTGGTTGTAGCACACCCTCTCCCGCAGAAATCCGATCCGAAGGAACCATCATGAGCGTGAAGAAAGAAGCCTCCGGGCGCCGTTCCGTCCAGGTCGAAGTCGAGGTCCCCGGCACGCCGGAAGAAGTCTGGCAAGCCATTGCCACCGGGCCGGGAATTTCGTCCTGGTTCGTGCCGACCGAGTTCGTCGAACAGGACGGAAAGCCTGTCGCCGTGAAGTTGAACTTCGGCCCGGGCATGGAATCTGAGTCGAAGATCACCGCGTGGAATCCGCCGCGGAAGTTTACCGCCCAGGGCGAGGGCTGGGGCGGCTCGCCGCCGATCGCGGACGAGTGGAGCGTCGAAGCGCGTGCGGGAGGCATCTGCGTCGTCCGCATTGTCCATAGCCTGTTCGCTAGCACTGACGACTGGGACAACCAGTTGGAAGGCACCGAATCTGGGTGGCCTGGTTTCTTCCGCATTCTGAAGATCTATCTCACGCACTTCCGCGGCGAACGCTCCGCGCTGATGCAGTGGATCGCCCCTGCCGTGGGAACCGAAGCTGAGGCCTGGGAAAAGCTGACCGTGGTATTGGGGCTGAAAGGCGTAAGCGCGGGGCAGCGTTGGACCGCCCCCGCTGGCGTCCCGTCGCTCAGCGGCGTCGTGGAGCACATTACCCAGAGTCCGTGCAACGCTCTGTTGCGGCTTGACAAGCCAGGGCCAGGCACGGCCGCGCTGGGCGCCGTCACCTTCGGCGGCGCGGCAATGGTGACGCTCAGCTTCTACCTCTACGGCGATCAGGCGACCGGCACGGTCGCCCGCGAGACACCATTGTGGGAAATGTGGATGCAGAAACACTTCCCGACGCCGACGGAGCCGAGCAAAAGCGAATGACAGCGTAGTCCGTGGGAGTGACGCCGGGTGCCATGCTCACGGCATTTGCGTGAGCCTGCGAACTGGAGCAAGGCATGCCCACGCCGAGCCGTGAGACCGTCCGGGAATTCGGGACGCGAATCGGGGGTGCCACGGCTGAGCTCGCTCAGCCGTGTCTTCGACGAGCGACGTGCTAGCGTGTTTTGCGAAACGCGACATCGACATCGACTTCGACGAGAGCTTGATATCTGCGGCGAAAACGCACGGCTGAGCCGAAACGTCTCAGCCGTGGCACCCGGCCGAATTCCCAGACGGTCTCACTCCGAGCCGTGGGCATGCCACCCCGCCGCAGAAATCCGATCCCAAGGAGCTATTATGAGCGTGAAGAAAGAACGCTCTGGACGCCGTTCCGCCCAGGTTGAAGTCGAGGTTCCCGGCAGCACCCAGTCTGCGGTGGCGCGACGATCGGCAGAAGCCCAGGTGCGTACGATTATCGCCAAGTTCGCGCCCGCGCATCTACGGATCATAGGCGCAATGCGACGGTGGCTGCGAAAACGCCTGCCCACCGCCCATGAGGTGGTGTATGAATATCGCGACTGCTTCGTCATCAGTTATTCACCGAACGAGCGCGGGTATGAGGGCGTTCTTGCAATCCGCGCAAGCGAGAAGGGCGATCGGCTGTACTTCAATCGTGGTAAGGAATTGCCGGATCCTGCGAAATTGTTGCAAGGGTCCGGCCGCCAGACGCGCTGGATTCACCTGGAGAACGCGTCCACACTCGCTCGTCCCCAGGTCGCGCGCTTGATCGACGAGGCCATCGCTCGCAATCGCGTGCCGTTCGCGCGCGCCGGCCGCGGGTCGGTGCTCATTCGTTCGGCAGCGGCCAAGCAGCGTCGTCGACGGCGCCCCGCCTAACATGCGATTGCACCTGACAAGGCCGCGGCCGTGCGCATCGTCTGGTCGTCTTGGCCCCCCTCTACCTCAGAAATCCGACTCCAAGGAGCCATTATGAGCGTGAAGAAAGAACCGTCCGGACGCCGTTCCGTCCAATCCGAAGTCGAGGTTCCTGGCACGCCGGAGGAAGTCTGGCAGGCGATCGCCACGGGGCCGGGGATATCGTCCTGGTTTGTGCCGACTGAGTTCGAGGTCCGCGACGGAAAGCCGGTCGCGGTGAAGTTGAGCTTCGGCCCGGGCATGGAGATAGGCTCCGAGGTGACGGTCTGGGATCCGCCCCGGATGTACGCCACCGAGGCTGGGCTCCCTGGCTCGCCGCCCATCGCGAGCGAGTGGAGCGTTGAAGCCCGCGGAGGAGGCATCTGCGTCCTCCGCATTGTCCAAAGCCTTTTCGCCAGCACGGACGATTGGGATAACCAGTTGGAAAGCGCGAAATCCGGTTTGGCTAGTTTCTTGAGCATCCTGCGGATCTATCTCAAGCACTTCCGCGGCCAACGCTCGGCAATAATGAAGTGGATGGTGCCCGTCGCGGGTACGGAAGCGGAGGCTTGGGAAACTCTGACCGCGGCATTGGGAGTGAACGGCTTGAGCGTCGGGCAGCGTTGCACGGCGCCCGCGGGTGTCCCGACGCTCAGCGGCGTGGCGGAGTATCTCACCCAGAATCCGTACGACGCCCTGCTGCGGCTCGACAAGCCGGGGCCGGGCGTAGCGGCCCTGGGCGCCGTCGACTTCGGCGGCCAGAGCATGGTGGCGCTGAACCTTTACCTTTACGGCGATCAGGCGGCCGGCAACGTCGCCCGCGAGCAACCACTGTGGGACGCGTGGTTCCAAAAACGCTTCCCGCCGCCGACGGAGCCGGGCACGAGCGAATGACAGCGTAGTCGTGGCGGCGCATTCCCGTGGTTGCGCTTGCTGTCTGGTTCCCGCCCCTGAGCCAGAAGCGGCAGCGGTGCGGAAGGTGTTTGCGAATGACGGGTCCGCACGCTTGGCCTATGATTGCGCTCCAATCTCAAAAGGAATCACATGGAACTCTTGATCCCCCTCTGGCTCCCGATCCTCCTCTCCGCCGCCGCCGTCTGGATCCTTTCCGCAATTGTTTGGATGGCCCTGCCCCATCACAAGCGGGACTTCATCGGCCTCCCCGACGAGGACGGTTTCATGGACGCCGTCCGCAAGAGCGGCATCAAGCCTGGCAACTATATCTTCCCCGATTTCCGCGGCCGCGAGGCGATGAAATCGCCGAAGGTCGAGAAGGCCTTGAATGAAGGCCCGGTCGGCCACCTCAGCGTGTGGCAGACGCCGATGACAATGGGCAGCAAGATGGTCGCCACATTCATCGTCTACCTCGTCGTCAGCACGCTCATTGCCTACCTCACGCGCGTCGCCCTCCCTGGCGCGGCCCCGTTTGCCAAGGTCTTCCAGGTCGCGGGCACCGCCGGCATCCTCGCCTACTGCTTCTCATTCATCCCCAACGCCGTCTGGTTCGGTGCGTACAAGCGCACCATTGTCGCGAGCATTGTCGACGGCATCGTCTATGGCCTCATCACCGGAGCCCTCTTCGCATGGCTCTGGCCGCACTGAGTCTTCGCAGCCCGATCCGATTCGCCTCTTGAATTGCACGCGAAAAAGCTGGTCCCTATGCTGGCCTGACTGGCCGACGAAAACGATCAGGAGTTCTTCGGCCACCTGACGGAGGAACGCAAGGCGATCTCGTCCGACTGCTCAAGGACATGGTGTACCGGCACGGATGGAAGGATGTCCCAGTTAGTTGAATTGCTTTCGTCACACCAAGCAAAAGGCTGTGGTTATGATTGGCGGAGTGAAGCATGTGGTGGTGAATGAAGGCCAGGAAGAGAATTTTTGCGAGCTGTTTCGAACGCTCAAGGCGGAGATGACCAAGCATGAGCCAGGGACCGTCTACTTCGACTTGTACCGTTCGCGAAAAGCGGCCCGCACCTACGTGGTGATGGAGCGTTACCGCGATGAGGCGGCTTTCCAGTCGCATCAAACATCGGCGTATGGGCGACCGCTCTTCCAGCAAATGCGCGCGATCATCGCGATTGAGACGGAGCACTACGACAGCGTCGACTAGCCACCCTCCGCCCCGAATTGCCGATGATTGCAGTCTCATTGCAATCGAGGCACCCGAACACCGTTAGAACTTTTCTGACCGGCATGTGAAAACTGAAGACGCCATCGCGATCTCAGGTGGCCGGCATCTCGTAAAGCTGGCGTACCTCGACCGGCGCCCGTCAGGCGACTACGGCCTTGCGCCCCCACGCCAGCGCCTCGTCCAGGTTAGCGGCATCCAGTATCCAAAAACCGCCAATGTGCTCCTTGGTCTCCGCGTACGGCCCGTCGGTGACGACCACCGCACCATGAGACTGCGCCCGCAGCGACTTCGCTCGAGGTGCCGGGTGTAGGCGCCTGCGAAAACCCTGGCCGGCGGGAGAGCGATCAAGTAGGGACGTACGTCAGCCTAACCGCCTCCTCGCCGATGGGATCGGCGGCGATAAGTCGGAGAGGAGGCCTGGCACCGGCGAAGTACGGCTTGCCGCGGCCAAGCACAAATGGGCGAAAGTAGAGACGATACTCGTCGATTAGACCGAGGTCGGTGAGGCACCCCGCGAGCTCGGGCCCGGCGACGTCGATTTCGCCCTCGACTTCCGCCTTCAGCCGACGCACGAACGCTTCGACGTCGCCAGCCACGAGCGTAGCGTTCGCGCCGACCGACTTCAGTGAGCGTGACACGACCCATTTCGGCAGCGCCCGCCACACCGCCGCGAAGTCGTGGTCACCCACATCCCAGTCCGGCTGATCCTCGTCCCAGTAACGCATCACTTCGTAGATACGACGACCGTACAAACAGCCGGCCAGGCCGCGGACGTGATCGTTGAAATGACGATGGAGCGAAACACCGGGCGGCGGCAATTCCAGCCCGCCTGCGACGCCAGCGATGTAGCCGTCCGATCCAGGCCCGCCCGCGACGCCAGCGACGTATCCGTCGAGCGATTGCATCATTCCGAATACGAGCTTTCCCATTCCCTCACGCCTCGGCAGAGGTTTCCCGCAGGGTCGCTCAGGATGCCGCCTCTAAGGCCGCACTGAGTTTTGCCCCTTAGACGCGATCTCAGGTGGCCGGCATCTCGTAAAACTGGCGTACCTCGACCGGCGCCCGACAGGCGACTACGGCCTTGCGCCCCCACGCCAGCGCCTCGTTCATATCGGCGGCTTCCAGTATCCAGAAACCGCCAATGTGCTCCTTCGTCTCCAGGAACGGCCCGTCGGTGATGACCACGGCACCCTTCGACTGCGCCCGTAGCGACTTCGCGTTGCGTGCCGGGTGCAGGCCGCCAGCGAAAACCCTGGCGCCGGCAGCGATCATTTCTTCGTTGAGCACGTCGATGTCGCGGTGCATCGCTTCGTCCTCCGCGACGAACGGGTCGTAGTCGTCGGGGTGGTGAATTGCAACCAAAAACTGGGTCATGACTTCTCCTGTAAGGGTCTTCGGGCGGGCCGGTTGCCCTGCCTACGCCATCTAGTCGAATCGCCAAACCGGAATTCGACAAATCGTCCGAGAGATTTTCCGGATGCGCGTGGTTCGTCCACGGCGGTTCCTTGATGGCACAGCGAGTCGAGATCACAGTGGACTGAACTGAATGGGTCTGAACTGAACAACGGTGTCGGCATCCCTAGAAACGTTGGCAGCGGCGGGTGGCGGTCTGCGTTAGACCGCTTCCCTTCCGCCATTTCTCGGAGACGGACATGAAGGCGATCCTTAAGGCAATTGTTTCAGTGGCGTTGGTACTCGGAGTCGGCGGCCTCGCGCGGGCGGCGGACAAGGTGGAACCGGTCGGGAAGTGGAAGTGCGAATATGAGATCGGCGATCAAAAGCGGGCCTCCACTTTGATTATCAAGAAGGACGGGGACAAGCTCGCCGGGACGATGAGCTGGCCGAACCAGAAGGAGACGAGCGTCAAGAACCTGAAGCTGAAGGACGGGACTCTCACGTTCACCGCCGTGCGGAAGCTCCAGGACAACGAGATCACCGTCGAGTACACGCTGACGATCGACGGGGACAAGCTCAAAGGGAAAGGCGCGGCGGAATTCGGGGGCCAGAAGCAGGATTTTGATATCAGCGGGAAGCGGGAGAAGAAAGACAAGTAGGGAGAAACGGAGCCGGAAGTCGACTTGAGGGCAGGCTGCGCCCGCCGCGAGACGAGGACCAATTCGAGGACTAAAGCCACAGCCTGCCCCACCGCACTCCGTCCTTGGTTGGTCTTATCGTCGACGACTGCGATTTACGCGGAAGAACGCGCACTCCTTGACGCCTCCATTATATGCATGTTAGTGTATATGCATGGCAATGCAATTAGGCCCCTTCGAGGCTCTTGCCGACCCGACGCGACGCAGCATTGTCGAAGCACTGCGGAACGGCGAACGGCAGGTCAACGAGATCGTTGAGCAAGCCGGAATCCACCAATCGGGTGTTTCACGTCATCTGCGCATCCTCCACGAAGCAGGCTTCGTTGCGATGCGACCAGATGGCCAGCGACGTCTTTATTGTCTGCGACCGGAGCCTTTCCGCCGACTCGATGCGTGGCTCGCGCACTACCGCCGTTTGTGGGAAGCACGCCTGGACCACTTTGGAGCGGCGCTCGAGAAGCGTCAGTCGAGTCGAAAACGCCGAAACAAGGAGCAAGACAGATGATCGACAAAAGTCAGCCCGCAGCCGCCGGCCACACGGCCCGACCCAAGGTTGTCATCGAGCGCACGTACCGGGCAACGGTTACGGAACTCTGGGAATTGTGGACCACGAAAGAGGGCTTCGAGTCGTGGTGGGGGCCCGGCGGCTTTCGTGTCGAAGTCCATACTCTCGAAGCACGCCCCGGCGGCACACTGCACTACGACATGATCGCCGATTCACCCGAGATGATCGCGGCGATGAAGCAAATGGGCCGTCCCACTTCGCACGAGGCGCGTGCACGGTTTACCGAGATCAGGCCGCACGATCGGCTAGCGATTACGAGCGTGGTCGACTTCGTGCCGGGGATGAAACCCTACGAGAGCACGATCGTGGCGGAGTTCTTCCCGTCGGGCCAGATGGTGCGGATGGTGGTCACGCTGGACCCCATGCACAACGAAGAGTTCACGCAGATGCAAAAAGACGGCTTCACGAGCCAACTCTCGAAGCTCGACCAGCGATACGGTGGAGAGCAGCGGTAACGCCACCTCAATGACAACCGCATCGAACTGGCGATTGGATTCAACTTGATTGTCTATTGGCCGAAAGCGAGTTGCAACACACCGCCGTGCTGCCGAGCGACGGCTCGTTTGGAAGAGACCAATCTGAAACACGCCTCAATTTAGAGCGACTGTCGGAAGCCTAGGAACTAAGGCGCACCGTCGACGAGCAGTTCTAGACGCACCAGCCTTAGCGGAGCACGGATTGTGCCCCGGCTCCGACGGCCGTCGGAAGCTGTTGCAAGTGAGTCATCACGTCGTTGGTGCTGACACCGGTAATGGGGTCTGTCCCGCGCTGAAGGCTGCTTACCACACCTTGAGTTGACCCACTGATCGAGGGGGAAGCTCCTGGCGATCCCGTGAACCAAGAACCGATCGATCCCAAAAGCGATCCCGGCGGCACCGCACATCGTTTATTGAGGGCCGCGTATGCCCTTGTGAAGCGACGGCTCGCCATGATCTGCGGCGTCAGCTCGAGGAGATCGAACCGCACCAAATCGGCCGGTTGCACATAGATATTCGACAGTCGTTGGGAGTCCTGCGCGGGCAGCAGATAGTCGATGAGCCCCGTCCCGGCGATCCGGCGAAGAATGATGACATCCGAGGGCGGCGGATTTTTAACGGCTCCAATCACATTACTGACTGTTGATGCAGCGGCGCCGTTAGCGGGGACCGCCAATCCGCTGGCTGAGCCCCAAGTGGTTACCGCAGCCATGCCATTGGCGCCCTTGGAACTCGATCCAGCAGGCGTGGAGTCCATCGACACGATCTCGACGCGGTCGCCGTCGCCCAGCAGCATGTCTCCCGGGATGTATGTTCGCACAAATTGCAACGGAATAATGAACTGCCGCCCGGTCGGCAGCGTGCGAACTACGGCTAGGTCATTCGCGATCGTCGGCGTCGTGCTTGGCTGAATGGTTTGAACGACGGGGGATTGCTGAGGCAGCATCGCGAGAATCTTTGTCTTGAGAGGAGTGAGTACGCCGGACGATGCAGGTGCGGCGAAAACCCCTGTCGCTTTCGCGTCGGAAAGGGCTTGGTGGAGGTGTGTTCGAAAGTCGGCTTTGTTGGAATCGGAAACAAGTCCGTTGGCCAAGGCGCTGTTCACGATGGCGTCTTCTGCCGCATCAACCTGCGCATTGAAGCCCGGATTGCCTAGGCTGCTTATACCCAACTTTGTTGCAACAACAGCCGCGAAGGGAAGGAGAGTTGAGCCGACTGGAGGCGCGCTTGATGACGCCTGGGGAACAGCAGCGGGCGACGCAATCCCCGGCCGAAGGGACATCTCGACTGCGTCGCCTAGTCTTAGGCCGCTTCTGGGAATGGGGATCACTCGAGCGACCGCAAATGGTCCACCCGTCGTGACCTGACCGATCACGGCTGGCTGATGGCAGCACATTTGACTCGTCGATCCCAGTGGAGTGCAGCCTGCCGCGAACAATAGGATCATCGAGGCGATCAGTCCCTGCGAATGAGATCTCTTTGCTCGCATCGGAGCCTCCTAGCCACCTTAGACGTTAGTCAAGGTGACGTTGAATTGTGTTAGAACCTTGTCCAAATGACAGGCGACAAGGGTTCCGTCGTCTCCTACTGCCCAAACCAGCCCGACCGCGCGATTCACGTCGGCGGCGGGGACCTGGAGCAAAGAGCCGCTATCACCACGGTCAACGAAATGGGCGCCTGGTGGCGTCACCACGATTTGATTTGTCATGATCGGTTGACCGGTGACTTGAATTGTCGCCTGGATACTTTGGACGGTCCCCGTCCGACCAGGATCGCCACCGGTAGCAGCACCGATTTTGAAGCATTGCGTCATCCCTACGTCCGAAGACGTTAAAACTCCCAAGGCCGGCGTCGGCAACAAGGACCCATCCGGCATTAAGATTTCGAACGCGGGCTGCTGAGGATCGTTCGGCGTGATGACGGCTGCGTCGATCACGCCGTCGCGGACGCTCGAAAGAACCGTTCCAATGACCGCCCCATTTGCGGGCTGCATGATGGACGTGCCAGGGGAACCCGCGACATGCTGGTTTGTGAGATACAACGGGTCATTGCCTGCAAAAACAACAATGCCGAGCGTGCCGTAGTGATGGGGATCCGCGCTACTGTTGATTTGCATTCCGCCTCGAATCGGATTTGCTTGCGCGAAAGAATAGGTGCGTTCGATCACGTCGACCGGGACTCCCTCGATCTGCGTCTCAAGTGGTTTGAGCAATCTCGGGTGACCGATCGCCCATTTATTGGCAACACACACCTGAATGCAGTATTTGAGCGGAAAAGCAATCTTGCCGGGCTTGGGCCCTTTGCGGCGAAAGCCGACGTGTAGCCCCGTGACTTCGGGAAGCGCGATCAAGTCATCGTGATGACGGCGAAGGACCTCTTCCGCCTTCAGCCTTTCTTCGTGCAGTGCTTTCCACCGCTTACGAAGCTCCTTCTCAACCCGCCGTTGTTCATCGTCCCCACTTCCACCGCCACTCGCTTTTGCTTTGGGCTGCTGAACGTTTTTTTTCTTGGTCATCATCGGCTCCGGAAAGGTTGACTCGCTCGGATGTATGTCACGGGCTGCCATCCTAGCATAGCGAACGTCCGGAGTCGCAACACTTTCTTCTACGCTCGCCTGCCCTAGCCTCCTACGGTACCGTGGACGGCTTCGCGGTTTTGTAGCTTCCGGGAGGATCGTAGCATGGGCGAACGTTGCAGTGATCGCAATCATTCAAGTGGTGGTTCACAAACGCTTCGAGCTGTTGCTCGTAATCGGGCGCGTTGATATCGAACCGCTGATAGGCAACCACTCGACTACGCTTAATCTCACCGGTTAGTGTCGGCCCCGTGGGGAGCTCCCCCGTCGCCGGCGTTGCCGACTTGAGGATCGTGGCGACGAGCGCTCCCGTATCCGTGATTGTCGTGTCCAGGAGCTGATTGTCGATCGACGAAAAGAATTGCTGATCCGTGAACTTCGCATCCGCGTCAAGTGTCCCGGCGATTGGTCGCTTGAAGTCGACCATCACCACCTTCTTCGTCTTGATCAACTGGGTCCGCACGTTCAGCAAGCGGCCAAACGGCAATTCGTCGAAAGTCCCATCCCCACTCGCGCTCGGAGCGAGGTAATACGTCTCGTCGATAAAGACGTCCAAGTGCGTGGGAACCTGCAGAGCGACAGGAATTCCCTTGTACGGCCTCGCGCGGTCTTTCGGTCGCGGCCGGCCGTTCGGATTGGCCACAAGGGTCCCGTCGTCCATCCGATTGAGCATCGTGCTCGAGAACGATGAGCAACCGCACAGCGTCACCAGGGTCGTCCCCACAATCCAAAGTCGAGCGGTTTTCATGGCAACCATCTTTCGTTCTTTTGTTCAGGCGCAATCTGCACCTGGCAGACGTGCGGGTCGTCCATTCTTGATTGGGCAAGGGGCACTAGAATCGAGCAGCGTCGGGTGAGATGGTTGCCGGCGCCTTCTGATTACGATCCAGTTTGGCCTTCAGGCATTGGCATTGCCGGGGCCGGCGGGGTCGCAGGGGGCGCGACCGGAACGGCATGCCATGGGGTGATCGGGGTAGGAGATGCGGGCGGTGCATCGGCCACGTCTGGATATTCGTGACAGTCGTTGCAGCAGTTCAGGTGTTGCTCGACGAATGCTGCTACTTGCTGATGAAGGTC
>DASRXU010000555.1:0-5746 GCA_035687365.1 Planctomycetaceae bacterium | reverse complement strand
GTTTCTTCGCGGACTTTGTCCCAACCTTGGTCGAACCGCCCCTTGAATCGGTCGATCCAGCTCTTAGGAGCATGATGCGGGGCATGCGTCGCTCCGGGAGCGAAATAGACGAAAAAGGGTTTGGTCGGCTGCGTCGTTTTTTGCGTGCGAACCCAATCGATGGCTCGATTGGTCATGTCGGTCATGAAGTGATAGGCCGGATCGTAAGGAGGCTCAATCCGCTGAGTGTTTTCGATCAGCCCGGGCGACCACTGATTCGTATCGCCGCCCAGGAATCCGTAGAAGTATTGAAAGCCCAGATTGGTGGGCCACCGATCGAAGGGGCCAGTAGGACCGGCTTCCCAGGCGGGCGTGTTGTGCCACTTGCCGAAAGCCGCCGTGCTGTAGCCGTTGCCTTTGAGAACTTCTGAAATGAGAGCAGCATTTGCCGGCAGCAACGAGTTGTAGCCAGGAAAACCGGTCGCAAATTCTTCGACCATGCCCGAGCTCATCGAATGGTGATTGCGTCCGCTCAGAAGGGCGGCGCGCGTCGGCGAGCAGAGGGCCGTCGTGTGAAATCGATTGTAGCGCAGGCCGTTTTTTGCGAGTCGGTCGAGCGTGGGGGTCGGAATCGGACCGCCGAACGTGCTGGGCTGACCGAAGGCCGTGTCATCGGTCATGATAATCACGACGTTGGGCGCATTGCTCGGCGCCCGAATCGGTTCCGGAAAGGCGGGCCTTGAATCCTTGATCGTGCGACCGATCACGCCCTTGAAAGCCGCTGCGTCTGGCGGAAGCTTGCCTGATGGCTCGGCGCCTAGCGTCAGCCGGGCGTACCGTATTGGGGCTAAAGAGCAGCACAGCAGGAGCACAGTCGCACGAAGCGCTATGGGACTGGGCAAAATTCGCATTGTCGAGCGTTTCAAATTCTCAAAAAGGGACGCGCACTCCGTGCATTTGGACGTCTGAGGAGGCGGTGCGATCGCGACACGAGAACCGCGCGACCGTCACCGAACAACGTTCGGATCAGGCTGTCGCCTGAGTTTTCGAGATGAAGTCGATGATGACGTGTGCCAGCTCGACGCCGTGCGTTTCTTGAAGGAAATGTCCAGCCCCTTTGATGGTGGTGTGCGGCTGGCCCTGCGCGCCGGGCACTTCTTTTTGAAATCGTTTGTCGCCCCCGCCGGTGATGGGGTCGTGATCGCCAAAGGCGGTTAGGAACGGTTTCTTCCATTCCCGCAGCGCTTGCCAGGCCCGTTTGTTTGCCTCCTTTGCCGGATCACTGGGCGAGGTGGGCACGATCTGGGGAAGCATCAACGGTCCGGCCTTGAATCGCTTGTCGGGAAACGGAGCATCGTACGCTTCCTTCAAACCGGGTGTGCGCGCACTGGTCGAGACCAGCGTTCCGACTTGCATGTCGCCGGCCTGGAGCATTTGCGACGCCATTTGCTTCCACATCAAGAAGGCGGGAGTCATCGGTTCTTCGCCCGTCGGCAGACCGGTGTTCGAGATCACAATTCGAGAGAAGCGGCCTTCGTTCTCGGTAACCACTCTGAGTCCGATCAGCCCGCCCCAGTCCTGGCCAAAGAACGTGCAGTTTCTCAAATCGAGGGCCGCCAGCAGTCCGGTGATCTGGTCGACGTGAAATTTGTAGGTGTGGACGTTTCGGTCGGCCGGCTTATCCGATCGGCCAAAACCGACTAAGTCCGGCACGATGCATCGATAGCCAGCGGTGTTCAACGGGGCAATCATCTTGCGGTAGAGGTAGCACCAAGTCGGCTCGCCGTGCAGGAGCAAAATAGGTTGGCCGTCGCGCGGCCCCTCGTCGAGATAATGAACGCGGTAACCGCCGACGTCTTTGTAATGCGGTTGGAAATTGAAATCGGGCAAGTGGGCGAATCGCTCATCGGGCGTGCGGAAGACGCCGGGGCGGATTTCTTCGCCGTGCGTAGCCTCGCCAATCGCTTCGGCCTTGGCTGGGATTTGTGCGACTGCGTAGTTGATCTGTCCCACGAGAGCAGCCTCCCGGTGCGGGTGGATGGCTCGATACTCGGGAGAGACCGACATCTGCAGCAGCGTCCTCTTGTGGGGATACTGAACCAGCGCGACCATGTCCCAATCGGCCTTACCGATCAGGCAATATTCGGCCTTGCCCGCAAAGATCACCTTCGCACCGAGTTTGTCGAGAATCGGTTGGATGCCACCCGCGTATTTCGCGTACTCCGCCTGTCCGCCGTTGGGCTTAAACTTGAGCAGATTGACCATCACGATCGGATGATCGTCGGGAAGCGCGAGAAAATCTTGCATCTGCGCGGGCGTCGGCAAGAGCGCAATTGTGGCACCGCTCGTTGAATCGCCGGCGGCTGCACCACTCGGGGCGACCACTGACGCGGCGGCCGCGGCGCCACCCATCATCACTGCTCCAGTCAAGAAATCTCTCCGGTTATGAGTGGCTGCTTCGTCGCTCATATCGCATTCTTTCGTGATTCATCGAAAAGCCAATTGCTGAGAGGAGGGCGCACGGGAGGCGCAGTCAGTCTAACACGGCCTGCAGAGTACCGACATTACTTTCGCGCGCAAATCCGCCGAGCAATTGCGTGAGCCGTCATCTTGCGAACGCCAGATCTGGATTCAAGCGGCGTTCATCGTCAACAAATCGTAGGCCGCGACGGTTTCGCCTGCGCCGTTGGTCACCACTACGTCCCAACGGACCTCTCCCTGGTCGGGCTTGCGAAGTGTCTTTTCCTTGACTGTCAGAGCGACTTGGATCGACTCGCCCGGTTTCACCGGTTTGACGAAGCGCAGGTTGTCGAGCCCGTAATTGGCCAGCACGGGGCCGGGAGCCGGATCGACAAATAATCCGGCGGCGAAAGAAAGAATGAGGTAGCCATGCGCGACTCGGCCGCCAAACAGTGGGTTGGCGCGGGCCGCTTCTTCATCGAGATGGGCGTAGAACGTGTCGCCGGTAAATCGGGCAAAGTGCTCGATGTCGTCCATCGTGATTTCGCGCGGCTTGGTTTTCAATTGGTAGCCGATCGGCAAGTCGTGGAACTTCAGCCGGAACGGGTGCCGGTCAGCCGCCTGCGTGGGTGCACCGGCCATGTAACGCTGAGTGATCGCCGTCAACACACGGGGATGACCTTGCAAGGCGGTCCGCTGCATATAGTGGGTGACGCCTCGGATGCCGCCCAGTTCCTCGCCGCCTCCGGCGCGACCCGGTCCGCCGTGCACCATGTGCGGCATGGGGGAACCGTGCCCCGTCGATTCCTTGCCGCTGTCGCGATCGATAAAGGCGATCCGTCCGTGGTAGGCGCCTGAGCCCAGAACGACGTCGCGAGCGAAGTCCGTGTCGTAGGTGAAGACGCTCATCACCAGCGAACCTTTGCCCCGATTGGCCAGCGCGATGGCGTCGGAGCCGTCCTTGTAGGGCATCAGCGTCGACACGGGGCCGAATGCTTCGACGTCGTGCACAGCGTGCGCCTGCCAGGGACGCTCGCAACGCAACAGGATCGGAGAGAGAAAGGCACCCTTCTGGGCATCCGCACCGTTCACCTTCACGTTGTCGGGATCGCCGTAAACAATCGAGGCTTCGCTGGCGAGCTCTTTGATCTTGGCCCGCACCACGTCGCGCTGCGCGAGGCTGACCAGGGCCCCCATCCGGGTGGCTTCGTCGCGCGGATTGCCGACTGTGACTTTGTCGAGTCGCAGTTTGAGTGCCTCTTGGGCCGCGTCGAGTAGCGACGCGGGAACCAAGGCGCGGCGGATGGCCGTACACTTCTGGCCCGCCTTCACGCTCATTTCCTTCGCGACCTCTTTGATGAAGAGATCAAATTCGGGCGAGTCGGCGGCGGCGTCCGGGCCCAACACCGACGCGTTGAGTGAGTCGCGTTCGGCGACGAACCGCACGCTCTCGCGGGCGATGACCGGATGGCTTTGGAGTTTCTGCGCCGTTTCCGCGGAACCCGTGAAAGAGACGACATCCTGGCACGTCAAATGTTCGAAGAGATCGCCGAGCGAGCCCGAGACGAGTTGCAGCGCACCCGTAGGCAGAACGTTGGCCTCGATCATAATCCGCACGGCAGCTTCGGCGAGATAGGCCGTGGCGCTCGCCGGCTTAACGATGGCGGGGACGCCGGCCAGAAACGTGGGCGCCAGTTTTTCCAACATGCCCCATACGGGGAAGTTGAACGCGTTGATGTGGACGGCGACGCCTTGCAGCGACGTGTAGACGTGCAAGCCTAGAAACGTGCCGCCGCGCGAGAGGCCTTCGACGTTGCCGTCGATCAGGATCCGATTGTCGGGCAGCTCGCGGCGGCCTTTCGATTGATAGACGGCAAACGTGCCGATTCCGCCATCGACGTCGATCCAGGTATCGCCTTTGGTCGCCCCCGTCTCGTAGCTGAGTTCGTAGAGATCCTGCTTGCGAGCGGTGAGAGCCTCCGCGAGCGCCTTGAGCATCAGGGCCCGCTGGTGGAAGGTGAGTGCCCGCAGGGCGGGGCCTCCGTGCTCCCGCGCAAAGCGAGCCATTCCCGCGAAGTCGACGCCACGAGACGACGTCAACGCGACCACGTCACCTGTGACGGCCGAACGAAGTTCGGCGAGTTCGCCCGAGCCGGCCACCCACCGGTCTTCGGCGTAATTCTTCAGTGTGATCGTCGTCATGCTTCGCCCTCCCTAAATTCAGACTGCTTCGTCGGGCACCCTGGGCTTTAATTTCCACCCGTCGTTCTGTCCAAGAATACACAGGGCCAGGGTGGGACTGGCCGACAAGACTGTGGAAATCTCGCCCCGATTCGGTGGTAGTTAGTCCTCTTCCGCTCTTTACCAAACCGCGCCAGGAGCAAGTTTCGAAACCTGCTGCAGTTCGGCAATCAGCGGACCCATATGCTCGGAGCGACCGGATTGCCGCAGGCGGGGGACAACGGCGTCGTCGGGCACGACCAGGGCGCATGATTCGAGGAAGGGTACGACCATCTCATGCCATTTGACGTGGACTGGTCCCAAATCGGCCGTGATGCCGGCGTCGACGAGAAGCGATTCCTCCGGCCCGGGAGCGAAGAGTTGTTGGAAAGGCGTCCACAGTTGGTCGAGCGCCGTTTGCATCCGGCGGCGGCTCTCCTCCGTCCCGAGCCCTAGACGCTGCACCCAGGCTTTCGTGTGGTAGAGGTGGTAGAACTCCTCTTGTTTGATTTTCGCCGCCGCCTCGGCGATCGGCTCGAAGCGACTCGCCGTGAGCGCGGGAACGTGGATCGATTCGTAGGCGTCAAACAGGAATTGACGCAGCATGCTGAAGGCCCAATCGGTGTGGGGCAGAGCGACGAAGTCGACGTTTTGAAACTCCGCGGCTCCTCGCTGATAGACGAGCTGGTCCGGGTAGCTCTCGGGATCCTCGTCGCGGAGCAACGCCACGATACGGTACCAGAGGATGCCGTGCCCCAATTCATCGAGTGCTAGATTTGCAAACGCGATGTCTTCCTCGAGGATTGGGCCATGACCGGTCCATTCCGAATTTCGATGCCCGAGAATGAACTCGTCATCTCCCAAACGCAGGAGTTTTGAGTCGAGCGCCGAGCGGAGGCTGGCACTAAGCATCGTCGTCACTCTCTTCCACGTGGGCGCGAGCGTCTCGGAGCAGAGCTCCGACCGGGAACGATTTGTGATCGCGAAACCACTTGTGTTGTTGCGGCGCGAACGAGCACTCCCCCCCCACTCCTTCGCTGGAAATCACGGCCGCGGCTGGAAAGACCCAACAGGCCTGGCAGTCTTC
>DASRXU010000554.1:0-4202 GCA_035687365.1 Planctomycetaceae bacterium | reverse complement strand
CGCGGTCTGCCTCCGAGCCCCGAAGAAGTCGACGCATTTCGCCGTGACTCGCTGCCGGGCGCCTACGAGCGGCTGGTGGATCGGATGCTGGCTTCGCTGGCCTACGGCGAACGTTGGGGGCGGCACTGGCTCGATCAGGCGCGGTATGCCGACTCCAATGGTTTCACCATCGACAGCGCGCGGCCGATTTGGAAATACCGCGATTGGGTCATCGAAGCGATCAACGCCGATTTGCCCTTCGATCGCTTTGCGGTGGAACAACTCGCCGGGGACCTGCTGCCCGATCACCGGCCCGAGCAGCTCGTCGCGACGGGCTTTCATCGCAACACGTTGACGAACGAAGAAGGGGGCGTCGACAAGGAACAATTCCGTGTCGAGGCGGTGATCGATCGCGTGAACACCACCGGCACCGTGTTCCTCGGTCTGACCGTCGGCTGCGCTCAGTGCCACCAGCACAAGTACGACCCGATCTCCCAGCGCGACTACTACAACCTGTTCGCGATCTTCAACAACTGCGATGAGCCGACCTATCAAGTCGCCACAGCCGACCAAGCGGCGCAGTTAACGCGTTTGACGCGACAGATCGCGGACGCGGAAAAACCGCTGATCGAGCACGACCGCGGCCTGCGAGCGAAGCAATCGGCCTGGGAGCAGCAGATCACCGCGCGTCCGCCCGTGTCATGGACACCGGCCGTTCCCAAGGCCGTCCACACCGAAAAGGGGACGCAACTCAATCCAGTCGGCGACGGTTCGCTGATCGTCGACTTCAGCGTCCCGGCCAACGACACCTATCACATCGAATTCGACGTGCCGTCGGGAGAGGTCGACGCCGTCCGGCTCGAAGCCCTGACGCATGCCAGCCTGCCGCTGTCGGGCCCTGGACGTAGCGATGCCACCGGCAACTTTGTGCTGAGCGAATTCGAGCTCAACGTGCGGCCTCTGGCAAGTTCGCCCACCGCGAGTGGCACCGCATGGCGATCGGTGAAGCTGGCGGCCGCAATCGCCGACCACGCACAAGACGGCTATCCCGCGGCCTTCGCCATCGATGGCGACCGTAGCACCGGCTGGGCGATCGGCCTGCGGGGCGGAAACCCGCACATCGACCGCGAGCTGATCGTCATCCCCAAGGAACCGATCCAAGTTCCCGGTGGCGCGAGGTTGGAGGTGGTCTTACGACATGACCACGCCGAGGCCAATTTCCTGATCGGCCGATTGCGACTGAGCACGACCCAGGCCACGACCAACGGTATGCCAGAGGCATTACGAGTGCCCAACTCGATGCGTGCGCTGGCACTCATCCCGACGAAGATGCGAACGAAACAACAACGGGCCGAGCTGGCGGCCGCATTTCGAGAAACAGACGAGGCCCGTGGCCCCTTGGCAGCCCGCGTCGCCGCACTCAAAGCGCGCAAAGCGACACTCGAGCGCGTCGTTCCGACAACGCTGGTGCTGAACGAACGCAAGGTACCGCGCGAATCGCGCGTGTTAATTCGCGGCGACTTCTTGCGACTGGGGGCGCAAGTCACGGGCGGGGTGCCCGAGTTTCTTCCGCCGCTGCCGGCACGACGCGAGCGACCGTCGCGGCTCGACTTGGCCCGTTGGCTCTTCGATCCCGCGAACCCGCTCACCGCACGCGTCACGGTCAACCGCGCGTGGCAACACTTCTTCGGCGCCGGGCTCGTCGACACCGAGAACGACTTCGGCACCCAGGGCTCGCGGCCCACGCATCCGGTCCTGCTCGATTGGCTGGCCGCCGAACTAATCCACCGCCGCTGGAGCATCAAGAGTCTGCACCGCTTGATCGTGACTTCCGCGACTTATCGGCAATCGTCGGAATTGCGGGACGATTTGCTGGCTCGCGATCCGACCAACCGCTGGCTGGCGCGGCAATCTCGGCTGCGTTTCGAGGCCGAGACTGTGCGCGATGCTGCCCTGGCGACGAGCGGCCTGCTGAGTCGCAAGATTGGCGGGCCCAGCGTATATCCGCCACAGCCGGAAGGAATCTTCGTCGTCACGCAACAGAAAAAAGCCTGGCCGGAGAGCCGCGGCGCCGATCGCTATCGTCGGGGGATGTACACGTATTTTTGGCGGAGCAGCCCGTACCCGATGTTGCCGACGTTCGATGCGCCAGAAGGCAACACAACTTGTACCCGCCGCAATCGGTCCAATACGCCGCTGCAAGCGCTCACGCTCGCCAACGACCGGGTCTTCGTAGACATCGCGCTCGGGTTGGCGAATCGAATCGTGCGCGAGGCGGGCAGTGATCGCCGGGCGCAGGTCCGCCGGGCTTTCGCGATCTGTCTTTCTCGCGAACCGTCACCGGCCGAGGAGGCGCGGCTGACTGCGTTTCTGGCCGCGCAAACGGGCGACAAAGCTCAGGCATGGCACGCCGCCGCACGCGTCCTGATGAATCTCGACGAATTTATCACGCGAGAATGAGCTCGATGGATCCCGACAAATACGCTCTGCGCGAGACGACCCGGCGCCACTTCTTCGCCGACTGTGGCGTTGGTCTGGGCTCGATGGCCCTGGCGTCGCTCTTGAGCGAGGGCAAATTGTGGGCCGGGGCGTCTACCGCTTCCGATCCTCGTCAGACAAATCCGTTGGCCGCGGGCTTGCCGCACTTTGCCGCTAAAGCCAAGCGGGTGATTTTCCTGTTCATGGCCGGCGGCCCGAGCCAGTTGGAGCTGTTCGATCGCAAGCCGAAGCTGCAAGCGCTGGATGGGCAGGTCATCCCCGCTTCGTACGTGAAGAACAAGCGGTTCGCGTTCATCAAGCAGGATGCGAAGCTGCTCGGCACACAGCGCAAGTTCTGCCAATACGGCCAGAGTGGGCTCGAAATGTCGACGCTGTTGCCCCACTTGGGCTCGGTGATCGACGACTGCACGCTGATCCGCAGTATGAAGACTGACGTCTTCAATCACGGACCGGCGAAATTGTTCGTCAACACTGGGTCATCGCGTTTCGGCCGCCCGTCGATGGGGGCTTGGGTTACGTATGGAATTGGCAGCGAATCCGACAGTCTGCCCGCGTTCGTCGTGTTGCTGTCGGGGCCGCGCGGACCTCGTGGCGGAGCGCCGTTGTGGGGGAGCGGATTTCTGCCGACGACGTATCAAGGCGTCGCGTTCTTAAACGGTGCCGATCCGATTCTCAACTTGTCGAATCCCGAAGGCGTCGATCGGCGCGCTCAGGGCGAGTTCGTTTCCGCCGTCCGCGATCTGAACTCTTTGCGGCTGAGCCAAGTTCGCGATCCCGAAATCGCGACGCGAATTGCCGCGTACGAGATGGCCTACCGCATGCAGACGAGCGCGCCCGAGTTGATGGATCTCTCGCGCGAGACCAAGCAGACGCTCGCCGACTACGGAGCCGACCCGCTGACGCCGTCGTTTGCCCGCAACTGCCTGCTCGCCCGGCGGCTGATCGAAAAGGGCTCGCGGTTCGTGCAGCTTTATCACACCGACTGGGACCATCACGGCAACCCGGGCACGAACCTCGGCAAACCGCTCGACGATCGTTGCGGCGAGGTCGATCGGCCGGCAGCCGCTCTGATTCGCGACCTCAAACAGCGGGGCCTGCTCGACAGCACGCTCGTGATTTGGGGCGGCGAATTCGGCCGCACGCCGCAGGGTGAGCCGCGCGATGTGCCGGGCCGCGACCATCACATCGAGGCCTACACCATGCTGCTAGCCGGCGGCGGTGTGAAGGCCGGCGCCAGCATCGGACAAACCGACGAGATCGGCTACTACGTCACCGAAGACCTTGTCCACGTTCACGACTTGCAGGCGACCGTGCTGCATCTCTTGGGGCTCGATCACAAACGGCTCACCTACCGCTTCCAGGGCCGCGACTTCCGACTGACCGACGTCGCGGGCGAAGTCGTGCGGAAAGTATTGGCGTGAAGCGCGACGCCTTGCTCCGCAAAGTTTTGTGGACGACGTTTTTCTACAACGTGGCCGGCTCGCTGGCGTTTTTCTTCCCCAGATCGGTGGGCCAACTTGCGGGATTGCCTGTGCCTGTCCCTCCGATTTACAGCGTGCTCTTGGGGCTGTTTGTGCTGTTGTTCGGGGGGGCCTACTTGTGGCTGGCGCTACAACCGACGATCGATCGGCCGCTCGTCGCGTTCGCGGCCGTCGGCAAAGCGAGCGTGTTTGTCGCGGCCGTCGCGCTTTGGGCGACGAGAAATGGCCCGGGCTGGTTCATTC
>DASRXU010000553.1:0-21963 GCA_035687365.1 Planctomycetaceae bacterium | reverse complement strand
CAAAAACACGTTTTACGACACGGACACACTGCAATTAGATTGGGGCGTCCGGCCCGATCAGGTCGTCGACTTTCAGTCATTGGTGGGCGACGCCATCGATAACGTACCCGGCATCCCTCTCGTCGGACCGAAAAAGGCGTCGGCTCTGCTCCAGCAATTCGGCACGCTCGACGAAGTGTTGAAGAACGCCGACAAAGCGCCCGGCGCCAAGCTCAAAGAAAATCTGAAGAACTTCGCCGATCAAGCACGCACCAGTCGCAAGCTGGTGGAACTGAACAAGCAGCTGCCGATCGATGTTGATTGGGAAGCAGCCCGGGTTCGGCCACCGGACCGCACGCGGCTGCGGACCATCTTTACGGAACTCGGCTTTCGGCGCTTCGCCGACGAAATGCGCGCCGACACGCCGCCGGTGCGAGGCACCCAGCAGTCGCTGTTACTCGAACCAGGTGAGTCCGAGGCGTCCCCGGCGAACGAGCCCGCGGTGCTTGGTGAATCGGATGCCGAGCACGAACCCTTCGTGCTCGGCGAACCGAACGGCCCGAGCGCGGAAGCGTCGCCTCGATCGACGGCGCCGGTTCGCGCCACACGGGCAGCCCCGCCCGCGGAAGTCGACCCCGCCCGTTACCGGGGATTCACGGTGATCGACACGGAAGCGACATTCGACCGTTTTGTGGGCGAACTCGCCCAGCAGCCCACCTTCGCCGTCGATTTGGAGACCACCGACGTCGACCCGCTGCTCGCCGAAATTGTCGGCTGGGCCTTTAGTTGGCAGGAGGGACTCGGCTACTACGTCCCCGTGCGCGCGCCGGCCGGACAGCCGACGCTCGATTCGAAGCGCGTACTCGAGGCGCTGCGGCCGCTCCTCGAAAATCCGGCCAAAGTCATCGTCAATCAAAACATCAAATTCGAGATGCTGGTGCTGCGCCAGTTCGGGATCGAGCTGGGCGCAATCGGTCTGGACCCCATGGTCGGCGACTATCTGCTCGACGCGGGAGCCCGCGCTCACGGATTAGACGCGCTGGCCGAAAAATTTCTCGGCCATCATACGATTCCGATCAGCGATCTGATCGGCACCGCCTCGAAGCGGATTTCGATGGACCGAGTCGATGTCCCCAAAATCGCGGAGTACGCGGCCGAAGACGCCCAGGTCGCCTTCTCGCTCGCGCAGATCGTCCAAAAGGAACTGAAGGCCGAGAAGCTGTGGGACCTCTATTGGGATCTCGAGCGGCCGCTGATTCGAGTGCTGGTGGATATGCAAGCGGCGGGCATCCGCGTCGATTCGGACGAGTTGGCCCGACAGAGTGTCGACGTCACAAAACGTCTGTCGCGGCTCGTGGACGAGATCTATGAAGAGGCCGGCACCGAGTTCAACATCGACTCGCCGCTGCAACTCCGCAAGGTGTTGTTCGAGCAACTCAAGCTACCGGTTCTCAAGCGGACGAAGACCGGTCCAAGCACCGATCAGGACGTGCTCGAGCGTTTGGCCCTGCAACACGCGCTGCCGGCCAAGATCATCGAGCAGCGCCAGCTCTCCAAGCTCAAGGGAACGTATCTCGACGCGCTGCCAAAGATGGTGAATCCACGGACGGGGCGAATCCATTGTTCCTTCAACCAGGTCGTCGCAGCCACCGGCCGGCTCAGCGCCAGCGATCCCAATCTGCAAAACATCCCCATCCGAACGGAGGAAGGCCGCCGCGTCCGCCGCGCGTTCCTCGCCTCGCCCGACGGCTGGAAGCTGCTGTGTGCCGACTATTCGCAAATCGAATTACGGATGCTGGCCCACTTCAGCCGCGATCGGGCCCTGCAAGAGGCGTTTCGCCAAGGGGCCGACATTCACTCCGTCGTCGCGCAGGAGGTGTTCGGCGTCACTGAGGCTGACGTCACGTCGAACATGCGGCGGATCGCCAAGGCCGTCAACTTCGGCGTGATCTATGGCCAGAGTCCGTTCGGGCTGGCGGCCGCGCTCGGCATCGACGCCGGCGAGGCCGCTCAATTCATCGACAGTTACTTCACCCGCTACGCGGGGGTCACCCGTTACTTACAGACCATCCTGCGCGACAGCCATCAGAGCGGTTACGCGCACACGATCCTTGGTCGCCGCCGCCCGATCTTCGGAATCCGCCCGGCGGCGATCACCCGCCCGCAACGCAATCTAGCCGAGCGCACGGCCATCAACGCAGTGATCCAAGGCTCGGCGGCGGACCTGATCAAACGCGCAATGCTGAATCTCGCCGACCGCCTCCGTCAGGCGAAGTTCCCTGCCAAGCTCCTCCTGCAAATTCACGACGAACTGGTGTTCGACGTCCCCGAACAACACGTGCGCGAATTGGCCGACATCGTGCGACAGGAGATGGAGCACGCGATGGAGCTGGAAGTGCCCCTCGTCGTCGATCTCTCCGCCGGCGATAACTGGTTGGACGTCGAGACGATCGAGTGAGTGATCGTCAAGGCGATCGGTCTTAAGGAGCCGCGCACGAAGTAAGCGGTTCTTCGTACTTATTTACGAATTGAATTTCCATATTTCGCAATGAACTCCAATTCCGAAGCTTCAACGATGGCATTGGCCTACCTCATCACATTCACGACGTACGGCACCCGCCTGCACGGAAACGCGAAAGGATCCGTCGACGACGAACACAACGCCTACGGAACTCCGCTCGTGCAAACCGACCTCGAACGTGAAATGCGCTCAAAAGGAACAATGGCCGGACGGTCCTACAAAATGTCGCCGGTCGAGCGTGAAATTGTCCGCAATGCAATTACTGACCTGGCAACGGAGCGTCGTTGGCATTTGCTTGCCGTCCGTGTCCGCAGTAACCACTCCCACGTCGTCATCGCCGCCGAGCGCGCGCCCGAACGAATCATGAGCGACTTCAAGGCGCGCGCATCTCGCGATTTGTCGTATGCTGGCTTCGCCACGGCGGAGCACCGACGTTGGACTCGCCATGGCAGCACTCGACACTTGTTCGATGAGGAACAGATCGAAGCCGCGATCCGCTACACGCTCGACGAACAAGGTGACCGCATGGCGTGGTATCTCAAAGAGCCGCGCACAAAGTAAGCGGTTCTTGACTTCCGAAATACCTTTGCTCGTCCGAAATACAAAGAACCGCTTACTTCGTGCGCGGCTCTTTAGGCACGAGTCGCGCCAAACCAAGCGTGGCCCACGAGCTGGCAGCGCAGGTGATCGGCGTCAGCAGCTTCGCGCTACCGCCTGTCTTGCCATCCGGCGACGAGCGCGACGTCATCGGCCAGCTGCCGTCGGGCTTTTGCGTGGCAACTAGAAAGTCGATCGCGCGCTTGATTTGGGGCCGGTCGGCCGTGTAGCCCGCCAGCGATAGGACATACAGCGTTTGGCCCGTCGCGAAGGCGTCGCTCTTCATCTCGGGGAGCTGGCGCCAACCGCCGTCGGGGAGCTGCTGGGCGAGCAACTCGTCGATCTGCGGTTGCAGGTCACTTCGGGCTTTGCCGGCGCGAATTGCCAACAGGAGTTTCAGAACTTTGCTCTCGTATGTGTCGGGGAGCTTAGCGTCGGCCACCCAAGCTAACCCTTTCCTGAGCGCCGCGCGTTCGGGTTCCGAGCTGTTGACCCGTGCATCACCCTGCAAGGCCATCAGGATCCAGATCGTGTCGGTGAGCTGCGTTTCATTGATCGGCGGTCGGCTTAGGAAGAACTCCCACGAGCCGTCCTTCATCTGCTTCTTGAGAATCTGGTCGGTGATCCACTTCAGGCTTTGCTTTTGACCGTCACTGAGGGCCGGCGACGATTGACCGGCCACCGCCATGAACACCAGTCCCATGTTCAGCCCTCGGGCGATGGGACGCGTGTCGGGCGGATCTTTGGGACCGGGCACCAACTTCCGAGCGATCATCTTGTCCATACTGCCCAGTGTGGCCTCGGTCGTTTCCGACACGAATTTTTTGTCGATCGCGTAGCCCATCCGGTCGACTTCGTTCAACGACCAAAGTGGCATTGAGGCGTGATGACACGAAGCGCACACACGGGCCTTCAGCCACGCGGCACTTTCGGCCTGCAGATACTTTGTGCCGCGGTCAACGGCCGCTTGCACCTGGGGCTTGCTCGCGTGGGGCGTAGCGCTCGACTTGTCGGCTAGAGCCAACGGTGAACCACAAATCCCCAGCAACAGCGCGATGAGTGAGGACTGTCGAAACATGATTAGGTCGCCTGCAAGGAGGAGGGGCGGCGAAGGCGGGAGCTAGCTCTTACTGTATCCCTCCCGACGCGCCGTGTCACTCTTCGTATCCGCCGCAGGCTACGAACGAGGTCTCTGCGCAATTCCTTCCGCAGCGCAAATCGGCTAGGATCAGCGCGACCTTTCCCAGCACGGTTCCTCCGAGCACTCCCCAAGCAGTGGCAAACCCCTCCACCCCCGATCCTCGTCCCTCCTTGTGGCGCGACATTTCGTACCACGGGATGAACTTCACTCAGTTCTTCGGGGCCTTCAACGACAATCTTTTCAAGCAACTCGTCCTCTTAATCTGCGTCGACTACTTCCACGAGACCGGGCACGACGATCAGGGGAAAGCCCTGTTGCTGTTCGCCCTGCCCTTCGTGCTGTTCTCCGGCATCGCAGGATTTCTCTCCGATCGCATCAGCAAGGTGCAGATCGTTCGGGCGATGAAGATTGCCGAAATCGGCGTGATGACCGCCGGCTTCTTTGCGCTGCACGCGGTGACCGGCCGGATCGATTGGCTGCTGGCCGTCGTGTTCCTGATGGGCACGCACAGCGCGTTCTTCGGCCCGCCCAAATACGGCATCCTGCCTGAACTCTTTCGTGAGCGCGATCTGCCGCAAGTCAACGGCATGATCCAGATGACGACGTTTCTGTCGATCATCCTAGGCATGGCGCTGGCCAGTTTCATCAAAGAGTGGTTCAACGATCGGCTCTGGATCGGCAGCGCGGCCTGCATCGGGATTGCCATTGCCGGAACGCTCACCTCGCTAGTGATTCGCAGCACGCCCATCGCGAAGCCGGGCCTCAAATTCACACCGTCCGCGCTGTTCATCAGCGGCGAGACCTGGCAGATGTTGCGATCCGACAAGCCGCTGTTCCGCGTGTTGTTGATCAGTTCGCTGTTCTGGTTTTTGGGCGGAGTGATTCAGCCCTCGGTGAACGCGTTTGGTCGCTTGCAAATGGAATACGGCGATGGTCGGACGGGTTTGCTCGCCGTTTGCATGGCGGTCGGCATCATGGTCGGCTGCTTGTGGGCCGGCGGGGCCTCGCGCGGAAAGATTCGCACGGGCTTCGTCAGCCTCGGCGCGTGGGGCATGGTGGCGTGCCTTTCCGGTTTGGCCGCGATGGGAAGTGCCGCGGGCGTCTCCTTGGTGCAGAACAAATCGGCATCCGGCACCAGTTCCTCGGGCGAGACCAAGAGTGCTTCCCAGCAATCCCCCCAAGCTGAACTCGCAGAGACGGCCGCCGAGCACGCTCCCGAATCGCTCGTCGAGATGCTCAAGCCGACCAGCCTGTTCGAGACCGCCTGCCGCGGGCTCTTGGTGGGAGTCGGCTTCTTTGCCGGCTTCTTCTACGTCCCCCTGGCCGTGATCATGCAGGTGCGTCCGCCCGCTCAGCTCAAAGGCCGCATGATCGGCGCGATGAATCTGGTCAATTGGATCGGCATCATGCTCGCGGCTGTCTTTTATCTGGTAGTGATCGAGGTCTGTAAGCTACTGCAGATTCGCGTGACCTGGATCTTCGTGATGGCAGCGGCCGTCATGGTGCCGGTGGCCCTCTTCTATCGGCCGAACGTCGAAATGCGCAGCGTGGAATAAAGCAGATCTTACGAGGTGGGACCGATGAACCCGCCCTAGCCGCGCGCTGGCTCGGCCCCTAAAATACGGCGGTTCCCGCCTCACCAGCCGGTGGCCGACAAAAAGCGACGCCGGTTTCTCTCAGAAGTTGACCGCAGCATGCTCGATCCCCGCATTCCGTTCAAAAACCGGTATTTGGCCGGCGTCCTGGCATTCTTGTTCCCCGGTGTGGGGCATGTGTATCAGGGCCGGTATTTCAAAGGCATTCTTTGCGGCGTGTGCGTGCTCGTCACGTTCTTTTACGGGATGGCGCTGGGCGACTGGAGCGTCGTCTACTGGAAGAAGGATCCGACGAACTTTCTGAATCCTTACTACGCCCAGGTCTTCGTCGGTCTGCCTGCGTTGCCGTCGCTGGTTCAGGCGCGGCGTTACGATAGCCGCACCAATGTGGACCAGTTGAGAATTCCGGGGCCGATCAACGCCCCGTTTCACGGATCGCTGCGAATGCACGACCGCACGGCCGACGGCATCGCGACGGGGCAAATCGAACTGAAACCGGGCAACCTTCCGGCGGAGGGTCCCGTCGCTCAGGGAACCTTCACCGGCCACGTCGACAAGAAAGAGGTCACGCTCAAGCTCGAGGGGATTCCCAAACTGGGCAAGGCCGTTTCGGCCGATCCCGACCGGGAGATCGACATCGACGTGATCGATGGCGGCCAGCCCCCGCAGGCGATTGGTCGCTTGCACGGCGAGTATCCCAGACAATTCTGGGACCGGTTCGAGGCTCCGCCGGACGAGCACTATTACCTCGATCTGCACGGCAAGCTTGGCAAGTTTCACGAGCTGGCCATGACGTTCACGATGATTGCCGGCTTGCTCAACATTCTCGTAATTTTGGACGCCGTCGAAGGTCCCGCGTACGGGTACGGTGACGGCAGCGACCCGGATCGCAAACCGACGGGTGCGGGGTCGGAAAAGACGGCCGTGCCCCCTACACAGCCGCCTCCGGACGCAGCCAAGAGCTAACTGCGGTCACAAGCCACGGTCACAAGTCACGGGTCACAAGTCTCGATCGCTTCGACGCATCAAGGATCGCCCCACATGGAGTCGTTTGCTCTGCTGGCGGCCGGCACGCACGCAAGTTGGTATTTGCTGCCCCTGGCTTTAACCGTCAGTCTCGTGTACAGCGCGACGCGGTTCGAGCATCGGCCGCAAATCCTGCGACGGTCCGTCCGTCTGTTCTGCACCATTCTCGTGTCGATGGCGGCCCTGTTTGCGGTCCTGTTTTTGCTGTCGTGGAATTTGTGATCGGCGGGGATTTGTGATGGGCATGGCAGGGGAGTGAAACGATGCGAATCGTTTATGGCTTGATCTTGTTGGTCCTGCTCGCGGCGGTCGGCGCGTTCGCCGTTCAAAACCGCGGCGACGTGACGTTGAACTATCTCGACCGGACGCTGACCACCAGCCTCGCGCTGCTGATCGGGGCGACCTATGTCGTCGGTATGATCACCGGCTGGACGGTGCTAGGATTTCTGCGAAAGTCGATTCATCGCGTCTCACAGGCGCCGCCGCGGGACTAACGCACGCGCGCTCCACTTTGCTTGCGGACGCCTCCCGAATCAGACGCTGCGCAGAGGCGAACTCGCGTCCGGTCTTTCGCCAGAAGGCCCGCATATTAATCCCAGCCGCGCGGAAGACGGGCGCTTGATTGGACCAGACAGCGACGCACACCGCCCCGAAACCAAGCCGCTCGGCCCAAGCCGTTGGGATGCGCCACGCGACGGAACGACCCGCGCGCATGCGTCCCAAGCGATCACATTGGAACCGCACGTGACAGCGCTCGTCGCGCAGAATGCAGTCGCAGATCGCCCGCAGAACGGGGTCATCTGTCGCGCGTCGCAGGGCGGCGTAATAGACGCGGGCCATCAGTTCGGCAGACAGCAAGACGGCGAGCATTAACTCCAGGCCCAGCCAATTTCTCAAGCGGCGGAAAACTCCATTCGTCCATTGGCGGCTGAGTAGGCCGGTCTCTTCCCGTTCTAAGAAACGCGCGAGCAGGGCGGCGTGCCGCTGTTCTTCCTGGACAAACAGTCGCAGAGCCTTGAGATACAGCCGATCACCGTGACGCCGGCAATAGCGGTCAGCCGCTCGCAGTAGGCGAGTTCCGCCGCCGCTCTCGCCCAGTTGGAAAATCTGAATCGAGCGCAGGACGGCCTGGCGCTCGCGGGTCGAGAGCCGCCGCGGATTGTCCCACGCAATCTCGGCCTCGGTTTTGGCGTTGTTGCGGAAGTGCCGTACCCACTGCCGCGACGTGCTTGGGACGCCGGCCCGTAGCCGTCGCAATGCGGCATAAACCGCGTCGATCGTTTCATCGAGCGTCGACGTGCCGGCCGTCAGCCCTAGCACCTGGTACCGACGCAGAGCGCGAAGATCCAACTCGCTGGCCTCCTGCACGTGCCAGACAGGCACCTTCGCTGTCCGACAGCGCTCGACCAGTTGTCGCGTGTTGTTGGAATTCTTGCCCCCGACGACGACCATTGCATCCACCCGACAGAGCAATCGGTCGAGTGCTTGCTGCCGATCGCGAGTGGGCTGACAGATGGTGTCCGCGAAGCGAACCTTCGCTGTCGGATTGCGGGCACGGACGGCAGCCAGAATTTCTTGCGCCAACGCAGGCGGAGTCGTCGTCTGGCAGACGAGTCCGAGCTTTGCGTGACCAAACGTAACGGCTTGTTCCGGCGTTTCCAGAACGTCGTACGACGCGAGGTCCTCGACGATCCCGCGGACCTCGGCATGCGACGGTCGGCCGAGTACTAAAACGTGATAGCCGTCTGCCTGCAGCGCTTGGGCCGCGCGGTGCACGCGACCCACGAGTGGGCAGGTCGTGTCGATGAGATGTTTGCCCGCCGATTTGAGACGTCGGCGCTCACGATCGCTGATCCCGTGAGCCGTCACCAGCACGTCGTCCGTCGCGGGAAGTCGATCGCGATCGGTCTCCGCGGTCATCTGGAACCCGCGCGCTCGCAACTGCACGAGCACCGCTTCGTTATGCACGAGTTCGCCATGGATCGTGCTGTTTGACGGATTAGCCTGTCTGGCGGCGATCGCGAGCGCATCGCGGACCCCGAAGCACAGCCCCATCGCCTCGGCGCGTAAGACCTGCATGTCGGCCTCCTGTTTTCAATTCCCTGACCATTTTACTTTGCATTGCAAAGTACGTGAGCAAAAAAATTTGGTCAGCGTCAGGCCGGCGACCAACCTTCCAGCAGATTGCGCCCGCGCGCCTTGGAAGTCGCCGTCGTGGCGGCCGACGCGGCATCGGAGACGACTTGCTCCAACACGGTCACATACTCCAGAAACCGCCGACGGCCATCGGGCGTCAGCCGGCAGAGCGTTTGCGGCTTTTTCTTCTGCGAACCTTTCCACACGTCAACGAGCCCGGCCTCCTGTAGAACCTTGAGGTGGCGATTGAGGTTGCCGTCGGTCAGCGAGCAGAGCTGCTTCAGTTCCGTGAACAGCAGCCCATCGCGGCGGGTCATCAACGAAGTCAGAATTCCGAGTCGCGCCTTCTCGTGGATCGCACGCTCGAGCCCCTCGTACGCGAAGCGGCCCGAATCGCGCCGCGGCGTCTTGTTGTCACGAGGCATGCTTGCGCTCCACTGCCCAATACACGACCGCCGACGCCAGCGATTGTCCGACGCCGAAAGTGAGTGCCATCAGCCACGGCGAAAGGGGCTCGAGGCGTTTGGCGCCCGCCAGGCAGGCGACACCCGCCAGCAGATAATACGCGGCCACCCAGACCAGTGGTTTGGGGAACAGCCGCGCGGAGGCGAAGACGCCCAAGCCGAACACCAGGGCCCACAATCCCGGCAGCATCCAGGCCGTCTCGGGAGCGACCACGGCGATCGCGACCGTCAGGAGCGCACCGACAACCATGCAGGGTAAGAACTGCTCGACCACCATCCGGGTCAGCCGCGCGCTCGTTTCGGAGGCGGAGCGGCGGCATCGCACGAACATTTCAATTCCCGTCATCGCCGCGCTAACAGCCGCGACTGCCACCCACAGCGCGAGGTACGCGTCCAAATGCCCCAACGGGTCGGGCACCAACGCCGTCTGCAGGCCCGCCGCGGCAAACGCCAGCAGCCCGGAGGCAGCGACCGTCGCCGAGCGATAGCCTTCAAACGTCTCGGTCCGCGCGAGCTGATCGCGAATCTCCGAGATTTGAGCCAAGGCTTCGTGAAGTTCCACGCCGATTCCCTCGCGAAAGACGGGCCTCGATCACCACATCATTCGCTCACCAAGATACCTAAGCTCAAAAACCTTTGCAATACAAAGTCATTCTTCTGATCGACGGTGGAATGGTCCGCCTCAATTTTGCGCGGCCGGAGAAGGCGCACGCCGGACCGCATAAAACCGCTCGCGACCCCGTGCGTAGACGCTGAAATAGCTGTCCTCGCCAACGATGGTCCACTTTTCGTTCGATCCGGCCGGCGGGCGCGGGTCGTGAACGATCCAGTATTCGGCGGCCTGGCGATTTCTCCCCTGCCAGCCGTCTTCACCCAAAAACTTGGGAATCGCGGTCCCAGCTTGCTTCCCTTCCTCACGCACAAAGTCGGGGAAGCTCCAATACGCGAACCATTCCCAACTCGACGCGATGTTCTGTGGCTTGACCCCTGATTCGCGTAGCGTCTCCGCCAGTGTCCATTGGACGTCGTCCTTCGCCAGATCCTCGCGGGTCCAAACCGCCGATCCGACCAACAACACGAGACAGCAGCCGACGACCGCCAACCGCTGCGAGAGCAGCAGTCCCTCAAATCGTTTGGCAACGACGATCGCCACCAGCGGCAGAAACGGCAGCTGATACGAATCCCACTGCTGAAAGAAGATCAAATTGCAGCCGAGCAGAAAGAGCGACGTCAGATCCAGCAGCAACTCGCGCGGCAGCGGACGTGGAATCGGTCCGGGTACGATCGAGAACAAGCTCGCGTACCGCTCCACGAACACGCGTGCGATCAGCGCGGCTCCCAACACGACGAAGATCGTCACGGCCCAGCGGATTGGTTCGCCGAGCACGAGCAGCAGGTCATACGTGTGTCGCAGGAAGGGCATGAGGGCCGTATTGCCGTGAAAGTCGGACGAGTCATACCCATAGCCGACGACCTTCCAGCCGTAGACAACGCTCGCCGCAAACAGCGCCACGAAGCCCAACAGCCAGGCCAGACCTCGTCGGCGCGCTGCGCTCGAAGCTCCACCGGTTGTGTCATAGCTTTGACGCGCGAAGGCGACGGCGATCTCGCGTAGCGCGGCCCAACCGGCCAGCAATACCAACGGCACGAGCCACAGCGCCTGATATTCAACCAGCACCAGCGGGCGCCAGGGGAGCACGCGCAGAAAATGTCCCTGCGAGAAGAACAGTTTTTGCCGAAAGAGAACCGATTCGGCCGCCCAATTGGAATAGAACAGTCCGCGGTACAACTGCCAGGCGACCGCGATCAGCGGCAGCGAAATTCCAATCGCGTAGTACTTCAACCGCGCGATGCGTTGGCGATCAAACAACCACAACACACCCAATGCGGCAACGAGCGCGGCACCGAACTGTCGAGTAAGAATGCTTGCCGCGCCGGCCAACGCTGCCGCGATCCAAGCCGGCACGGTCATCACGCGAAGGGCCCGCGTGTACAGAAACAGGGCGACAATCAGCGTCACCAGGAAGGGGATGTCTGTCTGAAAGGTGAGACTCATGCGGAAGAACAACGACGAAGAGGCCAGGCACAGCGTCAGCAGATTGGCCCCGCGGCCACTCAAGCCGTGCTCGCGCGCCAAGGCCCGGAACGCGATTAGGCCGATGACGGTCAGGACGACGGTCGACAGCCGCAGCGTGGCGTACGAGTCGCCGAACACGAGGCAGAACAGCACGCCCCACACCGCCTGGAACGGCATGTTCGGCGCCACCCAGTCGTCGAGTTTGTATTGGCCTGTCTGCAGCAGATGCCGAACCGTCGAGGCGTAGGCCCAGTCGTCGAGGACCGGACACTCGCGGAGCGGATTCACGGCCGCCACGGCGACGAGGTACAGTCCAATCACCAGACAGAGTCCGAGCCAGCCAGCCAAGCCGGTTGTCGACGTCGCGATCGTCGTGTCTGCAGCCGAACGTGCGCTCATGACTTGGGTGCGCCATGAGTTGCCGTGGGAGCCGCGCGGCTGCGTGCTGCGGGCGGATCGGGAATTCGTCGCACGGCGTAGAACGTCTCTTTGCGCCGCGCGTAGATGCTGAAGTAGTGAGCCGTGTCGGCAACTTCCCAATGTTCGCCCGGCGGCGGCTTCACCTCGTGCACGACGCGGTACTCGGCCGACTTCTCGCTTTCCGGCATCCACTCATGAAAGAAATGGGCGTACGAGGTGCTGGGTTGGAAGCGGCCCTCGGCGGCGGCCTGTTCAAAGTTCCAGAAGAAGAACCACTTCCAGTCGGAAGCAATCTGCTGGGGCGGAATGCCCTGGTCGTGCAAGCGAACGGACAGCGTCCACAAGGCCTGATCCTTGGCCAGGTCTTCGCGCGTCCAAATCGCGGCGCCTGCCAATAGCACCAGGCAACAAGCGACGACCGCTCGCCGTCGCGCCAGCAACAGATCTTCCAACGGCTTGCCAACCGCGATCGCCGCGTAGGGGACCAGCGGAACCAAGTAATTGTCGGTGAACTGAGTGAAGACCAGACTGATCGCCACCAGAAATAGCGCGGTAAAGTCGAGGACGAGCACCGCAAGCCGCGACGGCTCACCGCCGCCCAGCCGAGCCCAGCGCGCGACAATCAAGCGAGTGAACAGAGCCGCGCCGACCACCACTAAGATCGTCGCCCCCCACCGCACCGGGTCTCCCATCAGTTCGAGAATGTCATAGCAGTCGGGGAGAAACGGCATCAGTGCGTGCGAGCCCCGCAAGTCGGCCGTGTGATAGGCGTAGCCCAAGACCTTCCAACCGTAGATCACGTTGGCGACGAACAGCACGATCCAGAATGCGAGCGCTGCGATCGGTCGACGAGTACGCTGCGAAGCCGCGTTGGCCGGCAACTGTTCGCCGCGGACGTCCCGGATCCATCCGAGCAGCGCAAGCAACACGAGCGGAATCAGAAACAAGGCGAGGTATTCGAGGATCGCGCCGGGCCGCCACGGCAGCTGCTTGAAGAACGCGCCCGACGCAAAATAGTTGCGTGCGCGATAGACCTGGAACCCGGCCGCCCAATTGGGATGGTTCCAACCTTGATTGAGCTGCCAGAGGGTGCTGAGCACCGGCAGAGAAATGCCGACGGCGTACGATCCCCAATTCGCCCACCGTCGCCGATCGAAAAGCCAAATCACTCCGACGGCCGCGACAACGGCTACGCCGAACTGCCGCGTGCCGACGGTCGCAGCGGCCGCGATCGAGCCGGCGATCCAATCGCTCCACTTCATCGTCCGCACGGCCCGCGTGTAGAACAAGACCGCGATCGTCAACAATGCTGCGAAGGGAACGTCGCTCATATAGCTCAGGCTGAGCTTGAAGAAGATCGAGCACGAAGCGACGCACAAGGTAAGCAGGTCGGCAGCCGCTCGACTGAGGCCGTGCTCGCGGGCCAAACCGCGAAACGCCAACAGCCCCAACAGCGCCAGCGCGATCGTCGACCAGCGGAGCGCGACGAACGTATTGCCAAACACCAGGCAGAACGCGGCCCCCCAGGCCGCCTGAAACGGAGTGTTCGCCGACGACCAGTCATGCGCCTGGTAGTGGCCGGTCGCGAGCAGCTTCCAGGCCGACCAGGCATAAGCCCAATCGTCCCGCACGGGGCATTCGCGAAACGGGTTCACCGCGAAAACGGCCGCGAGATAGAGCGCGAGGACGATCCAGATTCCGAATCGCGAATAAGGGGAAGTGGATCCGGTTCCGAGGTCGGAACGTGGCGACAGCATGAGCGCTAATGAATCTCCGCGCGCGGGCCAGAACCAGAGAGGACGAAGAGTGAGAGGGCCAATTCATACCGTATCTCTCGCGTACGGACGCGCCAAGGTGCGTCTTATCACTGGCTGCCACGGCTGAGCGGCCCCCGCTCAGCCGTGCCTTGGCCAGTCGAACTGCATAGATGTAGACGAGAGTTTGATAGCCGCCGCCAAAACACACGGCTGAGCCGAAACGTCTCAGCCGTGGCACCCGACTGAATTCCCGGACACACTCTCATCGGGTCGCCGCGACTTGATCTGCGCGCCGGCTCAGGCTTTGCGGATCTTTCCGCGTCCGTGCTTCACATTCTTCGTCGCGTTGCGAGTGTCGATGACGAGCGTCGCGTGTTGGACGATGAAGTCGTAATCGTAATTCGAGTGGTCGGTCGCGATCAGGACGCAGTCCTGCGCGGCCAGGAATTGCGGCGTCAATTCGGAACTCTGCATGTCGGGCACCTTGTGGTGCCGCATGGCGGGCAGGCGCGGGATGTGGGGATCGTTATAGGTGAGCTTGGCCCCGCGACCGGAGAGCATTTCCATCAGCACGAACGACGGGCTCTCGCGCGGATCGTCGACATCTTTCTTATAGGCCATGCCCAACAGGCAGATGCGGCTGCCGTTAATCGGCTTGCCCGCGTCGTTGAGCGCTTCGGCCAGGCGCGTGACGACGTAATCGGGCATCCGCGAATTGATTTCGCCAGCCAGCTCGATGAACCGCGTCGGCAATCCCTGCTTCCGCGCGAGCCACGTCAAATAGAACGGGTCGATCGGAATGCAGTGCCCGCCCAGTCCCGGCCCGGGATAAAACGCTTGGAAGCCGAACGGCTTGGTGCGGGCCGCGTCGATCACTTCCCAGACGTCGATCCCCATCCGGTCGTAGAGCATCTTCAGCTCGTTGACCAGGGCGATGTTCACGGCTCGATAGGTGTTCTCTAAGATCTTGCAGGCCTCGGCCACTTCGAGGCTTGAGACCGGGATCACCTTGACGATCGCTTGCGAGTAAAGCTGCTGAGCCAGCTTAAGACTGGCCTCGTCAAGCGCACCGACAACCTTGGGAATGCCAGCCGCCGTGTAGTCGGGATTGCCCGGGTCTTCGCGCTCGGGACTGTAGGCCACGAAGAAATCGATGCCCGGTTTGAGACCGCTACGTAACAGAATCGGCAACACAACGTCCCGCGTGGTGGTCGGATAGGTCGTGCTCTCGAGAATGATCAGCTGCCCCGGTCGCAGGGCCTTGCCGATCGCCTCGGCCGTCTTCTCGACGAAAATCAGATCGGGGTCGCGGCTTTCGTTCAGGGGTGTGGGCACGCAGATCAGGAGAGTGTCGGCGTCCTTCAGACGCGCCATGTCGGCCGTCGCCTCGAACTGCTTCCCCTTGCGCCACTTGGAGACGAGCGTCGAATCGACGTGCTTGATGTAGCTGCGGCCCGCATTGAGCGAATCGACCTTGCGCTGGTCGACGTCGAAGCCCATCGTCCGGAACCCGGCCGATACGAAGGCATTGATCAACGGCAGGCCGACATAGCCCAGCCCGATCACTCCGACCACGGCGGACTTGTCGAGAATTGCCTGTTCGAGCGGCTTCATGAAAACGGGTCCGATCCCGGCCCGCCGCTGGCTCGCGAGAGGGCAACCTCAAGCCCTGTCAGGCGGCGCGGGATGATATCACTTCGTGTATCTGGTCAGCAACAATCGCGAGAGAAACGGATCTGCGGGCCGATTGTTGAAAAATTCGCCTCTTCGCCTGGTACGCGAACAGACTCGTTGACTCGCCTCTACGTGCGTCTAAAATGGCGTTTCCGGAGCAAAAAGTTGACGCAACCGGAAAAACGGAAAAGTCAAAACAGGCAGCCCTCGAACGTGCAGATCGTGTCTGTTCTTTGTGTACGGGTGACTCGGAAGGGACAATCGACGCATGACGCCAGAATCTCTTTCGAGCGAACCTCCATGTAGCCAGCCCTCCCCGTCGACGGCGAGCCCGGTCCCCTCGGCTGCTCGCCGGTGCCTCACCGCGTTGCCCATTTATAACGAAGCGCGGCACATTCCCGACGTGCTGGCGGAGGTCAAACGCTACAGCCAAGACGTGCTCGTCGTCAACGACGGGTCGAGCGACGACACGCCGAACGTGTTAGCCCGCGAGACGGGCATCACGGTAGTCACCCATCCGCACAATATGGGCTATGGGGCCGCCCTACGTACAGCCTTCGAGTATGCCGGCGCCCATCACTATGACGTTCTCGTAACCATCGACTGCGACGGCCAGCACCAGCCCCGCTTAATCCCGGAGTTGGCGGCCGCCGTCTTCCCCCCAAATTGCGAGCCCGTCGATCTCGTTTCGGGCAGTCGTTATTTGAAGACGTTCGACGGAAACAGCAAGCCGCCGGAGGAACGTCGGAAGATCAACGCCCAAATCACGCAGATGGTCAACGACCGATTAGGTCTCGATCTCACCGATGCGTTTTGCGGGTTCAAGGCCTATCGCGTCGAAATGCTCAAGCGATTTCACATTACCGACACCGGTTACGCCATGCCGCTGCAACTGTGGGCGCAGGCGGCCGCGTTCGGTTTGAAGATTGTAGAGTTCGCAGTTCCGCTGGTTTACCTGGACGAGGCGCGTTCCTTCGGCGGATCGCTCGACGACGGGCGGCGACGGATGGCCCACTATCAAAAGGTCCTCGATGGAGAAATCGAGGCCCTCGGTTTTACCCCGGCTGCCGACGGCAAAAGTCGCCCGGCGCGGTGCGACGCGAAGGGATGACGGCCGGAAGGCGACCGGCCGAACGAGGCGCGTAACCGCCGACCGGTGAGCAGTTTGTTATCAGGAGGGGTGAGGTTGTGCCGTCACGGTAGACTTGAGTTGGTCCAACAAATGCAATCCGCTTCTGATGCAAGTCGCTTCTTAGCGGCTTGTCAGGAATTAAGAGCCTTTTGAACAGCGAGAACTAGCCACGACAAACTGTGCCCCCTCAAAACTGCTGGACAGTCCGGTTCCACAACGAGCTGCTGTCGAAGCGCCCTGGCACGGCCGCGCACTGCGCACGCCGAGGCAGGACTTTGCCGTCCTGGCCGATCCGTCGCTGCCGGCGTCGATCGACGTCGCCAAGCAAAATCACGCCGCCCTCATGGGCGACTTGAATCTGCAAGGACGCACGCTCGCGCGTTTGCGGGAATGGACCCGCGATGAAGTGCTGAGCGCGGCCCGCGATTACACGGCCGAGTTGCTCAACGCGACTGCCACCGGCGACGTGACCGCCGAGCCCGAACTCGCGCCGGTCCCCTCGACCGACCTGCTGTTTGTCGCCGGACATCAGCCGGCGCTCTATCACCCGGGCGTGTGGGCCAAGAATTTCGCCGTCCACGAGATGGCCACGCGAACCGGCGGCTTGTCGCTCAACCTCTCGGTCGACACCGACTTGATGACCGGCACCTCGATTCGCATTCCGGCCAAATCGGCGGCCGGCGGCGAACCGCGGATCGAACGGGTCGCCTTCGACGCCGATCGGCCCCGCGGACCGTGGGAAGAGAATGCGATCCTCGATCGCTCGCTCTTCGAGAGTTTCGGCGAGCGCGTTTGCGACAAGATGGCCGCCTGGCAGGTCAATCCCGTCCTGCGCGAGCAGTGGCCCGACGCTGTCCGCGCCTCACAGCGGTTTACTCTGTTGCGAGACTGTTTGATCGCCTCGCGGCTGCGGCTCGAGCGGCGGTGGGGCGTAACGAATCTCGAGTTGCCCATCAGCCGCATGTGCGAGCTGGATCCGTTCCTGTGGTTCGCCTCTCACATCCTCGCTCACCTGCCCCGCTTTGTCGCCGTCCACAACGAGGTCCTGGCCGAATACCGCCAGGTGAACCACATTCGGAGTCGTACTCATCCAGTCCCCGAGCTGAAGAGCAAGGGCGACTGCTTCGAGGCGCCGTTCTGGGTGTGGCGGAAGGGTGACTCGGTTCGCTCGCGCGTCTTCGCCCGGCAAGAAGGACGCGAAATTGTCCTGTCTGACGGGAAGGCCGAATTCGCTCGCGTGCGGCTGACCCCAGACTGCGAAGCCTGTTGTGCCGTCGAGGTGCTGCGTAAGCTGCCCGAGCAGGGGATTCGCTTGCGAGCCCGAGCACTCACGACGACCCTGTTTTCGCGGCTCTGCCTGGCCGACTTGTTCGTGCACGGCATCGGCGGCGCGAAATACGACGAGATGACCGACCGCATCATCTGCCGCTTTATGGGTGTGACGCCGCCGGGTTTCCTGACACTGACGGCCAGTTTGTATCTGCCGCTTGCCGAAAACGGCGCGGTAACTCCCGAGGACGAATCGCGTCGTGTCCGCTTGTTGCGGGACCTGCGCTGGAACGCCGATCGCCATTTGGATTCGGCCAGTGACGCCGAGACGCGGGAATTGATCGCCCGCAAGTCGGCCCTCGTCGAAGCGATGCGATCCGCGCCGGAACAGACCGCGCTCGACAGGAATCCGACCCAATCTCGTCTGCGCTCCAACGAAAACTTCGAGCGTTTTCGGCAGATGCAGGAGATCAATCGACGGCTGGCCGAAAAGGCGGCTCCGCTCAGCGAGCAAACCTTCGGCGAGTTGACTTCGATCCGCCGGCGCTTGGCGACGCACTCGCTGTTGCACGATCGCGAATTCGCCTTCAGCCTCTATCCGGAAAACAAGCTCCGCCGCCTGATGGGCTCGCTATCGGCCGTAAGCCGCTGACGTCCGTAGTGGATCCGTCTGCCGCCAAATGTCAGGGAATGGGTGCCATGCCCACGGCACTGGGTGAAAATGCCCGGGGAATTCGGGCAGAGATTCTCAGTGCTCAGACATCGGTAGCCCCCGAAAGGGGGCGGCAGAAAATAGCCCAGGGCGCAAGCCCTGGGTAGGAAGACCCACCAACATCTGCTCGAAGCCCCCGCAAGGGGGCGGCAGAGATTCGAAGTGCGGTTGCTTCTGTCGCCCCCTTGCGGGGGCTTAAGAGTCTTATTTCATTTTGCATCGCAATCCCAGGGCTGCGCCCTGGGCTATGCTCTTTCGCCCCTTGCGGGGCTTGTCGGCCTCAGACCATCAATCATTCGTTTTACGAATTCTCGGACACCCTAGCCAAAGCGAAGGGTGTGGCACCTGACAAATTGCCGTAGACGAGGTACTCGTTCTACAGCATTGCTTCCAACAGCGATCGCAGCTCCTCGTCGCTGACGTTGCGCGGGTTGCCATCCATGCTGTTGCCGCGTGAGCTTTTGACGAGCGCGGGAATCGCGAACTGCTCAACGCCCAGGGCCGAGAGCCGCGGCGGGATCCCGATGTTCCGCGCGATCCCTGTGATGTGTTGAATGAATTTTTCTGCCGCGTCGGCTTCTGCGAGCCGCGAGTGTTCGTCGACGAGCGTCCAAAGACGTGCGATCTCAGTCCGACGCACGTCTTTGTTGACACGGAGGGCGGTGGGCAACATCACCGCGCAGGCCAGGCCGTGGGCTACTCCGCAACGAATTCCAAGCGCGGCCGCGACGCCGTGCGCTAACCCGAGCCCTGAGTTGGCCAGCGCCACTCCAGAGAGATAGGCCGCATAAGCCATCGCCTCGCGCGCAGGCGGATTGCTGCCGTCGGACACTGCCGTTTCGATCGCCGGCAGCGCTCGGGCGAGGCCGTCGAGGGCAAGCGCTTGGGGAATCGGCTGAGCCCGCCGCGATAAGTAGCTTTCGATGAGCTGCGTAATCGCATCCATCCCCGTGTGGGCCGTGACTTCCGGAGGAAGTCCGACCGTCAACTCAGGGTCGATCAAGACAGCGCGCGGAATCATCAGTTCGCTGCGAAGGCTCTTCTTGTACGGAGGCTTCGTGCACGAAATGACTGCGTTTTTCGTCGCCTCACTGCCGGTGCCCGACGTCGTCGGCATAGCAAGCACCGGAAGCGGCGGCAGCTCGACTTTGAGCCCCTTGCCGACTCCTTCCAGAAAATCGGCGAGGCTGCCTCCCTGCCGGTTGGTCGCCATGGCCGCGACCGCCTTAGCCAGATCAATGGCCGAGCCTCCGCCGATTGCAACGATCAGGTCGCCTGAACGCGGTTCGTGCGCGAGCAGCGTGTCGACCGCCGCGTCGACGTGGGCAACTTCCGGCTCTCGTGAGACGGCAGCCAAGGAAACGAGTTCGACGCCGGCCTCCCGGATCGTGGCGGCGATTTCGTCGATCACTCCCTGACGCTGCAGCGCGCTTGAGCCCGTGACCAGGAATGCGCGCTTGCCAAGCGTTCGAGCAAGCCGCCCCACCTCCGCGCGCCGGCCCCAACCAAAAACCACGCGGGGGTTCGCCAAAAAATCAAATCGCAGCGGCACGCCAGCAGTTGGCTCGTTCATGATCGGCTGGCTGTTCCCTCTGCCCTGGCGGCATTCGCTACGGTTTCTTTTTCTTGGCGTGAATCTCCTGCCCGCCGAGCATAATGATAATTTCGGCGACGTGACCCTGGCCATCGCGAACGAAGTGACCTGTGATCTGGGGATCGTCGGTCAAGAACTTCGCGTCCGATTCGAAGAACAACTCTGATTCGCCCCCCATCGCCGAGCCGGCAAAGAGCGCGTTGCCGCGCCGCTCGACCTTCACGTCCCCGAACTGCCCCAAGCTGTAGTTCCCCACATAGGCGGCCTTCGTTTTTTCATTGAGGTCTACGATCACACGTTCCGGCGAAAGATAGGTCGGCCAACCATAAGCGACCGCGATCCCGTTCATCACTTCTTCGGCTAGCTGGCCTCCGGTATCCGAATTGGTCATGACCATCGCCCCCTGGCCGCGATCGAGATAACCGACGAACTTGCAGATGAACCCGGCGTCGGAGCCGCCGTGCCCGAAGCGCCGCGAGCTTCCCGAAGCCTCGAGGAAGGGACCTAATCCAACTGGCCCGCCATTCTGGGGCGTGAGCATTTCTTCGACCATTTTGTGCGAAAGCACTTTGTGCGACTTCCCGAGATGAGCGAGTTGAACCTCGATGATGTAGCGGGCGATGTCCGAGGGCGTCGTCCAGAGGCCGGCGGCCGCCATCTCGGGATAAATGTGCCAGCGACCAGGAATCGGATTGCCCAGCCGGTTGTGTGCGGTCGCCGTGCGGGCGGCCCAGTCGGCGGGCAACGGCTGCGCGTAGCTGCTTGAAGTCATTGCGAGCGGCGCGAGTACGAGATCGTGCGTGACCTGGGGGAACGGTCGCCTCGTGACATCAATCACGAGTTGCTGCATCACGGTCGTTCCGCCACCGGAATAGCGAAACCCCTTGCCGGGCACCTTATCGACGCGAATCGAACCCGTGTTGGCCGGTTTCACTCCGTCGAAGATCTGCGGTAGCGTCGGAATCGGCTGACCGACCGCGTATCCGGGAAAACCGTGAACGGTGAAGCCGGCCGTGTGACTCAGAATCGCTCGCAAGTCGACCGGATGTTTTTCGGTGAATTTGTTCTCGGGCACTTTCCACGATTTCAGCTGCGCATTCACGTCGCGATCGAGATTCAGCTTTCCCTCTTCGACAAGTTTTAGCGCGGCCATCGCGGCGACCGGCTTGCTCACCGAGCCGGCCTGGAAAAGGGTTTCCGTTGTCACGGGCGCCTTGGTTTTGCTGTCGGCGAGTCCGTAACCTTTGGCCCATTCGATTTTGTAGTCGTTGATGACCGCGACGCTCACGCCGGGCACGCGAAGCTGCTTCATCCGTTCGGCAAGTTTGCCGGCCGCGTGACCCTTGATCCGCACAGCGGGGATCAGGTTGCTCTCGGCCGTCGCGATTCGCTTACCAACCTCGGGAGAGAAATCGCCCGCCCTGCTCTGGCACAGGAGAGTCGCGGCGGCAGCCGCGGCGGACAATAACAATCTGGCCAGGCGAGGAGCGAAACTCATGCTGGGCTTTCTTGATCTCGGCGAGAGAACCGCGGCAGGAAGGGAAGAGCCGGCCCGTCCATTAGACCGCGACCGCTGGTACCGAACAATCACCTGCCGTTGTTCGGCGGGAAAGGCCGATCCTTGCGAAGAAATCCGCATCTCGACGAGGAGTCGGCGTCGCGAACGACTCGCCGACGTCAGTTCGCTCCCTGCATTTGGGGGTTCGCCTGAGGATTGCCTCGCTGCCAGCGGGGAGCCATGAGTTCCGCGTTCCACTTTTTCCAGGCGTCCAACAACTCCTTGACCTTGTCGGGCTGTTGATCCGAAAGGTCCGTGGATTCTCCGATATCCTGAGCCAGGTTGTAGAGGTGAGGAGCTGCTCCGCGAGC
>DASRXU010000552.1:0-3441 GCA_035687365.1 Planctomycetaceae bacterium | reverse complement strand
CCACGAATCGCGATTAAACGAGTCGGGCTTGGTGAGCTGTCGCGCGTGGTACCAACGACCGCGTCCGATAACGCGCCTTATCAGCCTTCAGACCGGTTGACGTGCCAAAGGCGATGGGCTTAGCATCCGAGCAGGAGGGTCCTTATGGCGATACTAGCTCGACGGTTGCGACAGCGACTGAGGGTGACGTCCGTGTTCATGCTCTGGGGGCTGGTTGGGACGTTGTGTGGGTTCGCATCGGACACCATCCCGAAGACACCCTTTTTTCTATTCCCTCCCCAAGTAGCATTCATAAGCAACGGGCAATATACGGGCACTCTTCAAACCCAAGGAATGACCCTGCCGATCACTGGTACACTGTCATATCTCTCCGGGAGCTCGCAGCTGACTAAGCTGGATGTTTCGCCTGACACAGGAGGACAACAGATCACCAGCGATTCGTGGGTAACAAGTACACCCACCGTCATTGATGAGTGGCAAATCGTATCAACTGACCCAACGACCTGCCGAAAGGAAGTCTTGTCTAGAGGCCTTTATCCACAGTGCACCGCATGGAACCTGACGGCAAGTAACACCTGGTCTCTTGAATGCACTGTCACCGCGCAAGGCAGCAAGGGCACTCTTGACATTTCGGCTGTTCTGAACCTTGAAAATAAGTTGGTTCAGTGGCAAGAGGATACCACTATCAGTGGTATGACAGAGTCGATCACTGTCATCATGACTGAACAAGGAAGCACCCCCCCAGCACCAAGCGACTTCGATCTTCCAAGCATTTGCAACGCCCCCAACCGCAGCAATCAGGGCGAAAACGACAACAGTCAGGGCAACGAAGGGGGGCAATGCACGGGCACAATCCCCAGCATCTGCCTTTAGGCTTACGAAGACTGGTGTCCAACTCTCTGGAGCGGGTTGGCGTCACATGCGGCTCCAGGCTGAAGGGGGCCGGATGCCGTGCAAACGAATGTCCAGCCGTCTGAGGCAAACCAGCACGTCTGGCCAGCCGGACAGTCATAGTGGACGCTGCAAGAGCCGGAGGCGCTGCCCGAACCTTCCGAGCTGCACGCCAGGGCAACCGCGCCGATGACCGCTCCTAGCGTGAGGAAACGTACCCCCAAGGCAAGCTACCACACGAAAGGCCGATAGCGCGTCGCCCCGTCAGGTTGATTTTTCCGAAACGTGGCCCACGATGCCAGCGCTGGCGGGGGTTCCTTCACGCCGTAGTCAGACCGCGGGAATAGAGCGGCGGTCGTGCTCGACGTCTTCGAACCATCTCGCGAGCACGTTGGTCATTCGTGAGACGCGGGCGGGCTGCTTCGCGGCGAGGTCGTTGCGCTCGAAGGGATCGTTGACGATGTCGAAGAGTTGAGCTGGCGGAGGGGTGGGTTTGAGGCGAGAGGGCATCGGGGTACGTGCGATGTCGTGGAAATTTTCGGGGTTGTACTTTGATTGGATGTCCATCGCGAGGTCTTCGTTTGAAACTTGCATCAGCTCGCGGATTGCGGGGCGGATTAGTTTCCAGCGGCCGTCGCGCATCGCGGCGTTGCATTCGGCATCGGGCGTGTAACGGTTCCATTGCCAGAAACGCTCGGTAGGGACTTTGCCGTGATCGCCTTGTAGCGTCGGCATCACGTTGATTCCGTCGAGTTTCAAGTCGCGCGGCGGCTCGGCGCCCGCGAGCGCGAGAAGCGTCGGCAGCCAGTCGGTGAAATGAATCATGTCGTGGATTTGGCGGCGGGCGTCGAGGCCGGCGGGCCATCGCATCACCATCGGGAGGCGGATTCCGCCTTCGTACACCAGCGTCTTGGCGCCGGCGAATCCGCAGTTGAAGCGGTCGGTGCACATCTCGCCCTTGCCGCCGAACTGCGGGCCGTTGTCGCTCGAGAACATCACGATCGTGTTGCCGGACAGGCCGGATTTGTCGAGTGCGTCGAGCACGCGCGCGATTCCGCGATCCATGCATTCGATCATCGCGTAGATTTGGCTGACGGCGGGCGTGAAGTTGCCGCTGGCCTTGTACGGCGCGGCGTCGGCCTCGGGTGCTTCGAAGGGAAAGTGCGGTGTGTTGTACGCGAGGTGCAGAAAAAATGGGTTGCCGCGATGACGCTGGATGAACTCCATCGCCTCATTGGTGAAGACGTCGGTTAGATAGCGGCCGTCGCCTCGCGAAATCGAGCCGTTGCGGTCGAGATTCCACTGGTAGTAGGGCTGCCATCCGCCGGAGAATCCCGCGAACTCGTCGAAGCCACGCTGGTTCGGATGGTAGCGCGGGTCATATGCGCCGTTGTGCCATTTGCCGACAAGTCCGGTCGCGTAGCCCGCGCGTTTCAGGAGTTCGGCTACGGTCAATTCGCGCAGCGCAAGGCGGTCGAGGCCGCGCGTCTCGAGAGTATCGATAACGCCGGTGCGATGGGGATAGCGGCCCGTCATCAGGGAGGCTCGCGCGGGGGCGCAAACGGGAGACGCCGAGTAGTGCTGCGTCAGGCAGATGCCCTCGTTCACCAGATGGTCGAGCGTCGGTGTGCGCGATGCGCCGTAGTTTAAGCATCCGAAGTCGCCGTAACCCATGTCGTCGGCGAGAATGAGGACGATGTTCGGGCGGGTGGGCATCGAGGGAATTGGTAGCACAAAAAGAAAGCGGTGGATGCCGTCCCAGGAGAGCACAAGGAGCGCTGCGCGATTTTCGGAGACCGGAACCGGCTTCGCGTTCGCGAAGCTGTCCGAGATCCGTTCCTCCCGTCGCTAACGCTCCCGTCGTCAGGATGACAAATAGGCGCGTGCCGCTTCTCCAAGCGAGGACGCCCCGGAGTTAAAAGCTACTCGCGTTCCTGGAAGCCTTCCAGGTTGCGCGATCGGCCGGTTTGGCGCAGCTTGCGTAGCGCCTTGGCTTCTATCTGGCGGATGCGCTCGCGGGTTACGGCGAATTGCTTGCCGACTTCCTCGAGCGTGTAGTCGGTCTTCTGCCCGATGCCGAAGCGCATGCGCAGGATTTGCTCCTCGCGCGGCGTCAGTGTGGCCAGCACCTTGCGCGTCTGCTCGCCGAGGTTGCCCTGGATTGCCGCCTCGACCGGCGACGGTGCGAGCTCGTCCTCGACAAAATCGCCGAGCGAACTTTCTTCTTCGTCGCCGATTGGCGTTTCGAGCGAAATCGGTTCCTTGACGATCTTGAGCACCTTCTGGACCTTGTCCAGCGGCATCTCCATCTGCTCGGCGATCTCCTCGGGGCCCGGCTCGCGCCCGAGGCGCTGCACCAGCAGGCGCGTGACGCGCAGCAGCTTGTTGATTGTCTCGACCATGTGCACAGGGATACGAATGGTGCGGCCCTGGTCGGCGATCGCACGCGACATCGATTGGCGAATCCACCACGTCGCGTAGGTCGAGAATTTGTAGCCGCGCTGATATTCGAACTTGTCGACCGCGCGCATCAGGCCGATGTTGCCTTCC
>DASRXU010000551.1:0-10778 GCA_035687365.1 Planctomycetaceae bacterium | reverse complement strand
GCGGCTGGTCGCCGGACCGGCTGCGGCAGATCCGCTGTCTCGCCGGCCGAGGAAGGCCGACTGTCGCACGGCCGCACCGGAGCCGGACCACATCTAGGACGGCGTGTAACGCAGCGCCAGATCACGTCGCACAAAACGTTCCTTTGATGCGCGGCCGCTCAAGCCATTTTGGCGGTCGTCGTTCAGGCGAGAGCGATTCCCACAAAACGTTTGAGTTCTCGGCACGAAAATCGTGAGTCAAGAAACGTACGAGAATCCGGGACGAGCCAGACTGGGGCTCTCATCTAACGGTGGTTTAACGGCGTTCCCGCAAAAGGTTTGAGTTTCTCGAAAGCGACGTCGACCAGACCTGCTCCACCTGACGCCGAGACTGTTATATCGACGCAGTGATGTCGCGGCCTGTCCCATTCGGGCTATGCAATCCTTCCCGGCCGAGCGTGCGAGGGGCGTCTTCATCGCAGCTTTTCTTCGGTCTTTGTGGAATCGTGCGCGGGCGACTCGAAGACATTGCGGGAGAGGGAAAATCGTTGATTCACCGCTCCGAACGGTCTACTTTTGGGGGTTGACTACGTCCACCAGCGTCGCGTGAGGAATCGACCTGGGAAATTTCGGAAGAGGGCGGACGGGGTGCTCCACATCCGTGATGCCGAGGGGGCGGCTGCCGACTCCTGATCATGTTAGTGGGCCTGGGGAATGACGGGTAAGGTGTCGCCGCACTATGAGAATCCTTGTCGTCGAGGACGATCCCGACCTGCTGTACGTCATCGCCTGCACCTTGCGGGACGAAGGCTACAGGGTTGATACGGCCGAAGACGGTGAGGAAGGGCTGTCCAAGGCCACAAGTTGGGATTACGAGGCGATCGTCCTAGATCTCATGCTGCCCAAGCTCGACGGTTGGACACTGTTGGAGCGGCTGAGGCACGTCAAGTCCGTCCCCGTGCTGATCCTGACGGCCAAGGACCGCGTGAGTGACCGGGTCCGCGGCCTCGAGGGCGGAGCCGACGACTATCTGACCAAGCCGTTCGAGCTCGCCGAACTGCGGGCTCGGCTGCGGGCCCTCCTCCGCCGGACGGCCGGCCAGTCGCATCCGGTGATCGAAGTCAAGGGGGTCTTGATCGACATGGGTTCCCGGTCCGTCTCCCGCCACGGAGCCGAGATTGAATTGACCGCCCGGGAATACTCGCTGGTGGAGCTGCTTGCGCTGAACGCGGGGCGACTCGTCACCCGCAGCATGATCAACGAGCACCTGTTCGGCAAAAATGACGACAGCCTGTCGAATCTTGTCGACGTTCACGTGTCGAACGTCCGCAAAAAACTGGGGCACGAATTCATCACTACACGGCGGGGACACGGTTACCTCGTCCGGGTCTGAGTGCAGGCCCATCTCCGATGTTCCGCTCGATTCGCTGGACCTTGCAGATGTGGCGTGCCACCGTCCTGGCGAGCAGAATCATCGTGATCGGGCGGGTAGACTCGTATTCAGAGTTCGCGAAGCTCCAAGATGTCGACAGCCAATTGCCGACAGCAAGCCGCACATCGACTCGCCACGCCAACGCCGCAATTGCCTCGACTGTGCGGGGCCTCTGGGAGGCCGTTCGACTGCGACTTAGTGCGCGACGCCCATTTTGTCGCAGAGATCCTTCAGCATTTCCCGCTCGTGATTTGGAAGGTGTCCGCACAACGTAGAGGCCGTCCGCAGCGCATACCCAAACCGGACGACGCATCCGTAAGGCTGTTGGCCGCACACCACGCGGGCAGAACCGCCGCAAGCGCTCGATATTCTCTTCGATCGCACCAACTCTCGAGCAGTGTCGCGACGTCGTCGTTGGCACCTGTAGAATCGTCGTTCGTCATCGTTCGACGGCCTGCGATCGCGTTGGCATTTGTGATATCAAGCATGACCGGTGTCACGCGCGCGAGTCGACCTTGCTCGACGTGTGCGCGTTGCGCTTCGTCGAGCACGCCAGCAAAGACGCGCCAGCCCAATTCCGAAAGCCGCTTAGCACATGCCTCGCCAATGCCCGATCCAGCGCCAGTAACCAATGCGGAAGGTGCAGCCTCGTGAATCACAAGAAGGTCGCCGTCGGTGCAGAGGAGAGAATCTTAGAAACGAAAGGCCCGCTTTCGGCGCGATTCTACCGGCCTTGCAAGACGAGAGAAATCAAGTCGCACAAGTCCTTGACGCGAGCGTAGCGTCTCAGCATTTCCACGGGATCCCACTACTCTCGATTTCCCGATAAGGACTCGCAGGCGTTTACGCGAGTTGATCGGACCTCGGCGAACCCGCATAGGTTCACGGCTTCGACTTGTCACTAGGCTGATCGCCATCCAATTGGGCAACCAGCTTTTTGAAGTCTTCTCGCATGCGGAGGGCGTCGAGGTCGTTGTCCCCCTTGATCTGAGCCGTGTCCTTGAAGCCCACTGCGACGGCTTGCTTCAGGCACTCCATAGCGCGGTCCGCCTCGGCACCGGCCTCGCGGGTGGTGGAGGCGGACCTTTCGGCCGCGCGGAACACGGCCGCGGTGATCGCGTGGAAGCAGGCCGCGTTATATAAAGTCACGGTGTCGGTCCGCTTGAGCTTCTCCCACATCGCGGCGGTGTCGCGGCAACCGGCGGCGTCCTTTGTCTGCTGGAAATACCGGATGCGCGAACCGACCAATAGTGCAAGCACCGGCGAAGGCACATTCCCGCCAACTTGTTCGACACACTCGTCGATGACCGGCACGGCTTCGGCGCCGCGATGCATCGCGATGAGAGCTTTAGCGATTTCCAAGCTACTCCACAGAGTATCAGGGTGGTTGGGCCCGAGCTTGGTCTTCTGGAGCCTGAGCGCCTCTTGGTCGAGCTTGAGCGCTTCCTGATGCCGCCCGACGTAATTGTAGCTGCGGCCCAGGTTGGCCATGTTAAGCAGGGTATGCGGATGGTCGGGTCCGAGCGTGGTCTTCCGAACGGCGAGCGCCTCCTCGAGGAGTTTCATTGCGTCGGCGTGTCGGCCCATAGTGTCGTACGCGATGGCCAGGTTGCTCATGCCCAGCAGCACGTCAGGGTGGCCGGGTCCGTACTTCGCCTTTTTGAGCACGAGTGTCTGCTCGTTGAGCTTCACGGCGTCAGCGCTCCGCCCGAGACGGTCGTACAAGAGCGCCAGGTTGCTCATGCAATTGAGCGTGTAGGGATGGCTGGGCCCCAGCTTGGCCTTTTCGAGCGAGAGTGCCTCCGTGTAGACCTGAAGTGCCTCGGCGTAGCGGCCCAAGGCCGTGTAGCTGTTGCCCATGCTCGCCATCGCCGACAACGTGTCGAGGTGGTAAGCGCCGAATTTGGCTTTCCGGCGCTCGAACGTCTCCTTGTAGAGTTTGAGCGCCTCGGCGTATCGCGCTTGGGCGAAGTAGCCGTTGGCCAGACCCATCATGCTCCCCAGGGTATCCGGCGCGTCGGGCCCGCGGGATCGGAGATTGGCCGCCAGCGCGGCCTCGAACTGTTCGACCTCCCTCCGCGTGTCCCCCAAATATTTGAACGACTCACCCAGAGTCATCCGGAGTCGCGCCGCAATTGTGGGCTCGTTGGGGTAAATCTTATCCAAGTACGGCAAGGCCGAAATGATCGCCTGCCGCACCGTCACATCGCGGCCCAGTCCTCCCGCCTGTCCCTGGGGACGCGGCGCCGCGACGATCCTCCTCTCCAAGAACTCCAGCACGGCATTGGTTTCTTTGTTGCGTTCCAAGGCAAATTCTTTCGCTTTTCTTTCGGATTCAGCCGCAACCAGAGCGTCATTTTTCGCCTTTCGCTCCGAGGCGGCGGCGGCCAGGGCCTCGTTTTTGGCCTTTCGCTCGGATTCCGCGGCGAGCAGCGCCTCGTTTTTCGCTTTACTTTCGGACTCCGCGGCGAGCACAGCGGCCGTTTCCGCCCGCGTGGCCCGTAAGGCTTGCAAGCTGGCGACGGCAGTGCCGGCCACGAGACTCAATGCGACCAGGGCCGTCGTCAGCACGGCCACCCGATTGCGCCGGGCGAATTTCTTGAGCCGATAGGCCCGCGCAGGGGGACGAGCCAGGATCGCATCGTGCCGCAGGTAGCGGTCGATGTCTTCAGCGAAAGCCCCCGGCGTGTCGTAGCGACGGTTGCGATCCTTTTCGAGCGCTTTCATCACGACCCAGTCGAGGTCGGCCGCCAGGAGCTGAGTCAACCTCTTAATATCGACTCCACGATTGATGGCTACGACCGATGCCGTGCCTCCCAACGACGACAGACGCGAACTCGGCCGTGGCGCCTCTTCTTCGCGGATGAGCCGTTGCATCTCGGCGTACCCCGCCTGACGCAGCCGTTTGGCCTCGAGCGGCGTCGTGCCTGTTAACAGCTCGTAAAGCAGGACTCCGAGCGAGTAGACGTCGCTGCGAGTGTCGATGTCGAGGGCGCTGACCTCTGCTTGCTCGGGACTCATGTATAGCGGCGTTCCGAGCATTTGTCCGTAGGCCGTAAATAGCGTTCTCTCGGTGAGCTTCTGCTCGGTCGCTTTCGCCACGCCAAAATCAATCACTTTGACGACCGGAATTTTGTCTTGCAGCGTCACGAGAACGTTGGACGGCTTGATGTCGCGATGAATGATCCCTTTGTGGTGGGCGTGCTGGATCGCGCTGCAGACGTCGACAAACAACTTGAGGCGGGCCTCGGGAGTCAGCTGGTTCTTGTCGCAAAACTCGGTGATCGACACTCCGTTGACCAGTTCCATCACGAAATAGGGATGGCCCGACTCCGTGGCCCCGGCGTCGATAACGCGGGCGATATTGGGGTGATCCATCAAGGCGAGAGCTTGTCGCTCCGACTCAAAGCGGGCGATCACCTCGGACGTATCCATGCCCGGCTTGATAATCTTGAGTGCAACCGTTCGCCGAACCGGTTTCTCTTGCTCGGCCAAATAGACGATGCCGAAGCCGCCTTCGCCGATCTGCTGAAGTAGCTTGTACGGGCCAATGACGCTGCCGACTTGCTCGGGCAGCGTGTCACCGATGACGGTCGCGAGCACTGTCGGCGACGGATCCGGCCCCTGCTGTGGGTCCTTCATGATGAACCTCGGAGGCACCGCGTGATCTGGAGATGCGGCGGAATTCCAGCTTCCAATCGTACGGCCGAACCGCCGGGCTCGGCGTGCCGTGCGCAGCCAATTATTTCGACCGGTATCCCAGATTGATTCTGAAATCGACGTGAACAACAACGTCGATGCCGAGACTACGTCCGTCGGATCGGTCAATCAAGGAATTTCTCTGCCCGGCAACGATGGCAAGTCGCACCTGGAACTGGAATCTGCTGCTCGCCCAGTCCTCGGTCCAGACCTCACTCGCCCCGTTCGCGATCGACGAACCGCAAAACATTCCTTTGACGCGCTTGCCGTTCAGGCCACTTTGGCGGTCATCGTTCTGTCGAGAGCGAGCCTCGCAAAACGTACGAGTTGTCGACACGACAATCGTGCGTCACAAAACGTGCGAGAATCCCGGACGAGACAAGCGGCGGCTTCCGTCAAACGGTCGTTTTTCGTCGAATTCCAGAAACGGTTGAGTAAATGAGACTGCGCCCAACGGAAGTTCGGTCGGGGCGGATTACCGCCGCCGGCATGACGAAGGAAGTGCGCTTTCAGCCCGTTCTAGGACCGATCAAGAAAATCTAAGGGGACGCAGCTCTTTCCGCTTGAGATCAGCGAAGCGGACGGGAGCACCCTTCTTTAAGGGGAAGGGCATATCTCAAATGCGCATGTCGCCTTATCGGCTTTCTTTATCGGCTTCCCCCCCCGGCGGCGCGTACTTCTTCAGCCAAGCGAACACCTCGCGGTGCCAGAAGGCGCTGTTGGCCGGCTTGGACACCCAGTGGCCCTCGTCGGGGAAATTGATGAACTTGCTCGGCACCTTCAGCCGCTGCAGCGTCGTGAACAGCTGCCGCCCCTCGCTGACCGGGACGCGGAAGTCCAGGTCATTGTGGATGATGAGCATCGGCGTCTTGAAATCCTTGGCGAACTTGTGCGGCGAGTGCTTCTCGTAGGACGAGTGGTTCGGGCCCCAGGGCGGGCCGCCGTGCTCCCACTCGTCGAACCAGATCTCCTCCGTGGTGGCGTACATGCTCTCGAAGTTGTAGACGCCGCAGTGGGTGATGAGCGTCTTGAACTTGTCCGTGTGCCCCTCGAACCAGTCCATCATGTAGCCACCGAACGACGCGCCGGCAGCGGCCATGCGGCTCTTGTCGATGTAGGGGAGGGCCTCCAGGTACTCGACGCCCCGCATCAGGTCGTCGAAGCACTTGCCGCCCCAGTCGCCGCTGATTTCTTCGACGAATTTCTGGCCGAAGCCGGTCGAGCCCCGCGGATTGGGCAGGGCGACCACGTACCCTTGCGCCGCCCAGGCCTCCGGATTCCAGCGGTAGCTCCAGCCATCCTCCCAAGCCCCCTGCGGGCCGCCGTGGACCAGGTAGGCCAGCGGCCACTTCTTGGAAGGGTCGAAGCCCGTCGGCTTCAGCACCCACATTTGCATGTCGCCGCCCTCGACCTTGACCTTCACGCTCTCCGGACGGGGCAGGTCGAGCTTGGCGAGTAACTCCTTGTTCACCTCGCTGATGTTGCGGGCGACGCTGCCGGCCGGGTTGGACGTGACGAAGACGTCGGCCGGCCGGTCCAGCGCCGTGCTGGAGTAGACGAGGACGCTGCCATCGTGGCTGGTCGACAGCGACCCTTGCGTGCCCGCGGCATCTCCGCGGCGGACCTCGCCGCGCGTGTTCACGGTAAAGATCGGCCGCGAGCCGTCGGCGTCCGCGGCGAAGTAAAGACGCTCACCGCCGGCCCAGACGAAGTCTTGCACGCCGCCGTCGAAGTCCGGCGTAAGGCTCCGCGGCTTGCCCTTGAAGCCGCCGCTCTGGTCCGTCTCGACCAGCATCAGCTCCCAGCGGTCGGCCTCGTAACCCGGCCGCTTCTGGGCCCGGTAAACGAGTTGCGTGCCATCGGCCGAGAACAGTGGGCCGCTGCTGGCAGCCTTGTTCTCACTCGTCAGGCACTCCCAGTCCCTGCTGCCGCCCGTCACCGGCGCGCGGCAAATCGAGTAGTTCGTGTTCCACGCCTCGTCGGTGGCCGGAACGGCCGTGAAGATCAGGTACTTGCTGTCCGGGCTGAAAGTGAAATTCTCGCCCGTCGCGAACGTCGTCGAGGTCGGGTAGGAGTCGCGGTCGCCGGGTGTCACGTCCTTCGGATCGCCGCCGTCCGCGGACACGACGAACAGGTGTTGCCGCTTGTCCTCGACGTACGAGTCCCAATGGCGGTAGAAGAGCTTGGTGAACACCTTGGCCTTGACCGGGTTCTTCTCGATCTCCTCCTTGCGCTTCTTGTTGGCGGCGTCGCTCTCCTTGAACGGCTTCTCGGAGAACTCCGGGTAGATGGCCGATACGAAGGCGATCTGCTTGCCATCGGGCGACCAGGTGGCGCTCTCCGCACCGGTGCTGATCGTGGTGAGCTGCTGCGCCTCGCCGCCGGACAGGTCGATGACCCAGAGCTGCGTTTCGCCCGAGCGGTTCGACTCGAAAAGGATCTTTTTGCCATCCGGGCTCCAGTGCGGATTGCGGTCCTTTTTGCCGGGGACGTTGGTTAGCTGGCGCGGCTCGCCTTTTTTGGTCGAGGCCACCCAAATGGCCGACGAGGTCTTGTTAGCGGCCAGGTCGACGCTGGTAACGACGTAGGCGGCGAGCTTGCCGTCGGGGCTGACTTGCGGGTCGGCCACCCGCTTGAAGCTAAGCAGGTTTTCCACGGTCATCGGCTGTTTGCCTTCGGCGAACACGATTGTCGGAGCCCCAAACAAGGTCAAGCAGGCGACGAGCACGGTGAGACGGTCCATGAGGAGTCCTAGCAGCAAGAGCATCGGTGCACGAACGGTACCCGTTAGATTGACGGACGGCACCGAACAATGGCAAGGGTCAATCCCGGCTACGGGCCTCAGACCGGCCGGGTAACCCGCGAAGGAGACAGGGACTATTCGGTCGCAGTAACCAGGCAATCGCTCAATACGGAGAGAGACAATCCTCCTGATCACGGGATCGCTGCCTACGGCGCTCCCAACTGCAATCGGGTTCCATGCTGTTTCTCAGTGGGACGCTGAAGAAAACGTTCCTCAAACGGGACGTCCCGGATTCGACGAGCTTCTGAAACTTGCTCCTCACGTGTCCGGCTTCGTGTTGTTCGGAACCGGACAAGGTGTGCGGCGATGATTCGGCGAGACGCTGAACACGCCATTCCCGAAAAACGCTTGGGTTTACAGGAAACGTGAAGGGCCTGCGGCGGGCTTAACTAATGGGATCCAGCCCAAGACCCGCCCATCGACTAAAATCAAGCGACCATCGGCACCTCGGGGTCAACCTGGAAGGCGATTCGAATGTTCCACTACGCGAAGACAGAAGTTCCGCAGTCGCCGATCAGCCGCCGCCGCATGATTGCGAGCCTGAGCATAATGTCCGTCGCACGTAATCTCGCGCACGCGGCCCAGGGGTTGGAGGGATCTCGAGCCGCGGCTCCCGGCATGATCATCCGTGAGAAGGAGCCAGAAAATCTCGAGTCGGACTTTGCATCACTCGATTCGTTTCTCACGCCGAACGACACATTTTACGTCCGCAGCCATTTTTCCGTCCCACAAGTCGACGTCAATTCGTGGCGCCTCAAAGTCGAAGGTCACGTCTCCACGCGTCTCGACCTGAGCTTCGAGCAACTGCTTCAGATGCCGTCGGAGACGAAGCCTGTCACCATGGAGTGCGCCGGGAACGGCCGCGTCTTCCTCGTACCGAAGGTTGACGGCGCCCAATGGCAGCTCGGCGCGGTCGGTACCGCCGAATGGACAGGGGTGCCGCTGTCTGCTCTGCTGGAACGCGCCAAAATCTTGCCCGGGACGGTCGACGTAATTCTGGAAGGCGCTGACGCCGGGGAAGTTTCCAAGCCGTCTCGGCCCGCGAAGCCCTTCAATTACGCGCGCAGCATTCCGTTCGACCAGGCCCGGGCGGGTGGTGTCTTACTGGCCTATAAGATGAACGGAAACGCGATTCCTGCGGCTCATGGTTACCCAGTCCGAGCGATTGTGCCTGGCTGGTTCGGAATGGCGTCTGTCAAATGGCTGAGCCGAATCGTCCTCGCCGTGAAGCCATTCCAAGGCTACTTTCAGACCGTTGACTACGCCTATTGGGTGCATCGCGACGGAATGCCGGCGCGGGTGCCGGTCGGTGAGTTGCAGGTCAAGGCTCAAATTGCTCGTCCGGCGGTGGCGGAAGTATTACGTGCCGGAGCACCGTACCGCATTTTTGGTGCTGCCTGGTCGGGAGGATCGGACATCTTGAAGGTGGAGGTGAGCACCAACGGTGGCAGAACCTATGCGTTAGCTAAGCTGCTTGGGAAGCGCGTTGCGAATGCCTGGCGACTCTGGGAGTTCCCTTGGACCTCGCCACCTGCCGGCCGCCACGTCTTGATGGCGAAAGCAACAGATGCCAAAGGGCGAACTCAACCTCTGACGCGCGACAAGGATCGCGAAGGTTACATGATCAATCAATTGCTGCCGATTCAAGTTTCGGCTCGGTAAAGACCGGACCGAATACACGGAAGTTTTATGCTTGAGTACACTCGCAAATTGTGGCTGACACGAATCCCGTGCGCCGTCGAAATCGGAAAAAGAAACTCCAACGGTCGAGCCGGTATGCGTCCGAACGCGCGGATCTGGGGCGAATCCTTGTCTTGTCGCCGAGCGCCTCGTCTTGAACGACGGCGATTGCGGCTTGCAACGGATGGCTTTCTCAAGGATGTTCCGCTAATGGCAGGGCGTCATTCGTAGCCGCGCGAAGGCGGCTGGCTCTTCGGCTTGAGAGGCCGATAACCGATTTCGATCATCCGAAATCCCTTCTCAGCGGGCTCAACGAACGAACTGCTCGTCTGCAAGTAGCCGCGGATCGCTCTTGCCGGCGGAAGCTTGCTGAAGTCAACGCCGAGGCCGGTCATGAGCCCGCCGTAGAGCGAGAGCTGGAACTTTTCATCACGGATCGTCTCGTACAGCCCCTCGAACCGCCGGTCTTGGCGCTGATAACTGAGCATGGAAGTCTTTTCCGGGAAGTCACCGGTTGCCTGCTTGTAAGGGTTCGATCGGGCCAGCGGATGTTTCTCGCCGCGGGAGGCGAGAACCGTTTCGAGGTATCGCGGATTGGTGGAGATCATCAGCGATCCTTCTACGACGGACATGGCAACGTCGATTGCCGGCCCGCTTTCTGGCAGTCCGAGGCGCATCGTGTAAATCGCGGCGCCTTTCTGCGATTCGATCTTTGCCCCGGCCGACGTTGCGACTGATCGAAGTACTTCGCTCGCTTTGTTCGCATCTGCGACGCCAATCGCGACGATCGCGGGCTGCTTAAATAAATCGCCGGCCGCTTTTGGAAAGGTCGCGACGACATGGACCGGCCCAGTCATCTGTTTCAAACAGTCCTCGAACGTAACTTCTGAGTTCGGCAACCGGCCGGAGCCCACAAACGCCCGAAATGCGCCGGAGCCCTGGTACGAATCGAAGAAGTCGGCAAGCGCGTTGTAGAATCGGGGCCCGCTCCAATTGAGCTGCAGGTAGAAATTGGCGTCGTCCGTAACCCAGGCGGGTGGCACTTGGTGCGTTGCGGGCAGACGAAACGCGCGGAGCAGTCCCTCGACCGGTGGTTCAACGTAGCCGAACGTTCGCGTGATGTTGTCAGCGAACGCCGAAGCCAGCTCGATGCTTCCTCCAATCCCTTTGATTTTGTCGACTCCC
>DASRXU010000550.1:0-2372 GCA_035687365.1 Planctomycetaceae bacterium | reverse complement strand
CTTTGCGAGCGGCGTGGGCTTGGTTGTCTTGCGGCGGTTGGAAGACGCGATCAAGGACCGCGACACAATTCATGCCGTCATCTTGGGGACGGCGATCAACAACGACGGGCAACGTAAAGTTGGTTATCTCGCCCCGAGCGTGGCCGGGCAGGCAGAAGTTATTGCCGAGGCCCTGTCGATTGCCGGCGTCAGTGCGGATCAGATTTCCTATGTCGAGACGCACGGCACGGGCACGATGGTGGGCGATCCGCTTGAGATCAAAGGGTTGACCCAGGCCTTTCGCGAGCAGACGCAACGCAACGGCTTTTGCGCGATCGCCTCGCTCAAAACCAACGTGGGCCATCTCGATGCGGCCGCGGGTATCGCTGGATTGATCAAAGTCGCGATGGCGCTCAAACACCGCCAGCTGCCGGCCAGCCTCCATTTCAACTGCGCCAATCCGCAAATCGACTTTGAAAACAGCCCCTTTTACGTCAATCGCGAATTGGCCGATTGGACGCCGACCGACGGACCGCGCCGCGCTGGGGTCACGTCTCTCGGCATCGGTGGCACCAACGCACACGTCATCGTCGAAGAGGCGCCGATCGCGGCCCGACCGAAGGAAAGTCGGTCACTTCACCTGCTGACACTCTCCGCCCGTAGCGAGCCAGCGCTCGATGAGGCGGCGGCTCGTCTCGCCCAACATCTCCGCGACAATCCGGAACTTCGGCTCGCCGACGTGGCCTTCACCTGCCAGCTGGGCCGGCGCGAGTTTCCCTGCCGACGAATCGCCGTAGCCAGCGACTTGCAAGAGGCGGTCACGCGACTTGCCGCTCGGGAGACGCGGCCGAATTTCAGCGGCACGGCGGCGACTGATGCGCCTTCGGTGGTCTTCCTGTTTCCTGGCCAAGGCTCTCAGTACGTGGGAATGGCGGCGGAACTGCACGCAAATGACCGGATCTTTCGCGATCAGCTCGATCGATGTGCCGAACTCTTGCGAGCGCATCTCGGATCCGACCTTCGCGACATCCTCTTTGCTCGCAGCGAATGTCTCGAATCGGCCACCCAGACCCTCAATCGAACCAGCATCACTCAACCGACCCTGTTTGCGATCGAATACGCCCTCGCGCAATGGTGGCTGGCTCTCGGTGTCCGACCACAAGCCATGGTGGGTCACAGCATCGGAGAATATGTCGCCGCCTGCTTAGCGGGCGTGATGACGCTGGAGGACGCGCTGGCCCTCGTTACTGTGCGAGGCAGACTGATGGAACAGTGTGCGCCCGGAGCGATGCTGGCTGTGGGAGCCGCGGCCCAAAGGCTTTCGCTCGGAGCCGATTGTTCGATCGCGGCCGTCAATTCACCCGAACAATGCGTGGTCACCGGCTCAACAGTTGCGATCGAGGCGCTTCAGCGGCAGCTCGGCGAGACGGGCGTCGCATGTCACCGCTTGCCCACGACTCACGCGTTTCATTCCGCGTTGATGGACCCAATTCTCGAGCCGTTTCGCGACCACCTCAAGAAGGTTGCCCTGCGGCCACCGCAATTGCCTTATCTGTCGAACCTGACCGGCACCTGGGTCACCGCCGCTCAGGCCACGGATCCCGACTACTGGGTCGCGCACCTGCGCAATACGGTTCGCTTCTCCGACGCGGCCGCGGAGCTGCTAAAACAGCCGAGTGCCGTCCTGATCGAGGTTGGCCCCGGCCAAACGCTTGGCTCACTGGTCCGCCAGCACGTGAGCGGGAAGGACGGGGCGAAGCGGCCCGTTATCGTTTCTTCGCTCGGACGCCGCGGCGAATCGGAGATAGATTCGGCGCATTTGCTGAGCGCTTTGGGACAGGTCTGGGTTGCCGGCCAGCCGATCGATTGGAGCGTACTGCACGCCGACGAATCTGTGCAGCGCGTGTCCTTACCGACCTACCCTTTTCAGCGTCAGCGATTCTGGATTGAGCCCGACGAAACGCCTCAGTCGCCAGCGACGCCGACTAAGTCTGGGGCGACGACCTTCGGCGCCTCAGCGTCGGCCAAGAGTACAGCCGTTCCGGCAGACGAAGTGATCGATCCCAACGACGTCGATCGCTGGTTTTATCAGCGTGCCTGGCGGTCGGCACCGCGCCCGGTCTCTCAACCGCTCGCGCCCACCTGCTGGCTGATTTTGAAAGATCCGGCGGGACTCGGAGAACAGATTCATCTGCGGGCGCGGGCGGCGGGGCACCAGGTGGTTCAAGTTCTCCCGGGGGAATTTTTCAAGCATTGCGGCGGGGACTGTTACACCCTGCGTCCGGGCGTGCGTGAGGACTATGACGCCCTGTTGGCCGACCTCGCCAAGCGTGAGCTGCTGCCGCGCAAAATCGTCCATCTGTGGTCGGTGAATCGGGAAGGCGCCCAAACCA
>DASRXU010000549.1:0-11799 GCA_035687365.1 Planctomycetaceae bacterium | reverse complement strand
CCGATCAGAATCACGTCGGGGTCGTGCCGCAAAATGCTCCGCAGTCCCATGGCGAAGGTCAGGCCGACTTTCGTATGGACCTGGATCTGACTGATCCCATGCGTGTGGTATTCGACGGGATCCTCGACCGTGATAATCTTGACGGTCGGATCCTTAATGGCATTTAAAGCTCCGTACAGCGTCGTCGTTTTTCCGCTTCCGGTCGGCCCAGTGACCAAAATAATTCCGTGCGGCAGCGAGATCAGATCGCTAAACGGCTTGTACACGTCGTCCGGCATCCCGACCGCCGACAGGTCGAATTTCATTCGATCCTTGTCGAGCAATCGCAGCACGACTCCCTCGCCGTAAAGCATAGGGATGATCGAAACGCGGACGTCGACTTCGCGGCCGGAGATCTTGAGCTTGATACGGCCGTCCTGTGGCATCCGCTTCTCGGCAATGTTCAGTCGCGACATGATTTTCAGTCGCGTGACGATCGCCGCGTAAAACTGGTTGATCTCTTGAGGGACAGGCTGGATGCGGAGCATGCCGTCCAAGCGAAACCGGACGGTCAGGCCGTTTTCCTGCGGTTCGATGTGAACGTCGCTGGCCTTCAACTCGAGGGCCTCGACCAGCAGCTCGTTGACTAGCCGAATGACGGAGGCCGACTGAGCGATTTCGGCCAGATCGCCGCTCGCCTCACCCAGGTCGGAAACGACCTCGACCCCCTCTTCAATGCTGCGCGAGACCAGCTCGTTAATCGTGTCGCCGCCGACTCCCAGATGCTCTTTGATCCGTTGTTGAACGTCGTCGCGGCGGGCGAGGACGGGGTCGAGACGAAAGCCCGAAAGCGCGCTCAGCTCGTTGAGGGCCTCGAGGTTGAACGGGTCATTGATGGCAACTTTGACTTTGCCATTCGTGCGGCTGATGGGCAAAACGGAATGGCGGAAGACGGCCGACGTGGGAAACTTTGCCAGCAGCTCGCGATCGATCTCGATCGATTGCAGGTCGACGAATTTAAGCCCCAATAGGTCGGCGAGGGCCTTCAGGGAGTCTTCTTCGCTGATGATGCCCTGTTCGACCAGCACCACGTCGATACGACGTCCGGCTGCCTGCGGCGAAGCCGCATTGAGTTGGTCGCGCGTGACAAGTCCGCGTTTTACGAAGAGTTCGCCAATATCCACGGACAGAGGCCTCGCGGGGGGGAGCCGCCCAGGCGCTCCAGAGAATCGATCCCTCTAAGGAGGCAACGGGCGGCTGGCACGGCGAGCCACGGGGAGCGGCTCCGAAGGTGTCAAGGTCGCTGCAATCGTCGTCTTTGAAGATGCTTTCTAAGATCCTACGCCCGAGCGGGTGCGGTAGCAAGGCCGACCCTCGTGTTCGGAACTAGAGACAGGGAAAGAGCTTCAGGTAGAATTCAGCGTTGCATAATGGATTTGGGCAATGCAATACTTTTATGTGTCGCATTGGCCCAACGAGGAGATGAGATGAGTCGCCAGACTGTTCGCAAAATTATCGGGCTCGCGCTGTTGATCGCGCTGGCTGCTCCGTCGGTCTCGGTGTTCGGGCAGTTTCCGGGCGGGGGGGGCCGTGGTTTTGGTGGCGGCCGCCGCTTTCGTGGTGGATACCCGGGCATGATCCCTCCCATCATCGTCGCTCCGCAGGAAGCGAAGCCGGAAGAACCGAAAAAGGACGAAAAGAAGGACGAAAAGAAAGAACCTGCGGGACCGGTCGGACCGCCGCCCGTGACTCGTCCCCCCGCGATGGAAAATCCCGCCGTGCTTGCCGATCAGCGAATGCGGCTCGATGAGAAGAAGCACGAGGTGAGCTTCAATTTCCAAGACGCGCCCTGGCCCTTTGTGATCGAAGAGGTCGCCCGCGTTTCGGGCATGACTTGGGATTGGCAGACTTTGCCGGGTGATTCGCTCAACCTGCGTTCGAGCGGAAAGAGTCCGGTCACCCAGGCGCGGGACGTGATTAACGCCCAATTGCTGGCGCGCGGTTACTCGATGCTCGTCGACTCCAAATCGCAGTCGATCAACGTTGTCAATCTCGACAATCTGACCACGTCGCTCGTGCCGCGAGTTTCGACGGAAGATCTCGAGACACTGCCGTCGCACGAGTTGGTGAAGGTCTCGTTCCATCTCGATTGGCTGCCCGCTGATAAGGCGGTCGAAGAATTCAAGCCCATGATGTCGCCCAAGGGAAAGTTGTTCCCTTTGAAGTCGACGAATCGGCTGGAGGCGATCGACGCGGTCGAGAACCTTAGAGAGATCTCCCGCCTGCTCGACGAAGAGCAAAAAGGCAACGGAGACCACGGCGTCAAGATCTTCGAGCTGCGTTATACGCGGGCGTCGGACATCGTCGACCAACTCCAGGCCTTCTTGAATTTGAAGAAAGAGACGAACACCCCCGCCATGCCGGGACAACCGGGCATGCCAATGCAGATTCAGATGCAGCCCGGGCAACCGCAACCGAATGCACAGCCCAATCAACCGGCAAAACCGGAAATTCGGCTGTTGGCTTTGCAACGCAATAACAGCGTGATGGTGAACGCACCGCCGGACCAGATGGGCATTATCCGTTCGGCCATCTTCAAGATGGATGTTCCTTCGGAGCGTGCGTCGCTGTCCGAGAACCCGACGTCGATGAAAGTCTATCGTCTGGCCACGCTCGATCCCGATTCGCTCATCAGCATGCTGGAATCGGTCGGTGATCTCGATCCGCAAACGAAGCTCCAGGCGGATAAGAAGAATCGCACGGTCATCGCCTACGCGACGCCTCGCGATCAGAAAGCCATTGCCTCCACGGTTCAAAATCTCGACGGAACCGACCGCGAACTGCACGTCATCCGGCTTCGCAAGCTCGACGCTGACATGGTCGCCGGCACGATCCGCGCGCTGTTGGTCGGCGACGAAAAGAAGCAGGACAACAACAACGGCAGAGGCCGGTGGGGCTATTCCTTCTTTGGCGGAGGCGGCAATCAACAGGATGAGCAGCCGACCACGAAGTTCCGGGTCGAAGCAGACGTGGTCGCCAATCGTCTGCTGGTCTTCTCCAACAAGATCGAACTGGGAGAAGTTGAGAAGTGTCTCGCACAACTGGGTGAAGTGCCTCGCAAGGAAGGCAGCTCCGATACGTTGCGCGTGCTCGACTACGGTGCCTCTGACGACGAGCAGCAGATGCTCGAGAAGCTCCGCCGCGCGTGGCCCTCACTGGGCAAAGATGGCAATAAGCTGATTATTGATGTCCCGCCGCCGAAGAAGCCCGAGAAGACGGTTCCCGACGACGCGAATAAGGTCCGTCCTTTTGTGCCCAAGAAAGAGAACGCCACGGCTCCCTCGGCCTCCAACACCGACCTTGGTTTTCCGCTGCCGACTCCCGGAAAGCTGCCCGTTCGCCTGGTCGATCTCAAGCAGGTGACGCAGCTCGCTCAAGCGGACCCGAAGACGGACGTGCCCCAGAATGCACCGCAGGCTGGCCCGCCCGGCGAACGGCCGCATCGCGGCATGCGCCGTGGTCGTGCGATGCCGAAGCTGCCTGAAGCAACCGCTGCCCCGTCACCCGATCCCACCGATCGCGCGGCCGAACAGCCGAAGGGATCGAACACCGAGTCGGTCCCGGGCGATCCGATCTACATCACGCGGGGAGCAGACGGCAAGCTGGTTATTTCGTCTCGCGATACCCGGGCTCTCGACGAACTCGAAGAATTGATGGGGAAGCTGGCCCCGCCCCGGAAGGACTACGAAGTCTACTACCTGCAATACAGCACGGCTCTGTCGATGCGAATCATGCTCGACGACTTCTTCTCGGTCGAAAAGAAAGAGTCGTCGGCTGACAAGAACTTCCGCCGCTGGTCCTGGTGGGACGACTCGGACAGCAACAAGAAGGACGACACCCCCCGGCTGTCGCAGCGCAAGCCACTGAAGTTCATCGACGACGATGCGACCAACTCGATTCTCGTGCAGGGTGCGACGGCCGACCAGCTCCGACGAATCAACGACATCATTAAGCTCTACGATCGTCCGGAGAAGCCGAACACGCGGGCCTCGCGGGTCACCCAGATCTTCCAGATCAAGCACAACAAGGCGTCCGTGGTCACTGACATGCTCAAGGAGCTTTACAAGGACTTGTTGAGCGCCAACGACAAAGCCCTGGAAAGCTTCAACCAAACCAAGAACCAGGGCGGTCGCGGCGGACGCTTTGCCACGATCCTCAATTTCGGCGACAACGAGGACGACGGCAAGCTCAACCAGGGCCGCTTCAAAGGTTATTTGTCGATGGCCGCCAATGATACGACCAATACGGTCATGGTGTCCTGCCCGTCCGTGCTGATGTCCAACATCGAGCAAATCATCGGCAACCTCGATCAGGCGGCCGTGCCCGTTGTGCAGAGCTTCCAGGTGATCAAGATCGACCGTGGTATCGACGCGGCGGTCCTGCAGAAGAAGCTGACCGACATGTTGAAACCGACGACAACCGGTGCCGAAGTCAAACCGACCGGAACAGGCCCGCAACAACCTCCAGGCCAGCGCCGTGGCGGTGGTAATGGCGGAGGACGCGGTGGACGTGGTGGCGGCGACGGTAATGGTGGTGGCGGCAACGAATAGCCGCGAGTCCAAGACACATGGGCGATCCGTCACAAGCGGATCGCCCTTTTTCATGCGCGGCACTGTTTGTCGAATCTCGTTGTCGAATCTCGGCCGCGCGCAGATTTGCGGACGCTGCACGCGTCGCGTCGCGGAAATTTCGCATTTGAGGTGTCGCATCGTGTCTCAGCGCGTACGCGCGTTTCGGCACGGGTATGAAATGGCATTGCAAATGGAATTGCGTTTTTCACATCGTCGCGTGCATACTGAGGCCGTACCTCGACGAGTCCGAAGTTGCTGCGGGTGAATCAGTCTGGTTCGTGACTCGGTGCGTTTCGCGACGCTGCGAGAATTTGCGACACTGTGAGAAGGAGAGGACGATGCGGCCGTTCGAAACCTGTCCCGATTGTGCAGACGCGGACTTCCCGCCAGTGAATCGTCGCCAATTCGTACAAACCATCGGCGTGACCGCGCTGGCGGCGTCGACCGTGTCGCTCCCGTTCGCCGCCTTCGCTAAAGAAGGTGTGCCGGCAAACGGCTCCGGCATCGTTCCCGAAAATCTGACCAAGAAACTCTACTCGTCGTTGACGCCGAAGCAGCACGAAAAGATCTGCTTTCCGTGGGACTTCACCGACAAGCGGGGCCTCTTGCGGATGCACGTCTCCAACAACTGGCAAATCACCGAAGAAAAAGTGGGCAGCAGCTTTTTCACGAAGGATCAGCAAGAACTGATCGAGGCGCTTTATTTCGGACTCTATAACCCCGATTGGAAGGATCGCATCAAGAAGCAGTTGGCGGACGACGCCGGCGGCTACGGCGAAGCACAGTCCATTGCCCTCTTCGGCACTCCGGAAAGCGGCAAATTCGAGTTCGTAATGACCGGGCGTCACTTGACGATCCGTTGCGACGGCAACTCGTCAGAGCACGTCGCCTTCGGCGGTCCGATTTTTTATGGACATGCCGCTCAAGGCTTTAACGAGAAGGCCGATCATCCGGGCAACGTCTTTTGGCAGCAGGGGCAGAAGGCGAACGCTCTCTACCAGATGCTTGACGGACGCCATCGTAAGGAAGCACTGATCGCGCAAGCGCCCGCGGAACGGCGCGTGCAGTTCCGCGATGCGAAAAAGGTCGAGGGGTTGCCCGCTTCGGAACTGAGTGCCGATCAAAAGTCGCATCTGAAGGGCGTGCTCGAATCTCTGATCGAGCCTTACCGCACGTCGGATCGCGATCACGTCATTCGCTGTCTCGACGCACAAGGCGGACTCGACGCGTGTCGGATCGCTTTCTATCAATCGGGCGACATCGGCAACGATCAAGTGTGGGACGTGTGGCGGTTGGAAGGCCCCTCGTTTGTCTGGCACTTCCGCGGAAGTCCGCACGTGCATGTCTGGGTGAACGTCGCTGACAATCCTTCCGTGCAAATTACAACGGCCGGATGACGCTGGGAGCGCGCAGCGCAGGGGCCGCGATAATTTTCCCGCGGCCTTTCGCCGGCACAGATGAGATTGCTCGCCTCATGGCGGGGCGTTATGCTGTCACCCTCACGCGTGGCTTACAAGATGTGGCCATCTGTTCGAAACGATTTCGAAATGAAATTTGAATCAGGCGCGGCGTACGTGACTTTGGGCCAACTGTCACATCTCTTTCCATCGCCGCATTCTTGCGGCCGTGTTGCCGCGCTGCGTTTCGGCCGGTCGACAGCGATCGTTCCGAGGCGCGAGTTCGATCCATCTCACAATCGACTCTTCTATCTCTCAGTATTGCGCCAAAGTCGCAGACTTGAAAAAATGTCGGGCCGTTGAGAATCGAAAACATTTGCTGCAGTCGCTACGTACACGCATTGAAGTTGCCTCGATCACAACGGGGAAACGATCAACAGGGCCGGGGCCGTCTGTGGAACAGCGATAAACGGGCTCGGGAACCAGAACCGAGCGGGGCAAGCCGCGAAACACTGGAGAAATGAATCGTGGTCGATCAGCCGGCATTTACGCAGTCCGAAACCGAGCCGCAGCTTCAGCGACAGTCCAAGAGCCCGGACATGATGCGGCTCTCGGCGAATCATCTCACGACGTTTGCGTGGGATCTGGATGACGAGGCGATTGCGTACCACCGGGAGGGTTTTCGTGCGGTGGGCTTGTGGCGCCCCAAGCTCAGTGACTTTGGCGAGGAGCGTGCGGGCGAACTGCTGCGCGAGATGGGGATCTCGGTGTCGAGCCTGTCCTGGGCCGGAGGTTTCACCGGATCTAACCGCTGGAGCTTCGAGGATTCCCTGGCCGACGCTCGAGCGGCGATCAAAGCGGCCGCTATTGTCGGCGCGGAATGCCTGGTCGTCATCAGCGGACCGCGCGATGGTCATATCGATACGCATGCGCGGCGCCTGATCACCGATGCTCTGACCATCCTCGCTCCAGAGGCCACCGAGGCGGGGGTCACGCTGGCGTTGCAACCGATGCGTTCCGACTTCTCACCTTCGTGGACGTTCCTGCACACGCTCGATGAGACGCTCGAGATAATCGAGAACGCCGGCTCGCAGGCGAAAATCGCTTTCGACGTTTACCACTTGTGGAATGAGCCCGACCTTTTGTCGCGAATTCCCGAGTTGGTGCCAAACGTCGCGCTCGTGCAGCTTTGCGATGCGTGCAGCGGAGCACGGGGTGACCGCCGGATGATGCTGGGAGAAGGAGAAATCCCCCTCTCGGCGATTGTGCACGCGTTCGACGAGGCGGGCTATGCTGGCTACTATGAATTGGCCGCCTGGTCGAGACCGCTGTGGCGAACCGATTACCACGAGTTGCTGCGAGAATGCCGAAGCCGCTTCGACACGCTTTGCCGTCGGTCGGTTCCCGCGGCGCTCGCGGGCAACTAAGCGGGTTGGTGCGAGGGTGTGGCGCAGTCGGTGACCGTCGAGGTTTGCCCTGTGCGCTGACAATCATGCTCGTCGCAGCGCTCGCGTTTTGCGGCTCCCCTGCCCTGGCCCGCGAGCCGATTCCCGATCGACTGGTCGTGCTGACCTTCGACGACTCGGTGAAGTCGCATTTCACGATCGTCCGGCCGCTTCTGCTCAAGCACCACTTCCGCGCCACGTTCTTCATCACTGAAGGATTCAATTTCAAGACCGACAAAGAGCGCTACATGACCTGGGAAGAGATCGCCCATCTTCACCGGGACGGTTTTGAGATCGGCAATCACACCCGCGACCACATGTCGGTGACTCACGAGAATCTCGGCCGGCTCAAAGAGCAGATCGAGGCGATCAACGCTCGTTGCGCCGAGTTTGGTTTGCCGCGGACGACCGTGTTCGCCTATCCGGGGAATGGCATCGACCCGGGAGCCTTGGCGATCCTCAAATCGCTCGGCATGAAGTTCGCTCGACGCGGCGGCGCGCCCGAATTTCCGTACAAAGAAGGACGTGGCTTCGCTTACGAACCGGGGCTCGATCATCCGCTCTTGATTCCGTCAGCCGGGGACGCCCGCCCTGACTGGACGCTCGAGAACTTCCAACGAGCCGTCGACCAGGCTCAGTTCGGACGGATTGCCGTGCTGCAGTTCCACGGGGCGCCTGACTTGGCCCACCCGTGGGTCCATTCTCCCGTCGAGCGATTTCAGGAATACATGCAGTATCTGGCCGATCATCATTTCCGCGTGATCGCACTCGGAGATCTGGAACGGTACGTCGATCCCACCAATGTGCCGTCTCAATCCAAGGGCGTGATCGAGGATCGCCAGCGTTCGCTCGAACGCAAGACGCCGCGCGACAACGCACGGCCACCGAAGGACGAGGCTGACCTCCGCCACTGGCTCGAGAATATGGTCCGGTATCATCACTTCACCACCGCCGAGATGCGCGCAGCGACGGGGCTTTCGAGCGAAGCGATCGACGCCGCTGTGGCGCGATTCGCGATCCGAGCCGAAACGAAACCCGCGCGCTCGTCCGACGCGCCGCTCTTGGTGCTGCCCTACCCCGGAGGTCGCCATCCACGAATCGGCTTTCTGGATGGCGCGATTCGTCCTCAGCGCGAAACTAAGCTCAGCGTGTTTACTCCGTGGGACCAGACCGCCTACGTCGTGCTCGACGTCCCCGAAGCCATCCGCCGCAATGACGAAAAAACGTACGGCCTGCTTTACCTGGCCCACACGCACGCCGACACGATGTGGACGCGGCAGCACATCGACCTGGCTCCGCAGGAATGGTGCGAGACGTCCGGAGGAACATTTGTCGGTGAGCGGAGGCTGCCCAACGGTGTCCTGTTCGGGACTCGTGCCACGCCATTTCGTGATCATGTCGCGATCGAGATGTGGCTGACTAATTGCTCTCACGAGACGCTGCGCGAGTTGACGGTCCAGAACTGCGTCATGCTAAAAGGGGCGTCGGAGTTCGCCGCCCAGACGAACTCAAACAAGGTGTTTTCGTCCCCGTACGCAGCCTGCCGATCCGAGCAAGGCCACCGCTGGGTGATCACCGCCTTCGAGCCGTGCCGACGGGCTTGGGGCAATCCACCGTGCCCGTGTTTGCACAGCGATCCGACCTTTGCCGATTGTCCGCCGGGGCAGACGCAGCGCCTCTTTGGCCGGCTTTCGTTCTACGAAGGCTCAGACGTGGCGAGTGAGTTTCGTCGGATCGATGCGACTGGCTGGAGAACTTCCGCGTCGGGCGCCAGTAACTGAGGACAGCCTGCTCTCATGGCAGTGTGGCGGGTGCGTGGCACTCTGCGTTATCCTGACGAAGCGATGCCGCAGCCGCCCGTCTGGACGGCACATCCCGAGACCCCCTCCCACGCGCAGGAGCAGCCAACGATGTTCGATCCCGATGCTCAGCCCCTCTCACGCCGTCAGGTTTTGAAGTTCGCAGCCGCCGGCGCAGCGGCCACATTCGCTCCGCGCATGGCCGTTGCCGGTGAGGAAAAGGACCCCTACGCCGGGCTGAAGATGGGCATGCAGAGCTACTCGCTACGGGCCTTCGACGCCCCCACCGCATTGCGGCACACGAAGGAGCTGGGGCTCAAGTATTGGGAGTCGTTCCCCAAACACATTCCGATGACGACGTTGCCGAAACAAATTGCCGACTCGAAGGCCTTGCTGAAAGAGAACGGTATCGTGTTGATGTCTTACGGCGTCGTCGACTTCGACGCCAATGAAACGAAGGCCCGTCAGAGGTTCGATTTCGCCAAGGCGATTGGCCTTCCGACAATGAGCGCCAATCCGCGGAAAAACAAAGAAACGTTTGACCTGCTGGACAAGCTCGTGGCCGAGTACGACATCGCGATCGCCATTCACAATCACGGACCACATGCGCTCTACAGCAAGATCAGCGACGTGGTCGACATCGTGAAAGACCGGCATCCGAAGATTGGCGCCTGCGTCGACACGGGGCACTACCTCCGCAGCGACGAAAATCCGGTCGAGGCAATTGAACGGCTTTCCAACCGGCTCTACGGAGTGCACTTGAAGGACGTGCGGACCGTCACCGAGAACGGCCGCCGCAAAAAGATCTTCACGATCGTCGGTCAGGGTGACCTCGACGTCGTCGGCTGCCTGCGGGTGCTCAAGAAGCTCAACTATCCGGGCTGTGTGGCGATCGAGTACGAGGAGAACGAGCAGAACCCGCTTTCCGACATCGCGGTTAGCCTGTCCGCCGTTCGCGATGCGGCGGCGAAGCTGGGCTAATGCCCACGGGACCGAGGGTGGCTGGGGTCGAACCGCTTCGGTTCGCCCCCAGGACGTCCGAAGTGAATTCCCTCGCTGACGCTTCGGGTTAGTGGATTACCAACCCGACGCGTAAGCGAGGGCTTCTTCGGCCTTCACCCTTCTCGCTCTGACTATGGCGGATCACCACTTGTCAGTGCGGAAGGCCGACGCCGGCAGTCCTTCGACGTTTTGCAGATTCGGCTCCGCAATCTGGTCGAACGCGTACCGAACGGCGACCGGTTTTGCGACTTTCGGTGACGAAACGACGACCGAGTCGCCGTCGATGGTTGCTTCGGCATCCACAAATTTCTTGTCGTCGCCGGCAATTTGGAACCAGTCGAGCGGTTTGCCGTTGCGTGCGACGAGGCCGCCACCGACGTGCTCGAACTTTACGCGGATCTTCGACCCGTCGATGCTCATCGACTTGTAGAGCGGGCCGGAATAGACAATCTGCTTGCCGTAGGTCTTGGCGAGCGCCCAAAGGGCCAACCGCTTGCCGACGTCTTGCTTGTTCTTGGGATGGATGTCTTTCGGGTTGCCGATGTCGTTGGTGACGGCCATGCCCGTGTCGGGGAGCGCGAGGGCCGCAGTTTGAGCTTCCCAGATGCGGGGCAGCGCGCCTTTCGCGTTCGGACCGTATTGGTACGGCGCCAGTTGCACGTAGAGAAACGGAAAATCTCCCTCGTGCCAGACCGACCGCCAGCCGTCGATGAGCGCCTTCATCTTGTCGAAGTAGAGCATCCCCTCACCATTGTTTGATTCGCCCTGGTACCAAAGTGCTCCGCGGATTGTGAACGGCACCAGCGGATGGATCATTCCGTTGTAAAGACCCGTGGGCGCGTAGTTGGTGGCGAGGGGGCTGACCGGCCACTCCGGTGGCGCGGGAATCGGTTCGCCTTTGTCTTTGGCTTTCTGCGCCACTTCCAGCCACTTCGCGTAGTGCGGAAGGGCCGTCCCTTCCGACTCCGCGTAAGCGGCCTTCGCCTTTTCAATCCCCTCGACGATCGACGCCAAGGCAGGAATATCACGGAAGCCCACGGGAGGAGTCCAAGGCTCGATCCGCGTACCGCCCCATGACGACTCGATCAATCCGATCGGCACACCGAGTTCCTGGTGCAGATCGCGACCGAAGAAGTATCCGACGGCCGTAAAGCCGGGGACGGTCTTTGAGGTGCAAGCGGTCCAGGCCGCGTTGACGTCGTGGGCCGGTTCGCCGGCCGGCCGCATCGGCACGTTGAAGAGGCGAATCTCGGGATGATTGGCCTCCTCGATTTCCTTTCGCGCATGGATCGACGAGCCGACGTTCCATTGCATATTCGATTGGCCCGAGCAGAGCCAGACCTCGCCTACGAGCACGTCGTGCAGCACGATCGTGTTTTTGCCCGCAACCGTGACTTCGATCGGCGTCGCGGAGGTGGGAAGTGCCGGCAGTTCGACCTTCCAGTGACGATGTTCGTCGGCCGACGTCTCGGCGTTCTTTTCGCCGATCGTGACTTTCACCTGCTCGCCCGCCTCGGCCGATCCCCAAACGCGGATCGGCTTGTCG
>DASRXU010000548.1:0-3816 GCA_035687365.1 Planctomycetaceae bacterium | reverse complement strand
GAGATGCTCTTCGGGTTGAAGAGGTTTCCCGCGCTCGTTGAGATGGCCACGATCAGCTAGGTTCGCCGCCACAGCACGCAGGCTCATTTTCCCCCTTGGGCCTTTTGCGAGCGAGCGCCTTCGCTAGCCTGACGACATCAGGGCGCGCCTCGGCGTGGCTCTTGCGTCCCTCGATTCCGGTCATAATCGGACGGAGATACTTGACCTCAGCTACGCCGCGGGTCTTCTTGGAGGGTCGGTCGCAATGGTGCTCGCCAGATACTACCCGAAGCCGACTTCATTCCGGCCGCTTCAAGAGCCCTGTACACACTGCCACGACCGATGTTCAGCGCCATCGCGATGTCGGTCACCGTCCGACCGGCTTTGAAGAGTTTCACTGCCCCATCAGCTTTGACCGCGCCGACGGCCTCCGTCCCATGTAGCGATTCTCAGCCTTCGCTTTCGCCTTCGCGATGCCCTCGCGCTGACGCGTTCGAACTGCGCGAAGCCGGCGAAGATGGTGAGGATGAGCTTGCCCGTAGCGCTCTTGGTGTCGACCGTCTGACCGCCGAGGTTGAGCGCACGAACGCTAGGCCGCCCACGTGGCGAGTGCGCCTTCGGCCCATGCTGGATTGTCCCTGAGCCTGTAGATCGCCTGCCGTGAGAGGCACGTCGTCTTGGCAATCGTGCTGATCGACGTCCCGATCGTCAGCATGTCGCGGACCTTATCCAGTTGCTCGCGCGTGAAGGACGGCTTCCTGCCTCGGTAGGCGTCGTCGCGGGCCTTGGCGTGCTCAATACCGGCGCGCTGCGCTTCCTTGGTCGCCTCGACTTGCGCCTGCGAGAGGGCTGCCATGAACGAGATCAGCGCATCGCGGACCGCCATCTGCATCGATTCTTTGGTTGCGCCGTCGAAGACAAGGCCGTTGATCACGGTCCTAACGACGATGCCGCACTTCATGAACTGGCGGATGACTTCGGTCACGTCTGCATAGTTTCGCCCGAGCCGGTCGATCCAGCTGACAACTAGTACGTCGCCACGGCGGAGCAGATCGAACAACCGCTTGCCTTGATCGCGCTCGGCGAGGCGGGTTGATACGCCGGAAACACCATTGTCCGAGACGACCTCGTCGATCGCGAATCCCGCGGCGATGTCAACCCTTACGGACGCAATCTCGGCAAGGTCTATTGTGTTCGTTGCGGTATACCTTTGCGGACATTGGCTCAATTTGGGTTTTATAAAAGCCGATGACAGAGTGAGGAGGCTATCCGAGAAATTGCCGCGCTACGTGCCAGGGGAGGTCGCTGAGGGGCTATTCGAGACGAGATGCGGGCGAGGAGGTGTGGCGCGCATTCTCGTCGAGCTGCGTGAGGGGCAGCCTTACGTCAGGGCCCACTCGCTCGCTAAACTGGCGCGGAGGTGTCCTTCTTCTTCCCGACTTCGCTTGGCTCAGTCGTCGAACGAAAAGAGCACAGCCCACGGACTTTCCTGTCGACTTCGCTCTTGCCCCTGGAGAGCGCGTTCGCGAGATAGCCGGGATCCTCGCGGCGGACGTCGTCGGCTATAGGTGATTCGCCGACCGACAGGAAAGAACTTGGGGTCTGCGACGACGCAGCGGTTTGTCGTAGTCCTCGCAAACCGGAGGATCTTTTTTCACCCCCATAGCCGCGCCGCTTGTCCCGACGGACATTCGGTTCTACTCTGCCTTGGTAGCGCTTCCGATCAGCCACACGACTCGCTTTTTTTGCGACATGTCGTAAATCAGAGCCGTCTGGCGCGTTTTCGCACTGAGCGTGGAGCGATGGTGGACAAGATGCGGCTCGGCCGCAAGCAGAAAGACGAGAGTGTGAACGCACTGAATCTATTTGGGTGGAACGACGCGGGAATTTTCGACTTTGGGCGTCGCGCGAAGGCTGATCAGGCGGGACGCCGCGCTTCCCACGAAGAGGAGGTCGGACCGCGCGGCCTGATAGTTCGCGACCCCTTCGCTTCGCAGATTCTCGACGGCGATAAGGTCTGGGAGATTCGGGGTCGGCCCACTCAGATTCGAGGCCCGGTGGTGATCGTGAAGTCCGGAACAGGACGCGTGTTCGGGACCGTCAATCTGGTGCGCGTGCTCGGTCCGCTGGAGTTGGACGATCTGGTGCACGCACCCGAGCTGCCAATTCTCGAGCGCGAAGAGATCAGGCGAAACGGTTTGCCATATCTGAGCACCTACGCTTATGTCTTCAGTAATCCGAAATGGTTCGAACGGCCGATTCCGTACAGGCATCCGAGTGGCGCGGTGACGTGGGTTCGACTGCCCGACCTCGACCTGGAGGCCGTTCGGTATGCTGCGTCTCGACTCGGAGGCTCTCAGCCCTGCCTGGTCTGAGTTCCTAATCAGCCTCATTCGAGATTTAGAGCCGCTCGGTTATTTCGCGCGGGTCGAGGAGGACGGTGCCTTTACGGTAGGAACGGCGATGCCGTTCGACCGCGGCGATATCCGATACGAGCAGTGCTGGCATCACGCCCACGCCCGGCGGCATCAGGCGCTGCTTGAGCAACACCGCGCCGAAATTTTAGCTTTCGAGGACGAGTTCGCACAGTTGTTTGTTGATATGCCGACGTTCCAGCCAAGCGCGGTCCGTCCGGTGTTACAGGCCGTCGATTTCAGCCGTCCGGACCACATGCGCATCGTCGAGTACCTGAAACTGTACCAGTCCGTCACGACGGGCAAGGCGGTCGGGCGTCGCATGGGCATGTTGATTTGGGATATCGGCCAGACGCGGGTTCCCCGCCTGTTCGGCGCGGCCCTGCTCGCCAGTGCACGCTTCTCGCAGCCGGCCCGCGACCACCGCCTAGGGTGGCATCCGGACTATCCAAAGACCAGCATCCACCATGACGTGGTTATGCGCGATATTCGGGTCGCCGGTCTCGCGCGCATCATGCAGTTATCTCTGGCATGCGCCCTGCCGCCCTACAGCGCACTGTCGGGTGCCTGGCTTGCCGCGACAGCACCATTCACCGCACTAGGGCTGAAAGCTTTTCAGAAGTCCTTAAAAACGTCGAACCCGGACGCCGACTTAGCGGCCGTGGTGACAACAACAGGGATGGCAATCAGCGGCGCACCCTTTCGTGGCCATAGGGTGGTCCAGCTCGCACCGAAGGGCGTGGCGGCGGCCTCGGGCGCATCCGGCAACCTCTATTCCCGAGCCGAGGGTCCCGTCGGAGCTCCGCCGTTACGTGCCTCGTTTGAGGACCTCATCTCGCAATCGGTACGGGAAAAGGCGCGTCGCTTGTTCGAAGCAGGACGTCCGGATCAGTATGAGCGTCTCGACTCGCCCGACCGCTCTGCCATGACATATGCGCTACGACGCCTCGGCCTTAATCGGAACCTGTTCGACGGGAACGAGATGGGCGTTCACATTGGCACTCTGGGTGCCGACACCCTCGAATATCTCCGGACCGGCCAGCCTCGTCCTCGGCATGCCCGTCCACTGCTCGATTGGGAGCGGGTTGTCGACGTTTGGGCGCGGCGCTTCCTGCCCGCGCCTGCGACAGTGGGTGAAAGTGCTCAGAGCGGAACAAAGGCAAAGCATCGGGAGGCTCGACAACGTCGCCTCGACGCCGCGCGCAACTACCCTGCGGACCGCATCAAGGTGTCCACCCAGCTCTATGGCCGAGACTCGACTGGTGCGACTTCAGATCGCCGATCTGGTGAGTGAGGTCAGAGACAAACCCGTTATTTGCCGAACTTGAACTGCTTGAATATCAAGTAGTAGCCGCACCAGCCGAGGAGCGCAGCAACGATGGTGAGGGTCACCCCCCACCAGAGATTGGGCTTACCGACTGCG
>DASRXU010000547.1:0-9095 GCA_035687365.1 Planctomycetaceae bacterium | reverse complement strand
TCAGAAATTGGGAGATGCCCGGGTTGTGGCCCACGAGCATGACGCGATCTTCCGTGTCCTGAACCGAATGGACCACTTCCAAATAGTCGCGCGGCGTCGAGAGGTATAGGCGTTCCGAAAGTTCGATGGCACGCGGGTAGTCCATCTGCTTGGCGGCCTTCGACGCGGTCTTGCGAGCGCGAACCGCCGTCGAGCTAACGATCAGCGTGGGAACCAGGTTTGCCTCGCGCAACAGGCGGCCCATCTGTTTGGCGTCTTTCTTGCCGCTCGATTTGAGCGTTCGCTCGTGATCGGGAACACCCGCGTCGTCGCGGCTCGCCTTGGCGTGGCGGAACAAAAGGAGCGTCTTCATGGTGTCATTCATTCGCGGGCGGGCTTCACGGGCTGAAAAACGGCTTCCCCCAGATGGCTCTCAACAATGCAACCCAAACTCAGGGCCGGTTAGTGGGCCGTGTCGGGCGCCTGGTGCGGCTCGAAGACCGTTCGTTGAGACTGTTCGGCGACTAGGGCCGCGTCGCAGACGCGCCCGTAGAGAACCTCTTGGGCACGCAGGGCAGGCCGCTTGATCGAGGGAGTCAACCGCTTGTAGCGACCGTCGGCCAGCAGTCGGCGACTCTTCACGTCGTCCTTGAAATAGGTCTTGAGGGTTTGCAATAGCCGGTCTTTGAGCGCTCGATCTTCCACAGGAACCAAAAGCTCGACCCTGCGATCGAGATTGCGGGGCATCCAATCGGCGCTCGAAATAAAGACGCGGCGGTCGCCGCCGTGGTGGAAATACAAAATTCGGGAGTGTTCCAGGAACCTGTCAATGATGCTGACGACAGAGATGTTTTCGCTCAGCTTGGGAACGCCGGGCCTCAAGCAGCAGACGCCGCGAATGTTGAGTTTGATGTCGACGCCGGCGTTCGACGCTCGATACAGAGCCTCGATGATTTCCGGATCGACGAGCGAGTTGAGCTTGGCGATGATCCGCGCTTTTTGACCGTGATTCTGGCGGTCGGTCTCAGCATCGATCATTTCGATGATTCGCTCCCGCAAGCCCAGCGGAGCGGCGTCGATTTTCCGAAACCGTTGTGGCTGCGAGAAGCCGGTGATCGCGTTAAAGAACGCGATCGCGTCGGATCCGAATTCCTCGTTACAGGTCATCAGGCTGACGTCGCTGTAGAGGCGAGCCGTGATCTCGTTGTAATTCCCGGTGCCAAAATGGACGTACCGCACAATGCCGTACGGCTCGCGGCGGACAATGATGCAGATTTTCGCGTGTGTCTTCAGCCCTTTGACGCCGTAAATCACCTGCACGCCGGCGCGTTCCAGGTTGCGGGCCCATTCGATATTGCGGGCCTCGTCGAAGCGGGCTCGCAGTTCGATCACGGTGGTCACATATTTTCCGCGTTCGGCCGCCCGTTCGAGCGCCGCGACGATCGGGCTGTTACGGCTGGTGCGGTAAAGCGTTTGCTTGATTGCCAAGACGTCGGGATCGTCGGCCGCTTCTTCCAACAGCCGCACCACCGGTTCAAAGCTGTCGTACGGATGTAACAGCAGAATGTCGCGCTTGGCGATCACATTGAACATCCCGGCGCCCAAGTCGACGTCCGGAGAAATGCGGGGTGGCCAAGGCGCGTATTTCAGGTTGTCGAACCCCTGCAGATCCGAGAGCCGCATGAATCCCGCCAAATCGAGCGGGCCGGGCAACGCATAAATTTGGTCCTCGTCGACGCCCAGCGCTTGGCGCAGGAAGGCGACCGTTTCGGCGTCGGCGTGAGCGGCGATCTCCAGCCGCACGCAATTGCCGAGCTTCCGCTCGTCGAGCACTTCCTCGATTTCCGACAGCAGGTCGTGAACGAGGTCGTCGCGAACGGCGATATCTGCATTGCGCGTGATACGGAACGGAGCCGAGTGAACGACCCCTTCGCCGGGAAAGAATCGCTCAACTTCCGCCGCCACGACGTCCTCGAGCAGGATGTAGCAGTAGCCGCGATCGGAAGGAAGCGTCACAAAGCGGCTGAGCGAGCGACCCAGTGGAATGATTGCGAAACGCGACCGGGACTCTCCGTCGCGCGGCAACAATCGCACCGCGACGTGCAGCATCTGGTGCGGCAATAACGGGAATTCCAACGACTCGTCGACCGCCATCGGCGTCAGCACCGACGCAACTTCGTCGCTAAAAAAATTATCGACGGCCTGCTTTTGGCGCTCGTTGAGATCTGACGCAGTTAGCCGCCGCACTCCGCCGTGAGTGAGTTGTGGTTCGAGTTCCTCGAGAAAAGCGCGGTATTGATCGCCGGCCATGCGATGGACTCGGACTGCGATCGCGTCGAGTTGCTCGCGAATGGTCATCCCGGCGGGGTCAGCGGGAGGATTGTCCTGGTGCTCGACAAGCTTCAGGCCGCCGACGCGGACCATGAAGAACTCGTCGAGGTTGCTGGCACTAATCGCCAGAAACTTCAACCGCTCCAGCACGGGCACGCTCGCGTCATGTGCCTCGTCCAGGACGCCCTGATTGAATTCCAGCCAACTGAGCTCACGATTGAGGTAGCGAGCGGAGGTTTCGGCCATGTTGCAGTATCGAGTGGATCGTCTGAGCCCGAATTTAGGGAAGCATTTGCCGCCCCCAAGCATACCTGTTTCGGCGGGAATTTGCCGGGCTGCGCGGGAGATTTTTGGCCCTGCTCCGCAGACGATTCGCCTCGACGATGCTTCTTAAACGGCGGGAGTAAAGGTCCAGTTGAGGATATCCTGCGTCGAACTCACGGCGCCACTGCCGCCGGTGAACCCCACGTAAGCCGCCGAGCCGCCGACGAGATTGGGAATGTTGACGGTGTAGGTTTGCGTCGCTGTCGCGTGGGTCACTGTGTCGGTTAGCGTGACTGTCAAAGTCGTCCCGTCGTACGTCAACTGGGCGAGAATGGGGTTGCCATTGTGGAGATTGATCCCGGAAGGAGTCAAATTGATCGAGCCGGTGTTCGTCGGCACAGCGCCGTTGGTGTAAAGCCCGGTCGAGTTTGCCCCTTCGCCCGAGTTGTCGAACAGGTCGAACTTGACCGCCACGCTTTGGCCGATTTTGGTTCCGGTCCCGTTCGTGGCGACACTGTATCCGAGCGCGCCCCCACGACTGCCGAGCGCGGTGGGGCCGACGCCTTGGATTGTGAACGTGAACCCATCGGCGGTATTGCTGCCGGCAGTGGTTTTGAACGTGAACTGAGTGGTGAAATTGCTGACGTGGACGGCCGTGCTCGAAAACGCGCTTCCGGCTTGGAGCGCGCCGCCGTTGGTCAGCTCTAACTTATTCCCGTTGATTGCAACGGACCCGTTGTAAGTCAGCTTGTTAGTCGAGCCGGCAAAGCCCCCGCTGAAATCAAGAAGAGTTTTGGGGAGCGGTGCCGCGGCGGCTTCGTTGGACGGAGCGCTTTCTGAAGAGACGGCGGGGACAAGATTCGCGTTATTGTTAACCGCGGTCACCGTGTAGAAGTAGGTCGTGCCCGCTGTGCCCGTCGAGTCGATGTAACTTGTGGTCGCAACGCCGCTCGTCAGCAGGGTCTCGCCACCGCTGGCGGTTCCCCGATAGACGTTGTATGTGACGGCCCCGGTCGGCGCGGCCCACGACAAATTCACACTGCCCGCAACCGCAGTCGCCGTGAGTCCGCTGGGCGGGAGCGTGAGAGTCGTCGCGTTCGCGTCGAGGAAATTACTGCTCCCTGACACGTTGAACGCCACGATGTGATAGTCGTAGGCCGTTCCTGACACGACGTTCGTGTCGCTCCACGTATAGGGACTAGGGGCTGCATTGGTCGAAGCGGGCAACGTCGCATAGTTCGCGAAGGCGCCGCCTGACACGCTGCGCTGAACGACGTAACCGGTGGCGGCGGGACCGGCATTGTCGGTCCAGCTCAGATCGATCTCGCCCGTCGTGACGGCCGTGACCGCGGCATTGGTCGCTGCAGGCGGGATCGCCGGAATGCCGACCTGCACAAACGTCGAATTGGCCGAGGCTCCGGCCGCGTTGGTGGCCCGGATGCGATAGAAATACGTGCCGCCCGGAACAAGGCCGGAGGCGGTGTCGGTGAACGTATTGGGCGAGCCGGGCAGGGCCTGCGTAATCATGTTTTGCGTGAAGGCCGAATCGGTCGCTCGATCGAGCTGAAATCCCGCTTGGTCGGTTGCGTTGTTGGTCCAGCTCAGCGTCACCGAGTTACCCGACGCAGCGGTGCCTTGAAGCGCGGACGGAGGACCCGGAGCTGGCAAGAATGTCCAGTTGAGGATGTCCTGTGTCGAACTCACAGCGCCGGTGCCTCCGGTGAAGCCGACAAAGCCGCTCGTACCACCCACGAAGCTCGGGATATTCACCGTGTAGGTTTGCGTCGCGGACTTGGCCATCACCGTGTCGGTGATCATCACGGTGAGCGTGGTGCCGTCGTAGACCAGCGTGGCCTGCATCGGATCGCCGCTGTGCAGATCGACGCCCGATGGACTCAGATTGATGGAGCCGGCCTTGGTCGGCACGGCGCCGTTCATAAAGAGGCCCGTCGAGTCTCCACCTTCACCGGCGTTATCGAAGAGATCGAACTTGATCGCGACACTCTGTCCGATCTTCGTCCCCGTCCCGTTGGTTGCAATGCTATAGCCCAGGGCGCCGCCGCGGCTGCCGAGTGCCGTGGGAGCCATCCCCTGAATTGTGAATGTGAAACCGTCTGCCGTGTTGCTTCCGGCAGTGGTTTGAAACGTGAATTGCGTCACGAATTTGCTGATGTCGATCGCGGACGTCGAGAACGCACTGCTGGCTTCCAGGGCGCCGCCATTGGTCAGCTCCAACTTTGCGCCGTTCAAAGCAGCCGAGCCATTGAGCGTGAGTGTGCTCTTGGCGCCGGTGAAGCCTCCACTGAAATTGATCGGCGGCGACGCGGTACCCGAACCAGGCGTCGTCGAAACTTCATTCGACGGGGCGCTCTCTCCGAACGGGGCGACCGACGGCGTCGCCAGACTGGCCGGATCGACCGACGTGACTTCGTAGAAGTAGGTTGTGCCGGGATTCGCGCTGGTGTCCGTGAACGATGGGGTAGTCAGTCCAGTGGCCAGCGGGGTCGCGGATTCGCCTCCGGCGCTCGTGCCTCGGTAGACGTTATACGTCAGCGCGGGGCCTCCTGGGGGTGCGGTCCAACTCAGCACGGGCTGACCTGACCTTGTGCTTACCGACAAACTGGTGATGGCGGGAGAAACCGTAAACAAGTCCGCCCCCGTCCGGTCGGCGGGGCCAGAAATGTTCCACGCTTCGATGTGGTAGTCATAGTTCGTGCCCGGCGTGAGGTTAATGTCGTTAAAGGTCGTCGCCGTGGGCGGAAGCGACGCGACCTGCGTGAACGTGCCTCCCACGATTTCGCGGAAGATCTTGTAGACGTCGGCATTCGTGGCGTTGTTGGTCCACGCCAAGTTCACTGTCGTTGCGGTGATTGAGGTCGCATGACCATTCGAAGGTGTCGCAGGGGGCGCCGGAATGTTCTCGGTCACCACGTTGGAGAAGGCCGTTTCGACCGCACCATTCAGCGCCTGAACGCGATAGAAGTAGGTGTTATCGGGAACGACAGTCGTATCGGTATACGTCGCGGTGGCGCCCGACGTGGCGGGAGCCGAGAAGTTAGTCACGTTGTCGGTGAAGGCGGCGTCCGTCGCTCTTTCGATGGTGAAGCCGGTCCCGGTCGTGGAATTGGTGGTCCAAGTGAGCTGAACTTGGGGTCCGTTCTGCGCCGCACCGACGAGGTTACTCGGAGGATTGAAAGCGACCGAACCGGGTTGAGCGGCTGCAGAAACTTCGTCCGACTGCGCGCTTTCGCCCATCGGATCGGTCGGGCTGGCGCTATTTGGATCAACGCCGGTGACCGTGTAGTAGTAGGTCGTGCCAGGGACGACGGTTCCGTCGACAAACGACGTGCCTGCCACCGCGGTCCACATAGGCGACGTGCCTTCGCCAGCCGGAGTTGTTGATCGGTAAATGTTGTAATTGACGGCGCCCGCCTCGTTGACTTCGCCCTCGGACCCGTCGTCATCCCAACTGATCGTGATCTGTCCCGCTCCGGGCGTCGCAGTCACTTCCGTGACTTGGGCGGGCAGCGTGTCAACGGCGATCTCGGCTGCTCCCGACGGTCCGTTCGAGTTCAGAGCGTCAATCTCGAAGATGTAGGGAGTCCCCGCAGTTAAGCCTGTAATGTTGAAGCTGGTGGTCGTCGGAGGCAACCCGCTGGCGATCACCTGAGCGCTGTTGCTGCCCAGCTGTTTGAGAATCTTGATGCCAGTGGCATTGGTCGCCACGTTCACCCAGGAGAGATCGACCTCGGTAGTCGTGATATTGGTCGCGGTGAGCTCTGTGGGCGGGTCCGGAGGAGTGTCGGTCGCTTGGGTGAAGATGTTGGAAAACCCGGAAACTCCCGCCGCGTTGCTGGCCTGCACTTCGTAGTTGTATGTGTGACCAGGGCTCAGTGATAAATCGTGATACGTATTTTGCGTCGCGCTGACTGAGCCGATCTGGCTGAAATTGACGCCGTCGCTGGAGCGGTAAATGAGAACGTTTGTCGCGTTGTTGGCGTTGTTGGTCCAACTCAGGTCGATTTCGCTGCCGGAGATGACAGAGCCGGTCAGGTTCGTTGGGGCAGCAGGTAATGTGGAAGCGGTCGGGCTAAAGGTCCAAGTGAGGATGTTCTGCACGGCGGTCGCTCCACCAGTTCCGCCGGTGAAGCCGACGTAGGCCGAATTGCCGCCGACCACCTGCGGGATATTGACCGTATAGCTCTGCGAGGCGGTCGCGTGTGTGACCATGTCCATGATCGTCGCAGTCAACGTCATCCCGTCGTAACTCATCAAGACCTGGAACACATCACCGCTGTGCAGGTTGACGCCGGTGCTTGTGAGATCGGTCGCGGGAGTCGTCGGGGCAGCGCCGTTTGTGTACTCGCCAGTCGAATCGGCGCCCTCGTCCGCGTTGCTGAACAGGTCGAACTTGACTGCGACACTTTTGGCGATCCCCGGCGAACCCCCGTAGCCCAATGCACTGCCTGAAGCGCCCAGGGCGCTGGGCCCCACTCCTTGAATCGTGAAGGTAAAGCCGTCTGCGTTCGGATTAGTCAACTGGAACTTGAACTGATTGGAGAACTTCGTGATGTCGACGACGTTGGTCGAGAAGACGCTGCCGGCTTCGTGAGTTCCCGTGTCAGTCAGCTGGGCGCTAGTGCCATTGATCTTGGCGCTACCGTTGTAACTGAGCGCGCTGGCAGACGAGCTAAAACCGCTCGAAAAATCGAGAACGCTGGCCTGGCCGGTGGTGGTGGCGTTCGCAATATTCGAAACGACAGACGTCCCCTTCGAATTGAAGGCGCTGACCTCGAAGTAGTACTTCGTGTTGATCTGCAAACTTCCCACCGGGAACGACGTCGCGCCGGCGCTGGCGGTGCCAACCTGGTTAAAGTTGGTCCCGTCGGTCGATTCGAAGATGTTGTACCCCGTCGCAGCGCTGGGTAACGAATCGTTGTCGGTCCAACTCAGGTTGATGACGCTGCCCGAGAAGGCGCTCGCGGAGAGGTTCGTGGGCGCTGCCGGTGGACCTGCGGTCTGTTGGAGCAGTCCGTAGACCACGATTGAGTTTGTCGTGCCGACAAAAACCTGGCCGTCAGCCACGGTTGCAACGGTGAACTTCACGGCCGAGCCGAGTGCGTCGCGGCTGCTCGCCGCTTGGGAACTGGTGTAAATCTCCGCGCTGTAACCCTGGCTGGCGTTGTACGCTCGCAGCTCGTTTTTTCCCGGACCGGCAATATCCCAGGCGATGGCATTTCCGCCACTGGGATTCGTCGTGATGGTCGGCGTGGAGCCGGGAAACGAATAGACGTCGGGCGACTGAGTGACGAACGTGCTGGACATCACGCCATTGGCGATGGTGAAGGTCTTCGCTCTGTCGCTGTACCCGCCCACGAAGTAGAGCACGCCGTTGTAAAATGTCGGCGTGTCGAGGGAGCCGTTGATTGCGCCAGCGCCGGTTTCCTGCACAATATTGTCGGAGCCAGAGTTCCCGTCGCCCGCCGCGTCGCCGCCGTACCCGCCCATGTTATCGCGGTCGATGAGGTAGATACGGCCTTCCTTGCCCGCACCCACCATCAGATCAGGATGAGCCGCGCTGCCCGCGGTCGCGGGCAGCAGGAGTGGGGCACCGGACCCCAGGTCCGTATCGCCGGCGCTGAGGTTGCCTTCGTTCATCGGCGTGAAGTAATCGGCGACGTGCATTCCCCAGCCGTTGATGTTGTTGGTCGCGTTCAAGCTCCCGGCAGCCGGTGTGCTACCGTCGATTTCGACTTTGACAAACGAGTCGCCGTAATCGCCTTTGGCGGGAATCATCAGATTCGGGGTGAAGGGCGATTGTGTCAGCGTTGTGTCGAAGGTGCCGTTGCCGGTTTCAAAATATAGAAACGTGTTGCCGTTCACGGTTTCGTATGCGAGCTGGCCGCCGCCTTGCCAGATGCCGTCGTCGCTGCCGTTCGGATTCGCGTTGAAAACGGCTGTCAGCGCCAGTGTCGACGTTGAATAGCCGAGGATCCAACCATGATACGGGCCATTGTCACCGTGCGACGCGTAGGACAAATAGACGTTGGCGTTTACCAAAGTGACGGCAGGCCGATCGAGTTGTCGGAGGGCGTCGAACTTCACCACGCCGCTCTTGTTGCCGGAGCCGTTTCCTTTCACGCTCGGCCCGCTCACGACGGTGTCACCGATCGAATCGGCGATCAGGACCTCGTTGGTGATCGCTCCGCTAGCGATGTTGATCGCGTAGAGATGATGTTCGAAGTGCGTTCCATCGCTGGCGACTTCTTGCGACTTGTTTTCGACAAAAATCGTGTTCGTCGTCGGGTCGATGGCTGGCGTTGCTGTGATGCCGATTTCAGGGGTAATGTCGCCGCTGCCAACGGCGCTATTGGGGACCGAGGTGACTGTGCCGCCGTGCTCCGGCGTTAACAAGGCGTCCTGCCACAGAATGACGCCCGTGTTGGAATCGATGGCGTAGAGGCTGTTGTGCTGGGTTGCTACATACACGACGTTGTGCACGCCCTGATTGGGGCCCGTCG
>DASRXU010000546.1:0-9032 GCA_035687365.1 Planctomycetaceae bacterium | reverse complement strand
CACCAATCGCCACAAACCGCCAAGCAATCTCGCAGGCGGCGGAGGGCAACCAGGCGAAAGGGGCAAACAGAACCGCCGCGACGGGCAGGTAGAGGAAGCCGTGCCCGGTGTCCGTGTAGATGTCGCGGCCGGCAAACCATTGCACCGTCGCGTCACGGTACGTCGAGACGACGCTGTGGTCGCTACCAGCGAGGATCAAGATGCTGATCGTCACGAAGAGTGCGGCCCAAGCCGTCCAAGCGGCCCGGTCCGCCCACGGAGCACGCGGGCTCGCCGTGTCGGGCGAAAAGATTGACAGGTCGCGAGCCAAAGATGTCCCCCAACCCTCGCTCGAGAGGCCGACAGTCAGCCGACGCCTCTCGTAGCGACGATGCAATCAGGCTGCTCGGCGTGTGCGTGTTTCGTCCACGTCGCTCGATTCCGCGAAGGTTCCGACTTCGTACGCGCCCTTCAGAGCCCGCACGCGGATTTGGAAGACTTCGCGAAGCATGGGAAGCGTGTGTTTCCAGATCGAGAGGCTGGAAGACTCTTCGTTGATCAGGTCGACGCGGATTCGCCGATAAGACAAGTTCAAATGATGCGTGAGGTAGACCACTTCGGCATCGAACGCGAAGCCGTCGATCACGGTCCGCGAAAAAATCGCACGGCTGGCCTCGGCGCTGAAGAGCTTGAGGCCCGCCTGTGTGTCGGTCACGTCGCGCGAGATCAGGAGACGGACGATCTGACTGAAAACGGCCGAAGCCGCGCGCCGCAGCGTGCGGCGACGAACGAGCTGGCGTGATCCCTCAAAGTCGCGAGCGCCGAAAGCCACGTGGCAGTGGCCGGCTCGAATCAGCTCATAGCCCTCTCGGAGGCTGTCCAGAGAATAGGGCAGGTCGGCATCCGTGAAGGCGACCACTCGGCCGGTGCCGCTGAGCATTCCCGTGCGGACCGCGGCGCCCTTGCCTCGGTTGGTCGGCAACGAAATGACGCGAAAGCGGGGACCGAATCCGTCGGCCGCCGCGACGGTGCCGTCCCGGCTGCCATCGTCGGCGACGATCACTCGATAATCGATGCCCCACCGATCCAAATACTCTCGGATCTGGCTCAGTGTCCGCGGCAGCCGCTTCTCTTCGTTATACCCGGGAACGACCAAAGTCAGGTCGTGATCCGGTGCGCGGGACGGGAGCTTGATGATGTCCGGAGAAGAACGCATGAGTGGCGATCGACCCGCTGGTGGAACTATTTCGAATGATTCGCGGAGCCGCGAATTCTCAGACCGTAGATTTCTTTGGAACCGGTTGTCGGCTTGAGACAACCGGGCGAGCGGGCACTCTTTAACTTTGTTTCCCGGATACGTCAATTCTTCTTCTCGCCTTCGCGCAATCGCGAATTTGCACTAATTTGCCCCGCTTTACCGACCGGTCGGCGTTGCGACGGTCTGTAGGCGAGCGATTGCGGGGGAATCGATGTCTTCGGCGTCCGAGGCGGCCCAAGGCGTTCCAGATTTGCAGGCGGCCACAAGAGTTGCCGATCGCGCGCAGCCCTGGTGGCGAGAATGGCAGTTTGGCCTGCTGTTGGTTTTGACCGCCTGCTTCTTTGGAATTCGCGTCGCCGATCTCTCGGTTCGCGGCGAGGAATCCCGCCGGGGGCGAATCGCCTGGGAGATGTGGCAAAACGGCGATTGGATCGTCCCGCGCATCCAAGGTGAGCCCGTCTTTTTTCGTCCGCCCCTGCAGAACTGGCTCATCGCGCTGGTCGGAATGACGCGGGGCCAAATCGATGCGGCAGCGCTGCGAATTCCGAGTGTGTTCGCCATTCTGCTCGCTGTGAGCGTCACCTACGGCTACGGCCGAAGTTTTCTCTCGCGCTTCGGCGCGTTCACATGCGGTCTCGCACTGGCCAGTTTGGGACAAGTGCTCGAGCTGGGCCGGCTGGGTGAGACCGACGCGTTGTTCATGCTCTTCTTGTCGGGCTCGCTGTTTGTTTGGAAATGGTGCGAGAACAACCGCGTCTCGCCGTCTGTGGGCTGGTGCTTGAGCTACGCACTGGCCGCCCTGGCAACCCTGACGAAGGGACCCCAGGCGCCGGTCTATTTCGTCGGCTCGGTGGCGATCTATTGTCTCATCACTGGCCGTCGCCGCGTGCTGTTTTCAATTCCTCATCTGTACGGAATCCTCGCGGGGCTTGCCGTCGTCGGGGTCTGGCAAGTTCCTTACACGTTGCGGATGGGGCTGAGCGACTCGATCAAGCTCTATTTTCATGACGTCGGTCCCCGCTTCTATGAACTGTCGATCAAGACCGTCGCGCTGCACATGATTACCTATCCGGCCGAGCTGTTGGGCGGATCGTTGCTCCCGTGGTCAATTTGGTTTGTTCTGCTGTTGAGCCGTCGGGTGCGGGAACAACTGCGTGCCCTCCGCGATAACGCGCTCTACCTTGGGATTTGCATCGCCGTCACGTTTCCGTCGGTTTGGCTAGCACCTCTTGCCAGCCTGCGCTATTACATGCCGCTCTTTCCGTGCGTGGCCTGTCTGGTCGGGATCGTGGTCGAAGGCTTCGTCCGGGCGCACGAACAGGGGAGTTGGGCCACTTTTGTTTGCTGGTATCAGCGTCTGCTGGCGATGACGATGGTGGCGGCCGCCCTCGGAATCATGGGCATCTCGTGTTTCGATTCGGCCTCAGTGCTGGCGCAGCCGATTGGGCTGGCGGTCGGCTATCTGCTTGCGTGCGGAGCGGCGGCCGCCGTGGTGTGGCGATTTTCGGGCCAAATGACGCCGTCAGGCCTCACCGTGACGTTTACCTTGATCGCCTGCTTTCTGGGGCTGAGTCAATCTTCGGTTGTGGTCAACATCCGTCAAAAATCGAGCGAGGACGCACGGCAGGCTGTTCTCGCTTTGAAAGACCAACTTCCGCCCGGCGAAACGCTTGTCAGCTTAGGTCCGGCCCACCACCTGTTTTTGCTGCACTTCGCGGAAAACGTCCGCATGCTGCCGCTCGACGCGCAAGAACCGGATGCCTGGGGCAACGGCGGCTACTTTTGCATGTGGGTCAAGGGGACCGATCGCGTGCGCCTGTGCTTTCCCTGGAAGTTGATCGCGACGATTTCTTGCGACCGAAATCACAGTTCCGAACCGACCGAAATCATGATCGTCGGCCGACGCGACGAGACGGTTGCTGCACGCGGAACCATCCCGGACGCCCTGCGTTTGTGACAAAACCGCAATCCACTTGAGATTGACCGAAGGTGCGACTTGGCCTAATTTTCCGCCCCGATGCCGATAAGTCGGCGGCCCACACTCCAGGTGCCGTCCCCTGCGCGATTGGAATTCATTGATTCGGCCATCCGGCGAGCGGCCCCTTCGATTTCGTCTGCGGCAAATAGCGCCAGGCGCGATCGATGAGAGATGAGGCAAGTGGCTCGATATTGCTGTGGCTGTTGAAAACAGCCGTGCTGCCGAGTGGCAGTGAGGGAGCGATCAAATGATGGGACCTGACAAGGACGGTCGGGGTGTTGACGCGAGCGATTCGACCGAGCGACCCAAGCTGTGTGTCGACGGACGATTGACGCGAGGCGATCTCTGCCTCTTGACCGCTTACTCCGCGATCGTATTTGGAATCGCAGTCGTCAGCGGCCGGCCCTTGTCGCTGCACGAAGCCGTGCTGCCGCAAACATCCCGCTCGATGTTTGCCGACCACGATTTTGTCGTCCCGAAGATTGACGCCAAACGGCCGGGCACCGTCGAGGCGACGATGCCGCCCGCACCATGGCTCGAGAACCCACCGCTGCCCCAATGGTGCACGGTGGCGGTGGCCTCGGTCTTCGGACGCTGCGACACCGAAGCGATCGTCCGAATCGGTCCCACGCTCGTCTCGATCGGCGCGGTGTTGGCCGTGGCTTGGATGTCCGCCCTTTGGTTCGGGCGCGGCCTCGGCGTGCTTTGTGGCCTGGCCATGGCCACCACGCTCGAGTTCACCCGCTACGCGTGGAGTTCCGAAGATGAAATTTACCTCTGTGCCGTGATGGCCGCCGTCATGGCCCTGTTCGTCAAGAATGAATTCGGCACGACGAACGCAGAATGGACCAGCAAAGGCGGCGGCCCGCTGTCACCCCTGAGCTGGCGACACGTGCTCTTCGGCCGGCGCTCCTTGTGGCTCTTGGCGTTCTTTTGTGCGCTGGGAGCCACGAACCTGGTTAAAGGCCTGCTGTTTGGAGCGGTGATGGCCGGGGCACCGATCGCCGTCTTTCTGTTGGCGACCCGCGACTTCCGACGAATCGTAAAATACGCCTGGGTCTGGGGCCTCCTCGCCTACACGGTCATCATGTTCGCGTGGCCCGCCGCAATCTACGCCCGCTATCCCGACGTCACCGAGCTTTGGTTCTTTGACCTCGGGGGGCGGGTTAGCGGCAAGTACACGGTCACGAACGCGCCGCTGTGGTACTACCCGGTCAATCTGCTCTGGATGTGCGCCCCGTGGACCGTCCTGGTCCCGTTCGGTCTGTGGGCGACTGCCAAGCGTTGTTGGAATGAGCCGACCTCGCCGGAGCGTTTTCTCTGGTGTTGCGCGTTTATTGTTCCCATCGTCTTTTCGATTCCCGGCGGCAAGCATCATCACTATTTGCTGCACGCTCTTTCGCCGTGGGCCATCTTGGGAATTCTGGGAGCCGTCGAACTGCGGCGGATCGTTGCGACTTTGCCGCGATTCTTCAGCCGCCCCAGCTTGAGCGTGCTGACGGTGGGCATACCGGCCATCGTTGCGTTAGCGATCTTCCACGGAAAGATTCCCGGGCCGATGTGGTTGCCTTATGCCCTGATGGTTGCCGCGCCGGTCGTGGCCTTTCTCTTCACGTGGGGAACGTTCGACACGAATGCCCGCCGGGGCGCCGTGACGGTGTTCACGTTGCTGCTCGTCGCTTACTGCGGCAGTCATCTTTTCAGCGCCGAATACTTGGACCGTTATCGCGATGACGTTGTGTTTCTCAAAGCGGTTCGAGATCGGGCCGATCGGGAGCAGTTGCCCGTTTGCGTCGACATGGGAACGCATCCCTTCCACGGCATGCTGGGCCTGTTTTATCAGCGCGAGGCCGCGACGCTCTTGCACGATTTGTCGTTTCTCGACGCGGCCGAGATCCATGCTCCCGAAATCCTGTTGATCAGCCTGTCGTTCGAGGAGGAGCACATCAAGCGGTGGGGGACCGTCGAAAAGATCGATCAAAGCCCGACGGCCGACCGCGGCGTTCCGCAGGGTGGCAAGCTCACGCTCTACCGTCTGAAGTTCAAGCCCGGCATCGCGCGAGAGCCCGCTCACGACCTTCGCATTTCGCCGTTGCAGGCTATGCATCGCAGTCCGGGCCCCGCCCTGCCGAAGTACCTGCCGAGCCAGAACGCAAACGATTCACCCAAAGGAGTCGTGACTCCCGTGGGCTATCACGAAACCGGTGAGAAGGCCGCGCGATGACGAATCCCGCACCGAAGGGGCCGCCCTCGTCGACGTGGGCTCGCCTGACGAATCGGAATCTCCTGATTCTCGGCGCAATCGTCGCCGTGGTTGTTGGACTCGTGGCCGACGGAGCCATTCAACGGCCCGCCGACCCGGTCGAACCGCTGGTGCTCCACGAGACGGAGCGTCTCGCTCCACTCGAGCCTTCGGCACCATTGCGAATCGCCACTTTCAACACACACGCGGGAGTCGGACGCGACGGCGTTCGGGATTTGGGTCGCACGGCGGACGCTTTGAGGGATCTCGACCTGGCGGCGCTGCAGGAAGTGCGTAGCCCCCTCTTTGGCATCGACGGCCCCCAGGTCGCCGATGTGGCCGCCCGGCTGCAGATGGGCTGGCTGTTCGTGCCGGCGGAACGCCGTTGGTGGCACAATCACTACGGAAATGCCCTCCTCACCCGGTTTCCTCTGGTCGACTACGTTCGCATTCCACTACCCACGCCGAGTCGGCAGCGATTTCGCGCCGCCCTGTTGACGAACTTCACGCATTGGGGGCGTACGGTCCACGTGCTGACGGTGCACATCGACAAGGACGAAGCGAGAGACACGCACAACATCCAACTGCGGACGGCGTTCGATCTGTTCCTCTCATTGAATGAGCCGGCCATTCTGCTGGGTGATCTCAACGAATTCGCCTCGCACCCGGAGATGGTCCGCTTGCTTAAGACACCGGGCGTCCACAATGCCTTGGCCAACATCGCCGGCCCCACGGTCAAGAAGGACCCCATCGATTGGATCTTCACCCGCGGCTTGCGAACCGTGCGAGCCGAGTGGATCGCCAATCCCGCCTCCGATCACCCCGTAGCCCGGGCCGACCTGGAGTTGGCGCACGATCTTGTTTCTCAAACGATTACGGCGCCCGAAGCTTCGCACGATTGACCGAAGGATGGCCGTGACGACACAGCGTTTCCGTGCCGCGGACGACGTGTTCCGTTATCGCTGGCTCTATTTAGCGCTCTTGGTCGCCTTTGCGATTTGGGGGTGGGTCGACGTCGTCCCGCGCGGCATGGTCAACCGCGAGCACATCAACGAGCACCGGACCGACTTCACCGTCTATACCGAGGCGGGGGCCGCGTTCTTCGACGGCCGCGATCCGTACCAAGTGAGCAATCCGCGCGGATGGCGGTACCTCTATCCGCCCATGTTCGCGATCTTGGTGGCTCCGCTGCACGGCCTTCCTCCCATGGGCCAGGTCGCCGTTTGGTATGTGCTCAGCGTGGCTATGGTGTTTGGCTGCTATTTCGAGCTCCGGCGGATTCTCGATCATGTTTTCGCGCGATCGGTGGAGAGCGGCAGCAGTTCGTCCCGACTCATTTTTTGGATTACCAGTGCCGCCCTACTGACGGCGTTGCTTCCCGTCTTCAATTGTCTGCAGCGGGGCCAGGTTGAGGTTTTCAAGCTCTACTTGTTGATGCTGGGCTTCCGCATCGCTTTGACCGGAACACGCGTCGGTCATTGGATCGTTGCGGGAATCGTGTTCGCCTTGGCGGGAATCCTCAAACTCACTCCGTTGCTGCCGGTCGCGTGTCTTTTGCTGTATGAGCTGCGACTGGCTTGGGGCTCGAGACAGGATCGGCAGGTTTGGCGTCGACCGATTGCTCTGAGTGCCGGGCTGGCCACCGGTCTGTTGCTGTTCGCTTTGTTGATCCCCGCCGTGCTTACGGGCTGGAACGGAAATATCAGGCACTTGGAGACTTGGTTTTCCAAGGTGGTCACAAAGGTGGTCGACGTCCGCACGTCGGATTTCGGAGAAGACGTCCGCACCATCAGAAACCAGAGCCTCGACAATGCCGCTTACCGCTTGGGGAATTTTCTCAATTGGCAGTTTGCGGGCGGGCCTGACGACACTCTGATCGATCATCCCCATGACGCTTCGCTGAAATTGCCGATGGACGATCCAAGCGCGGGCGGCCTCATTGTGCTGGCGCGCATTCTGGCGTTGGTCGCTCTCCTGCTACTCGTGTTTCGTGCAGGCTTTCGCAGTGAGCTGGTTGGTCGGGGCACGATCTTCGGTCTGGCCTGCGTGGCGACGCTCGTCGTCTGCCCTGTGTCGCGGGCCTGTTATTTCGGCCTATTTCTCCCCGCGATTCCATTTGTGTCGGGACGGCTGGTTGCCATGGGGCGGAATCGCTACGCGCAATTGCTCGCGTGGCTGCCCGCTGTTTTTGTGTGGCTGCAGTACTTGCTCCTGCCCAATGGCGGACGCATCGGCTTGCTGGGGCTCGGCACAACGGCTTGGTTTCTCGCGGCCTGCGTACTGTTGCAGCGGCCGACTCACCAGCGGTTCGCGATGCCACAGGGCTCCCTGGAGATCAGGGGCAGCCATGAGCCGGAACCTGCGGCGCTGCTCGTGACGACCTGAGTCGTCAGGAGCCGGAAAGGCATCGCGCGCCCCGCAACTGATTCACCCAAGCTCGTGTCTCTTGGGGAGAGCGGTGGATCACGACCGTCTTGCCTTGCTCGGTACATTGCCTCAACAGCACCTGATACTCGCGGCGTCGGCGGGCGTGTGTCTGCAGGGCCCAGAGGAAAATCGAATCGCGTGAGAAGGCCATTCGCAGGCTCTCGCGATTGCCGTTACAGCACGGCTCCGCCGTCACAATTCGCCGCGCCGTCCGACGCATGAGCCGCGTTAAGATGAGCGAGAGGCGGTAGTTCAGCCAAACGATGCAGTCGGCCCGTTCCCAGACTAAATCGCGAACGGAATGATAGTTGCCCTCTGTAACCCATGAGGGCGCCTCCAGGGCTCTCAGCACGTCTCGTCGGAAGACTTCGGTCGGCACGGCTGTCCAGCCGGGTTGCCAATTCAGGGCGTCCAACTCGATATGAACACTTCCCAAAATGTCCGCGACCTCCGCAGCCAGCGTAGTTTTCCCTGAACCCGTCGTGCCGACGATGGAGACTCTCTTCATATTTGCTGATATCGCAAGGCGTTTTTGCCAAAGTTTTTTTGACTGCGCGGCGGCCGCGCTGTCTACTGGAGGCAACCTGACCGCGAAATGCTCAGGGCCGAGCTTTCTGTCCGCGGGTGATCCTGGTTAAGGTCGCGATTCGCCAAAGGAGCCACCGATGGCAGCCGTTCGAGAGATTCTATTGAACAAAGATTCCTGGGTCGCGTCGATTGGACCGCGGGCGAGCACCCTCGAGGCGGCCATCGCAATGAATCGCCATAAGGTCGGTTCGCTGATGGTGCTCGACGGTGAACGGATTGTCGGAATTCTGACCGAGCGGGACCTGCTGCAACGTGTTTTGGCCGAACAGCGTGACGCCGCCAAGACCTCGGTCGAAGACGTGATGACGACCGAGATTCTGTGCTGTCAGCCCCACACGACCATCGAGGAAGCCCGCGCTGTGATGAAGAACCGCAGAGTGCGGCATCTTCCGGTGGTGGACGACCGGGGGCTGCACGGACTTATTTCGATCGGCGACCTCAATGCCTATGAAGCTCATAGCCAGGAGGCCACGATTCACGTTATGACCGAATACATCCACGGCCGCGCCTGACTGGGTGGGGCTCGATTTGCGTCCGTGATGTCCTGTCTGGGTGGCTCA
>DASRXU010000545.1:0-4483 GCA_035687365.1 Planctomycetaceae bacterium | reverse complement strand
CGGTCACGTTGACCGATCACTTTTCGTCGCCCTTCGACCGCGAGGCCGAACTCAATTCGCTCTACACGTTGACGCTGGGGCCAGCGAGTTTGCCTGCCGAGGAACTGTTGAATTCGAACGCATGGCACGAGTTAACGTTGTCGTGGGACTTCCGTTCCAAGACGTGCCGCGTAGAGACCGACGGGCGTGCTGACCACGTGATTCCCCAGTTGAAAACGATCAGCGAGGGGGCCAACTATCTTCGCTTCCGCGTGCTGAGCGATGAACCCAGCCGCGGCGGATTGCTCGTCGAATCCGTCGTGGCGCAAATCGATTTGAACGTGCCGCCGGAGAAAAGCGTGCCACGCTGAGCGTGGACGTTACTTCGTGAGCCGGGCCGTCCAGGGGCTGCGAGGATAGTGTTCCTGAAGGCGGGCGGCCGCGTCCGACGCTTTGTCCGGCTTGCCGTCTTGCGCGAAGAGCCGCGACAAGTAATACAGCGCTTCGGCGTGCTGTTTCTTCTCCTTGGCGAACAATATATCGACGCGCAGGTAAGCAAGAATGGCCTCTTTCGTGCGACCCCCGGCCTGATAGCAGTCGCCCAGGCGGATGCAGGTTTCGGCCAGAGTCTTGGTGTCGTCGTCGGAGGCCTCGTCGATAATGCCAGTGAGCACGTCGGTCGCCTGCTGGTATTTCATCTGTTTCTGCAAGCAGGCAGCCTTGGTCAACAGGGCTTCGTAACGCCGCGATTTCTCGGCAGCAGTGGCAGGGGCGACGGAGATCACGCCGTCTAGCGCTTTGAGGGCGGCACCCACGTCGTCGTGAGCGAGGGCGACCTTCGCTTTGAGGATATCGGTCTCCATCTTGAAATCGGTCCAGGGCGCGTCGGCCATCGCTTGCAGCGCGGCGTTCCCTTTTTCGACGTCGCCCTTGGCCATGTCGAGTTGAGCCAAAAGACGCAGCGCCTCGTAATAGCGAAAGCTCGTGGAGTGAGCCGTGCGGAACTTTTCCAGAAGCGCGATCGCGTCGTCGTATTTGTCTTCGTCTTTGAACGCCTTGGCGGCCGTGGCTCGAGCGATGTGGAATTCGAGATCGGTCCGCAGATTGTCGCTGGTAGCGCCCTTGAGCGCGGTCTCGTATCCGGCGATGGCCTTGTCGAACTGTCCGTTTCGCTCTTCGATGCGATTCTGACTGACTTGAGCACTCTCTCCGTCCCAACGGACCCGCTCGACTTCGTTCGCTGGGATGCGGTACTCCTTCTTATTGGTGCGTCCCGTGACCACGACTTCGGTGCGACTGATCGACGTGATGTCGCCGGTCAGAGGAGTGTTGTTCCCCCGGCGATAAACTCCGTCCGCCGCGCATCGCGAGCTGGCGAGCAAACCCGCGCACAAAAGGGGTGCGACCGAGAAAAGTCGCGTCATCAAGTCAAATCGCTTCGTTCGTTTCCAACGCACGGTCTGCTCCCCCTCGCAAGCTCGGTCGGATCCTGGCTCATTCTGCCTTGGGCTTGGGTCGTGGCGGTCGAGGCGCGGCGGCTTGAGCCGGCGCGGTGACCGGTTTTTCCGAGCGGGCCGCGGCGTTGACTGCGCCCCCGCTACGAACTGTTCGCGGCGCGCCAGATGTGCCGGCTGGACGCACTGGCCGCGACGGGAGGTCGACCGCATCGTCCACCGCAAACGAAGGCAAGCTTCTGCGGCGCGACTGTTGCCGTCCAAGATTCCACCACATACCGCCGGCCGAAGCCGCGGCCAAAGTCACGAACCCCAACAAGAGCCAAAATGGCGACGTGCCGGGCGCGGCCGCGGGGCTAGCCGACTTAGTGGCGGCCGGTTGAGGCACCGCCGGCTGCGCGGCAGCAGGCGGCGGATCGGGCGTCGTCGGCGCTGCACTCGCGGCAGCGACCGTACGCAGGTCGGGCCGAGCAAGAGGCGTCGCCTGCCGTCCGAGATCGACTTCGATCTGTTGATAGAGTCCGTCAAGTCGTTTCCAAGAATCCTCGTCGACATCTGTCGATACGACAGCAAAGGCCCGAATTTCGCCCAGGGCTACGTCGAGGATCTTCGTGCGCATGGCGGGGTCCTTTTCCGCCAAAGCGCACTGCCGACGACAAGCGGGAATGTTGTAACGTGCCTCGAAGTACTTCTCGCGCAGGTCATTGTCGGCCTTGCCGCTTGCCAGCACGCGCTGCACTCGCGCGGCAATCTCGGCCCAGCCCCAAACTGCACCTGCTCCGCCATTGGAATCGTGAACCCCGCGGATCGCTTCGAGCGAGCGGCGCTCGGCATCGGTGCTCTGCGAGGCACCCCAGTCCTGCAGGATTCCCGCAGCGGTCACCTGGACCTCGAGCGTCTTGGGCCGTTGGGCGATGACGGCGCGGACCGTTTCGAGGGCGTGTTCGTAGTCACCCTGGCGACGACGCGAGTTCGCCAGCCGCAGTTCGAGGCTTAGCGTGCGGTCCTTCGCCGCCGGCGAAGTGTCGCCGGCAGTTTTCGCCAGTATCTGGTCGTAGGTTGCGGCGGCCTTCCCGAAATACTCGCGGGCCGCCGACTCGTCGTCGGAGATTCCCTCGCCAAGCCCCGTATACGTTTCGGCGATCCATAAGAGCGAACCGTACGACATCGATTGGCTGCGTTTCGAGAGCTCTTCGAGAAACTTATCGAACGACTTGCGGACTTCGTTCAGCCGTTGGCGATCGTTCGAGGCGATGAGCCGACCGATTTCCTTTTCGATCTCTTTGCCCAACGAAACGTAGATCGCGGTAATTCCGTCGACTCCCCCTGCTCCGGCGATCTTCTCCAATTGCTGCATCGCCTCGGTGGCGGCGTCGACCTGGTGTCGACCGATTTGGGCGCGCAACAGTGTCTGATAAACAAAGCTCGCGAAGGTTTTGTTTTTGACACCCGCCGTCGGCCGAGCCGCTTCGTCGTTGACCGCGATCGATGCGGTCACGGAATGGGGCGGTTCAGTGAGGAGCTTGACTGCCTCGTCGTAATTGCCGCGGCCGATCTCGAGGTTGGCGAGCACGGTCTTGCCCGAGACCAACCAGGCCGGAGGATTGCCGGCGGCGTCCGCGGGATCACCGGCTTTGGCAATGCCGTTCCGGAGATATTTTTCGGCAGAGGATGTCCACTCTTTGATTTGCGATTCACGTGACGGACCACCGGCAACGGCTTTCGGCGCGGAGAGCGCGGCGCTCCAGTATTCGCGTCCTGCCCCGATTTGAGCTTCGGCATAGGCTTCGGAGCCGGGCGTCACACTCGCGTACCACTGGGCCGCCTCCAGGGGCTGCTTGGACTGGTCACACAACTCAGCCATGATCGTCCGAGCTTCATTGGCGCGCTCCTGATCGGGCCAATTATGAATCAGGAACTCGGCGGTGGGCCGCGCGATACGCGTCAAAACGGGGCGCTGCGATTCGGGACAGGTCTTGAATTCTTGATCGATGGCCGCCAAGGCCAGATGGGCCGAATCGCGTGCCAGATCGGTGTCGATGGTGCGCAGGCGCCGAGCCGCGTAGTCTCCCACGACGGCCGCCGCGTCGTAATTCTGCAACTCATATTCAACGAACGCCAGGAAATAGCGGGCGCGGTTCAAGTCCTTCGGTTCACGGCGCAGATCGGCGGTCGCGAGGACGCTTCGCAGTTTTTGCCGGGCATCGGCTAGCTGTTTTTCAAGCTCGTGCTGGATTTTTGGCTTATCGTCGGCGTTCGCCGATTCCAGCCGTTCGTGTAACGCTTGAATGGCGTCGACGCTCTTGGTGGCGAGCGCGAAGCCTGAGACGAAATCGCGGGCTTCGGCTCGCTTGCTGACAGTGTCGGTGCGAAGCCGGCCGAGCATCGCCACGGCCGGAGTCTGAAACTCACCGGTCACGCGACTGACTTCTTTCGCGTCGTCGGCCGCCGAATGGAGCAAATGATCGCGATCGTTGGGGCCGGTCTCCTTGGCGGCCGCCAGATGTTCGGAGGCGATCGCCCGCTGCCAACGGATTGCGAGTCCGGCCGGAGTTCGCAATCGGTCTTTCGAGGCGGCCATCCAGTTCGTGGCCTCATTGACGACCAGAAAATCGTTCTTACCGGGCTTTGAATTCAAGCAGGTCAGATGCGCCTGAGTCGCGTCGTCGCGAAGTTGCTTGATGAAGTTGGTCGTTCCCTGCTTTTGTGAGAGCTGGCTGTAGATGCCCAGGGCCTCGGTGGTCTTTCCCATTTCCTCGAAGCAGCGACCCTGCCAGAACAAAGCCCTTAGTCCGGCCCCTTGCGTGCGGTAGCTGACGATGATGCGATCGAATTCCTTGACGGCCCGATCGAGAGACTTTTTGAAATCGTCGGACTTTCGATCGTAGGTCAGCCCTTCCTCAAAGCTGCAGACGGCCAGCATGATCTGCGCGCCCATGTAGCTGGATTCTGCCTGTCCGCGCGCTTCGTGCATCTGGGGATCGTCGATGCGAGTCTTGGGAAATTTCTCGTACTCGGCTTTGGAGCGGTCATAGACCGTTTGAAAAATC
>DASRXU010000544.1:0-3167 GCA_035687365.1 Planctomycetaceae bacterium | reverse complement strand
AAGCCGCGCGACCAGGGAAGCCCGCCGTCGCGCGCGAAGGCGTACGCCATTCGCGATGCCGACGTCACGATCGCCAGCCCGCAGAGGTACTGGGCAACGGCGATTCCGACGATGAAGCAGACCGTCAACTGCGGAGGCAACACACTTTGCATCATCCAGTGGAAGACGTTGTCGCCCTGTGCGGCGGCGTCATCCATGTTGGGAAGGGCTAGCACCATTGCGGCCAACATCACCCAACCAAAGATTGCCGAAACCAAGACCGAGCGGATGATGGCCCGAGGCACATGGTGTGCAGCTCCGACTGTTTCTTCCGCGGTATGGGCCGAGGCATCGAACCCGGTGATCGTATACATCGGCAAAATGAAGCCGAGCGCGAACAGCCAAGGAATGTTGTTGGTCTCTGGCCAAACCGGGTCGCTCGGCTGGTGCGGCAGCCCGCTGTAGTTGGTAAACGTGATCAGCCGACTGAAATCGAGGCTGGACGCGAAGTACAAGAGGGCCAGCGTGAGACTGCCGGCGACCAGCAAGATCCAGTAGCCGCTGAAATCGGTGAGCCGCGTCGTGACCCGAATTCCCAGGTGATTGAAGACCGCCTGCGAACAGGTGATTGCCGCGACGAATCCGATTTGCAGACCGACTTGCAGAGGCTCGGACATGGCCTTCGGGTCATAGCCCAACCAGGGTGCCAGCGCTTGAAAGGTGAACTGGTAGGCCCCGACGTTCACGGCCGCGAGGACTGTGATCAAGCCGGCCAGGTTGAACCAGGCGGTGACCCAACCCCAACCGCGGTCGCCCAGAATCGAGGCCCAGTGATAGAGCCCGCCGGCGGTCGGAAAAGCGGAGGCCACCTGGCCCATCGTCGCGGCGAAAGCCAGCGCCAGCAGACTGGCCGCGGGCCAACCGAGACCGATCGACGCTCCGCCGACGCTGCACAGCCCCTGATGAAACGACGTGATGCCGCCGGCCAGAATGCAGATGATCGAGAGCGACACCGCGTAATTCGAGAAGCCGCTCATCCGCCGCACGAGTTCCTGCCGGTATCCCAATTGGCGAAGGGTCTCGATGTCGGCGGCGATCACGCGGGCTTCGTCGGCGGAATCAGTCATTCAGCATCCGTCGTTTGGAACAATGGGCGCGGTGCGAGCGTTGACCGCTTCGTGCGGAAGTTCGCATCGGACGGTCCGAGTTTACGTTGCCCGCACCCGGGAAAAAAGGCGGCTGCAGACTGGTTTGTTCGCGGCAAACTTTAAACGCGAGTCCTGCCTTGCCGCGGTCCGTCTTGGTACGATCGGCAAATCGCATTCTCGCGCCGATCGCTTCTTATCGAAATTGTCAGGCTGCCATGACCGAGCCGAGTTGGATCATTTACGGCGCCACGGGTTACACCGGCCGTGCAATTGTCGAAGAGGCTGCTCGCCGCGGCTTGCGACCGATCCTGGCCGGTCGCACGGCCGGTTCGACATCAGAGCTGGCCCAGAAGCACGGGATGTCGCACCGGGTGTTCGGCCTCGACGATGCAGCCGCGCTGCGGCAATCGATCCGCGGCGCGAGGATCGTCCTGAACTGTGCAGGCCCTTTCTCAAAAACGGCGCGACCGATGATGGAGGCGTGCCTTGACGAACGAGCCCATTATCTCGACATCACTGGCGAAATCGACGTAATCGAGACGGCCGCGGCACTCGACCAGCGGGCGAAGGCGGCGTCCGTGATTCTGTTGCCGGCAATTGGTTTTGACGTGGTGCCAAGCGATTGTCTGGCGGCCAAGTTGGCGGCCCGATTGCCCGGCGCTACCGAATTGACCCTGGCCTTCGCAGCCATGGGCTCACTGAGTCCGGGCACGGCAAAGACGATGCTGGAAGGCGTCTCGCAAGGCGGCCGCGTGCGGAAGGACGGTCGACTGACCCGCGTGCCGCTGGCTTGGAAGACGCTCGACGTCCCCTTTCGCGAAGGAAGGCGGATGTCGATGACGATCCCTTGGGGCGACGTCGCCAGTGCGTACTACTCAACTGGCATCGGCAACATCGAAGTCTACGCCTCCGCGCCCGCGCAACAAATCAAAATGCTACGGCGAATCCGTTGGGCCATGCCGGCGATCGGCGTTTGGCCCCTGAGATCCTTTGCCGCCGCCATGATTGAGCGAAGGGTGCCTGGGCCGTCGGCCGAAAGTCGCGAACGCGATCAGTCCTCACTTTGGGGCCGCGTCCAGGATCCCGACGGCAATCGCGCAGAGGCCACTCTGACGACCCCGAACGGCTATTCGCTCACCGTGAGCACCTCGCTGGCGGCGGTGCAGCGGTTGCTTGAGAGTTCGCCGAGAAGCGGATTCCTCACGCCATCAAAGGCGTTCGGTGCCGACTTTATTGACAGCATCCCGGGTTGCGATTTTCGATTCGAGCAGCCGTCAACGGCCGCCGTCCCCCAACTCGCCGGCGCCCAAGTCGCGCGAGCCCAGTCGGTCAGCCGAAGTTGACAAACGGCTGCGGGACCCTAGCGCTTCGCTCTGCCGAATCCGGAGTGCAGGGGTCAGTTGCGGATCGTATCGAGTGTCCGGCGGGCCTCTTGGGCAATCGGCGTTCCGGGCACCTCGCGCAGGATTTGCTGCAAAGGGTCTTTGGCAACGGGCGCCAAGCCGGCCTTGATCAAAAACTGAGCGTGACGCAGCAAGTCACGATGCTCTTGGTCGACAACGGCGTCCGGCGCAGTCCGAGTTCGCCCCGAGGCGGACAACAGGGATGGACTGGCCGCCGCCCTAACGATCCGTTGTTGGCCTCCGCTCGACTGTTGACCCCCATTTGGCTGTTTCACACTGTTCGGCAAGTAAGTCGCGCGGGGCGACTCGATCGAGGTCACTTGCGGAATTTTGGTCGGCGCGATCGGGGAAGATTTGCCGGTCCTGCGCACCCAAAGCGGGGGAGCCGAGGGGTCCACGGATCCATACCTGGCCACGGTCGCGACGGACGAGCCAGCCGTCCGGCCGAGAAGCGGTTGCGATCGACCGGCCGTCACGGGATCGGCAGGTTCAACTTTCCAGTTGGGAGGATCGGTCAGCCCTTCGGTGGACGACGCGGACGCCTGCGCTCCCATCCGAACCATCGGAAGTCGGCCCCCGCGATATGCGAGGAAAAGTCCACCGAGACAGAAGAAAACAACAATCGCTCCGATCATCC
>DASRXU010000543.1:0-4966 GCA_035687365.1 Planctomycetaceae bacterium | reverse complement strand
CAACAGGTCGAGCAACAGACCCGGACCTATGCCATTTTGATCGACGGGACCAAGCGCGGCGATTCGACCGCTCAATTTCGCAGCAAGGGCTCCGCCGTTTGGATTCACAGCGAGAGTTCGATCCACATCAACTATTTGGTCTACCGATACAACTACACGTCGAGCGGCACCGAGATGTGGAAGGATGGCCGCGTGACCACGGTCGACAATACGTCCGATTACAACGGCAAGCAGTATGTGCTGAAAGGAACCGCGACGCCGGAGGGGCTGCAGATCGCCACGAATGGCGAGCAAACTCTCGTGAGCCCCGACGTGTGGGACACGTCTTATCTGTTCTTGCCCGATCGGCTGACGCGCGTCGAAGCGGCCAACGTTCTGCTGCTAGACTCGGATCGCGGACATCGGCTCGTCGGCAAATTCCAATACGTGGGCGAAGTGAAGCTCGATATTGCGGGAGGCCACCCGCGTTGCACGCACTATCACATCGGTGGCGACGTGCAGGTCGACGTTTGGTTTGACGCTTCGCGCCGCCTCGTGCGACAAGAATCGCGGGAGTCGGGCCACAAAGTTCGCTTCGAACTGCTGTCGGTGACGTCGCCATAGCGGCCGTCGCGAATTCGAGGCCACGTGTTCTGAAGCGTCCCCGCTTTGCTGACGGACACTGGCCTGGCTGACGGTCATCGGCCGACCGGGGCCCTCTCGAGTCCGTCCGATCAGCGTACGCGGATCGGCGCGCTTCCGTATTGCGGGTCCATCCAAACACCCGGCTGGTAGAGCGGCCCGCGAACAAGATCGCGGCCGAACGGCAGCAGCGCCAACGGCACCAGCTTCAGGTGCTGCAGGGCGAACGGAATTCCGATGATGGTCAGTCCCAAGAGGACCGTCCAAATCAGGTGATGCAAGGCGATCACCCAGCCGAACGTGAACACCCAGAAGATGTTCAACACCAGCCGCAACGGGGAATTAGCGTCCTCGTATTCAACGAGTTCCGTGCCGAATGGGGCGAACGTCGCAATGCCGATCTTGATTTCCTGGTAGCCGAACGGGATGCCGATGATCGTGAGGCACAGGCCGATGCCACCCACGATGTGCATCACGCCCGAAACGAAGCCGCCACAGATCAGCCAGATAATATTGCCCAAGAGCGACATCGCCCACCTCCGCCCATTCGATTTGATCGACTCGTGACGCTTGGCCTTTGTGGTTCGGTATTCGCTGTCGGCACGGCGATCTTGCGCTGAAATCGGATGAAATCCGCTTCATCCTCCTCGGTCGACAGGCTATTCCGGATGATCCATTTTCCACAGACGTTGGACGTGCCGGCCGCCCTCGAAGGGGACCTCGAGCCACCGGCGCACGATGGCCAAAGCCAGGTCTTCGCTGATCATCCGCGCGCCGATCGACAGCACGTTCGAGTCATTGTGCTTGCGCGCTAACTCGGCCGTTTCCAGGGTCCAGCACAGGGCGCAGCGAACTCCGATGATGCGATTGGCGGTCATGGCTTCGCCGTTGCCCGAACCACCCAACACGATGCCCCGATCGAACTCGCCTCGGGCAACCGCGAGAGCCGCGGGCCGGATGAAATCGGGGTAGTCGACAGCGTCGGTCGAAAAGGTGCCGAAGTCGTGGACCGTGTGCCCGGCCTCGGTCAGCATCTTTTTGATGGCTTCCTTGTAGAGGAAGCCGGCGTGATCGGTTCCCAAAGAAATTCGCATGGTGTGTCCTCCGTCTGGTTGGATAGATCATAGACGGCCGGCTTTGCCGATGCGACGGGGCCATTAGTCTGGGGGGCGTGGGACCGATTTCCCGCACCCGGCCCTGTCCGAAACTTTTTGCCAGACTCGCTGGCAGGGCGGCGGGCCGGGCCGTACCCTGGATTACGTGGGCTCGATCCAAGAGGTTCCTCCTTCATGACTGCCGCAACTCGAGAACTAAAGTCGCAGCGCCCGATTGTGTGTAAAGTCTGCCAAACAGCCGGACCGCGAGGTTGGCTGCTCATTTGCCTCGGCCTCGCGATCGTGATGCCCGGCTGCGGGCGTCTCAAATCGAAATCGGCAGCTCCAGCCGCTACCGCCGACGCCGAGAAGAAGGCGGAAGAGCCTGATCCCACCGAAAAGCCACCGATCAAAGTCGAAAAAAAACCGGTCGAAGTCAAAGCGCCGGCGCCCGTCGTGCGACACGTTCCGTCCGATCTCTCGAAGTGGCAACTTGCCGATCTGCAATCCGCTTTGTCGGCTCAAGATCTGCGATTCGTCGGGGCCGTGATGTTGTTCAGCGTGCAGAGTCTCAATGGCAAAAAGCAGGCGCAGGACCTTAAAGGTTTGCTGGAGAGTGCCGGCCGGATGAAGGACGATGCCAGCATTTCGCTGCCCCTTGCGCCCGCTCCCGCGTTCGGACCAATGACCGCGGCGAAGCCGGTGGTGCCGGGCGCGGCGGCCGACCCAAGCCAACCAGCGGCCCCTTCCGGGCGCAAGAAAAAGCCCGGGAGACTTGCCGGCGGCGGGTTCGGTGGCGGCCTCAAGTAGCACACCGGTCCGCTTGGCGCGGCTGCTTTGATATTTCTGACCGATCGCGCCCGGGCACGTTGCCTCTCCGAGGAATGAAGCGTCGCACACCATGACCGTTTGAACCGCTGCGGTCATTGAATCCCCGCGAACCCGACCCTGTCCGGGCTGGAATTACCCAGCAATCTGGACGTCGGTCGAAGAAAAAATTCGAGTCCTGCTCGGACGAACCACTTCGGCTGCGAAGGAATCGTGCGGCAGCCCGATATCAGTCATTGGCGAACTCCGCCGACTGAGTTCGGACGCCGCTTTGCCGCAGGGGGACGGTGAACTATGGGGCGCGACAAGGTTCTCGGATTATCGCTGGCGATTCTCCTGATCGGTTTTGCCGGCGCCTTTTGCTTTCGAAACGAGCCTTTCGTCGAAAACGGGCTCAAGCTGGCCCGAGCGAAAATCCTCGATGAAGGAATCGCCAAGCGCCCAGGGCCCAAGCCTTACGTCGCCGAGGGCAAGTCCGACCCGGCTCCCGCGTCAAAACCGACGGTGACTCTCGGCGCGATCGAAGCCATTGAGCCGGTCGAATCGCCGCGCACGGTACGCCACTCACCACGCGAAACGCCGTCGGCATCACCTTCGAAGTCGCCGAGCGATATCGCCGATTCGCAGTCTGTGCCAAAGGCCCGCTTCGTGTCGGTCGAAAAGGACCGTTCGACACCCGAACCCGTTTCTACCGAACCGGTATCAAAACCGGTCGGCCCGTCGGCCAGCGCGATCTCGGTCCTCGACAAACCATTGGAGCTGACGATTCGTCCCAGCTCACGCGCCTTCGATTCGCCTGATTCCCTACTCGAGGATTCGAAGACGTGGCAGCACCGTCCGGAGGGGCGCGATGGCTGTCCCGCGATGACGGGGATCTCCACCGAGCCAGCGGAGACAGGTGACACCACAACGGATCCCACAACCCAGACCGATTCTGCTCCTTCCAAGACCTACACCGTCCGCCGGGGAGACACGCTGAGCAAGATCGCTCAGCATTTCTTGGGCGACAGCAACCGCTACCGTGACATCTTCGAGGCCAATCGAGATCAGCTTCAAAGCCAGAACGCGCGGCTGAACGTGGGGATGACTCTGAGAATCCCCGCCGATCGGCCCCGCTCGAAACGCTTGTCAGGCTCGACTGTGAGTCAGTCGAAACCCGCGCGAACGACGAATTCCGTCGGCGGAGCTCCGCGGACGCGGCAAGTGCCGGCGCGTCCCGTGGCCCGCACTCGCGAGTTGTCAAAGCAACAACCGCCGGAAAAAGCTTCATCGTCGCATCCCACCAGCGTCGAGCCCGAGGAACCGATGGGCACGCCGCGGTTCCTTCCCGTCACGAAGGGGCCGTTTTGGCGCTCTCGGGACGACTCGGGCTCTACCAAGACGGGAAGTCGCGACTTATCCCAGCGGCCGCCGGCTCTCGAGAAGAAAAATCGCGTTTCGGACGACGACACATCGAGCGCGGCACCGGAGACGAAGCCCAAGGCCGATGACAACTCGACGATGAGCTCCGAAGGATCTGAGGGAATGTGACGGGCGACGCGAAGACGCGCCGTCGCACCTTCAGTCGTCCACGCGGCTCAAGAGGGACAGCGCGAGCTGGCCGGCGCTGCGGTCTTCCCCGGGCAGTTCGGCTTCGAGATCGAGTTCGCTCACCAAAAACTCGGCCCGCTCGTAACCGCACATCCGCTCGAGCTGATTGAGCAATGGGGTGAAATCGGCGCTGCGGAGGGCGTCCGCCACCGTTGGAAACGTGCCGATCAGGTGGGCCGGGTTGTGTTCGAGCACCAATTGCCGGCACCGTTCGCCGACGTCGATCCACGCCGCGCGGCAGGCGGCTGCCGCGGCCAGGACGAGCAGCTTATCGCGACCGATGAGTTGGCGTTTGCGTTGCGACACTTCGGCCAACCGCACATACGCGAGCATTGCCGATTCGTGATTCATCGCTGATCGGCACCGGGTGCTCGTGACAATTCCCACGTTCGACGATTCCAACCGCGACGATTCAAACCTCGCAGTGGCTGACCATCTTTGCTACTGCCCATTGCCGTTTTATCGGAGAATGACCGGGCAGACAACCGGGGCCAAGGCGCTGTCTTTTGACAGGGTCCGTGCCAGGTGCTGTAATCCCGTTGATCCGACTTCGGCTACGTGACGTTGTGTGGATTGCTCCTGAACATGGGGCGGACTCGCCCGTCCGCTCGAAAGCCCGATTTTTCAGAACGGATTCGCCTCGCCGTGATGCACGAGTCTGTCCACGAATTTCTGCATAACTACGGTTACGCGGGGATCTTCGTCTTCTTGTTTATCGAGAACTTCGGCATTCCCGTGCCGGGGCAAGCCGTGTTTGTGGTCGCCATTCTGTTCGCCTCGCGCGGAGAATTGCAGCTCTTGCCGGTGGCGGTCACCGCTTGGACCGCGTCGGT
>DASRXU010000542.1:0-7293 GCA_035687365.1 Planctomycetaceae bacterium | reverse complement strand
ATAATTGGTTCCGAGCGGCAACTGACGGGTGACCGCGTCGATCACGGGCTGATAAGCATGCCCCAAAGTGACCGAACGCAGACCCATCCCATATTCGATGTACTCGTTGTCATCGAGATCCCACACTCGGCAACCCTTGCCGCGCGCGATGAACGATGGGGCAAGCGTCGGGAACTGGTCGTCACCCTTGGCATAGGTGTGACAGCCGCCGGGAATGAGGGCGTGGGCCTGGGTCGCCAATCGTTTGCCGCGCTCGAACGACGTCACGCTCTGCGAGACACGCGCGGATTCTTCTTTCTCCAAGGCTCGGTCGGCGGACTCCGGGTCGTAAAGTTGCAAATTGACCTCGGTTAGAGAGCTAACAATGTCTCGAGCCGTCATACGCTGCGCGGTCCACTCATACATAACCCCGATTCACGCGATCTGTTCTGCGGCAAATGCTGAAGTTTCCGTTTCCGGTGCATGGCCAGACTCTTCCACTGCGAGGGGGCCGAAGACCCGGTCATACTGCTGTGCCAGCAGTTCGCGAAATGCGGCAACTTTGGCCGCAAGCTGTTGTGAGATCGCCTCACGCGTCGCGTAAACACGATCGAGAGTTGTAAGCAGCTGGCTAGCTTCGAGCGCAAAGATGGGCAGGCAAGCGTCCTCTTGATGGAACGACTCGACCAGGTAATCGACTTTGGGATCGTAAGAGACGGCAGCAACCGGCAGGCAGCAGGCGTAGCAGAGCAAGACTCCGTGCAAGCGGCTGGCGACGACGACATCGACCTGAGCCACCACATTAAACAGATCGGGCACCGTGCGGGCGGCGGAGATCATTACAAGTTCGTTCAAATCCGCGATGCCGTCCTCACACAGAACTCGCACCAGATCGGCGATGACCGCATGGTCGGCAGCGGCCGTCGCAAACAACACGACTTGATTCTTCCGCTTGACCAGTGCCCTCAAGAACTCGACCAGCTGCGAGAAATAGTCGTCGTAGCGCTGACCGTCCTTTTCGGGCCATGAATTGGGATCGAGCCAGGCGATTGGGCTTACGCCGACGATCGGTCCTTTCCCGCGTCGCACGGGTCTCGTCGAGCTGACATCGAGCGAAAAGGCCAGGTCTGGAAACCAGAGGTTTGGCTCCGGCGCCCCGAGTTCACGAGCCAGGTTGACAGCAAAGTGCTCACGAAACGAGCGATAATCGGCCAGTCGCAGCGCCCGCCTTACGAACCACCTTCCCAGCCGCGAGGTCAGTTTGGCCGAACCAGAGCTCAGGACAACAAATCGTGCTCCAGTCAGACGCGAAAGAAATGCGAACTTGAATAGCACGTAGGGATGGCCCCACGGACCGCCCCAGAGTTCGTCGATCTGCCCGCCGCCACAAACGACAATGCATTCGCACCTGCGTACCACGCGATAGCTGCTCCACCAATGCGACAACTCGCGAATGGGGAGCGTGATCCAATTCAGCATGTCGCACAGCGCATTTGTGACTCGGCACGACACACGTCGAATGCGTTGCAACACGCGCTGCGCGACTCGGCGAACGCCCGTGAGGCCGGCTCGGTCCACGCTGAACCCCGCCAACGTAAAAGCGTCGATTGCAAATGCGGGGATGCCGTGTCGCTGCTGCGTGTCGATCGGATTGAGCGTGATGGCAATCACGTCACCTTCCGGGCGGCGCGCTCGAATTTGATCGATGGCCGCCGTCATGATGGCCGCGTCTCCCAAGTTGCCCCACCCGCAGGGGCTCAGCAGAGCGACCGTCGTTGGATTTCCGGCTGCGCTCACGCGGGCTGCTCCGTCGCGGCCAATGTCGAGTCGGTTTCGACTTGGGGGTACAGATTCGCCACGCCCCGGACGTCGGTGTCGGAAGTGATGAAGACAGTTCCCATCGGGAATGATTCGTCGTAGAGGCGCTGAATGTCGTAACGAAAGACAATGGTGCCGAAGTAGAACGATCCGCTGGCCAGGTGCAGCGTCAGCCGCAGCGTGCAGCGATACGTTTCGCCGGCGGCCAATGAGAATGGCGGGTGCCCGAGCCGTTCGGTCGACGTGTCGAATATCTGGTAGCCGTTTTCGTCCTTGAGGTAGAGCGAGAGTGACAGTCGCTCGCAGGCGCGGTTCGCTTTGACCTCGATATCGATCCAGACCTCGTCCCCGGGTTGGAATCGGACTTTGGGCCCCTGCTCGTCCCGGGTCACGAAACTGCAAACGTAGGCGTCTTTGCTCGGGGCCTCCGTGTCGATGCGATTCTCGGTGAGATAGGCGCGGATCACGCCTTGCGGGTCGCCCTCCCGGATGATCTGCCCGTGGTCGAGCAAAATCAGCCGGCTGCAGAGACTGGCCACTGCGTTGAGATTGTGCGAGACGAAAACGACCGCCGCCCCCCCTTGAATGATCTGACGCATGCGTTCGACGCACCGGTTTTGAAACGAGTAATCGCCGACGCTGAGTACCTCGTCGACAATCAAGATGTCCGGATCGACGTGAGCCGCGACCGCAAATCCCAAACGGGCGTGCATGCCCGATGAATATCGCTTCACAGGCGTGTCGAGAAATTCCTCCAAGCCCGAGAAGTCGACGATTTGATCGAACCGGCGAGCGATCTCCGTGCGATTCATGCCCAGAATCGTGCCGTTGAGATAAACATTCTCGCGTCCGGTCAGGTCGGGATGAAACCCGGCGCTGATCTCGATCAGGGCCGAGAGCCTGCCGTTGACGGCAATCGAACCGCTAGTCGGCTTGAGAATGCCGCTGAGCAGTTTGAGCATCGTACTCTTGCCAGCGCCGTTGTGCCCGATGATCCCGAGCACTTCGCCAGGCTTTACGTCGAGGTTGATGTCGCGCAGGGCCCAGAACTCGCGGACGTTGGGCTTGTTGTTCGGTTTGCGCCCCAGCAGTTTTCGCGCAATTCCGGGGATCGCGTCGCGCAGTGAATCGTAGAGTTCGCCCTTGCGGAACCTCTTGCTTACGCCGCGCATCTCGAGGGCTTTGGGCTCTAAATGCATTCCGCGAATAGCCCTTCCAAGCGGCGAAAGAAGGCGACAGCCCCTGCAAACCCGACCAGAGAAATGGCCGCGCTATATGTGAGCCAGAGAAGGTCAGGCGTGCGCCCGAAGACGACCGCGTCGGACAGTCCTTCCAACAGAGGTGCCACGGGATTGATCAACAGCACCCATTGCCAGCGGCCGAAGATCGACGCGCTGAAAAAGACGGGTGTGATGAAAATCGCGAACATCACGAAAATCTCCACGAGGTACTTCACGTCGCGGAGAAACAAGGCGGCAGCCGACAGGAAAATAGCCAGCGCCGACGTCAGCACCACAAGCAGCGCCATCAGCACGGGCACCCAAAGAAGTTGCTCACTGATCGTGACGCCGGTGAACGCCAGAATCACAGTCAACACGCACGAGGCAACTGCAAAATCGAAGAGATTGCCGAGCACCGACGACAGCGGAAAGATCAGCTTGGGAAAGTAGATTCGCGTGACGAGATTCGAGTTATTGATCAAGCATGTCGTCCCCGAGCGGATCGAGGCCACGAAGAAAGCCCAGGCGACCGATTTGACGAAGACCGGAGTGAGATCCTGCAGAGACAGCGGTTTGTCGGCCGACTTCGCCATGGCCAGGCGGACCACAACGCCGGCAATGATGATCGCGCCCGGCATCAGGATGGCCCACAAGAGCCCCATCAGCGTTTGCTTGTAGCGAATCCGGATATCGCGCCAGGCCAGCATGTAGAGCAAATCGCGATAACGCACCAGCTCGCGAAGCCACGCCCAGGAATCACCCCGAGCAGCCATCGCCGAGTGCGTTACAGACTCGCGAGCGCCGGCGTCATTCACCGCCGGCTCAGGCAAGGTCGGTGCAGGCGCGGCCGGTGTAATCAACGAAGAGTGTTCCTGAACGCTCATCTAGGCCATTCGCCCTTCCAGCAAGTTGTGAGCGACGAGCGTCTCAGCCGCCTGCTGAACCAGTTCGAAGGGCAAGTCGGCTCGTTCGGCAATATCCAACAGCGAGTGAGTCGAGTCGGACAGATTGAGCACCCACAGCAGGGCCAACTCCATCCGCCCGGCGTCGGGCAGGCCACCAATCGATCGGTAGAGGCCCCGCTTGCCCAACTGCGGCTCGCAGCAGGGATTCAAATTCTGATAGCAGGCATTGCCTTCCAGGATCCGAACTACCGCCAAGTAAGCAGCCAGCGAATCGGCGAGCGCCTCGGGCCGAACGAAATCGAGATTGTCCGCCGACGTGTGGTATTGAGGGAACGTGCCATGCGGCGACCGGGTGAGACTGCCAACGGGCAAATTGAATCCGGGCGAGCAGTACTGCCGTTCGTCGTAGCCGTAGGGAGAAAACTCGCGAACCTTTAGTTCCCTTCCACGGTCGCGCTGAGCCTTGATCACGGCGCGGTCGATTTCTGCGTTTCCCTGTCGCGACCGTTTGTAGTGAAGGCTGCCGGCATCCCCCACGCACGTCACAACCAGGCCGTGTCGAATCTGCCGCGCGCGATCGGCGTTGCGAGCCAGCCAGGTGATCGAGCCAATCGTTCCGGGGATGAAGAGAAAGCGATACGAATGCTTGAGGGAGGCGCCTGCCAGCAGCGCGGCAAGTTTCACGGCGAGAGCCATTCCGGAAAGATTGTCGTTGGCCAACGAGGGATGACAGACGTGGCAAGAGATCAACACTTCGTCTGCCGTGCGGCCGCGCAGGTAGTGTTCCCCGTAACTGAGTGAACCGTCGGCCAGCGTGGAATCGATCCTGACTTCGTATTCTCCAGGCTCGAACTCGTCGACCTGCCGTTGCGTCAGACAAAAGCCCCACGTCTCCTTGTAATACGACGTGCGGTACGGGATCGAATCGGGTCGGTCTGGCAGCGTATGCAGGTGCCCCTTCAAGTCGTCCAATGTCATCCGCTGCTGAACTGGCAGGCTGTATTGGACCACGTGCAAGTTGGACTTTTGGAAGTCGACGACCTTTTCGCCTCGCGGATTCTTGATCCAGGCGTCCCGGATGTTCCACTCATGCGGGACGGTCCAATCGAAGACAGGCGTTCCTGTCGCGACTTCGTGAATCTCGAGCGGAATTTCCCGGCCGATTCGCTTCAGCGTCGCACGTAATCCGTCGCCCGTGATGCTGCGGCACGTCGGATAAAGCTCCGCCATGAAGGCGTGCATCGAGTCGCCCGCCGCGCGCAAATCGACTTCGGAGAGAAGTTGGCTTAACTTCAAGACTGCACCGCTGGAGCAGGTTGCAATGCGAGCAAGCGCGGATCCCCGCCGCCCTGAAAATCGGCGGACGCGGCGTCCTGCTGAGAAATCACCGACACGGGAAGCGGCCACTCGATCGCCAGGAGCGGGTCGTTCCAGCGCAGCCCGGCTGCCGAATTCGGCGCGTAGAACTCTGACATCTGGTAAGCAACCTCGGTCTCTTCCGCCAAGGTTTGAAATCCGTGGGCAAAGTCCTTCGGCACGTAGAGCGCGCGGCGGTTCTCTGCGGTGAGTTCGACGGCCAGGTATTTGAGAAACGTCGGGGAGTCGGCTCGCAAATCGACAATCACGTCGAAGATCGCGCCCGCCGTGCAGCGGACAATCTTCGTCTCCTGGTAGGGCGATCGCTGAAAGTGGATGCCCCGGATTGTTCCCTGACAACGATTGAACGAGACGCTGCACTGCAAGAGGTTGGGTTCGAGGCCGTGGTCCTCGAACTCGCGGCGGCAAAAAGTCCGCGCGAAAAAGCCGCGCTCATCCTCTCGCGGCTCGATGTCGATCAGGTAGGCGCCAGCCAACCAGGTTTCGGTAAACTTCATTCTTCGATTTGAACTCGGGGGATCGGCACGACGAACTTTCCGCCCCATTCGCGGATCGATGCGAGCTGCTGCTTGATTTCGTGCTTGAGATTCCACGGCAAGATCAGCACATAATCGGGCCGCGTTTCTTGGATCCGATCGGGATGATCGATCGGGATGTGGGTGCCCGGCAGAAACTTGCCTTGTTTGTAGGGGTTGCGATCTACCGTGTAGTCGAGCAAATCGGATCGCACGCCACAGTAATTCAGGAGCGTGTTCCCTTTACCGGGCGCTCCGTAACCGACCACCGATTTACCGGCATTCTTCGCCTCGATCAAGAAGGACAGCAGGCCCCGCTTGGCCTCTTTGACTGCTTCGGCAAAGTGCGAATAGCCCTCCAAGCAATTCATTCCCGCTGCGGCTTCGCGCGATCGCAGTTCCGTCACGGTCTCTTTCACGGGAAGCGATGTCTCTTCCGCATGCCGGGCGAAAATCCGCAGAGAGCCGCCGTGGGTCGCCAGTTCCTCGACATCGAACACGGTCAATCCGTGTGCGGCCAGCACGCGCTCGGCGGTCGTGAACGAAAAGTACGAGAAATGCTCATGATACACCTGGTCGAACTGCATCCCCTGCATGGTTCGCATCAGATGCGGGAATTCGATCGTCACCACACCCCGGGGCTTGAGGAGGATCTGCATTCCCTGGACGAAGTCGTTGAGATCCGGGACTTGGGCCAGGACATTATTGGCCGTGATGAGGTCGGCCTGCTTGCCCGCCGCGGCCAACTCGCGGGCCAACGAAACCCCGAAAAAGCGCACCAAAGTCGGCACGCCCTGCCGATTGGCCACGTCAGCGATATTGGCGGCCGGCTCGATCCCCAGCGCGGGAATCGCGCGGGCCACGAAATGTTGCAACAGATAGCCGTCGTTGCTGGCTAGCTCGACCACGTGGCTCGCTGGCCCCAGCCGCAAGCGCTCGATCATCTGCTCGGCGTAGACTCGGGCGTGCTCGACCCAGCTCGTCGAGTAGGAGGAGAAATAGGCGTACTCGCTGAAGATGTGTTCGGCGCTGACGTAGGCTTCCAGCTGCGTGAGAAAACACTCGCCGCAAACGTAAACATGCAGCGGATAGAACGGCTCCATCTGGTTGAGCTGTTCACGGCTCAGGTAACTCTCGCAGAGCGGCGACATTCCCAAGTCGACGAACGTCGAGCGCAATACGGCCCCGCAAAAACGGCAGACGGGCCCGTGCACCGCGGCACTCGTCGCGCGTCCGCTGGCTCGCTCGAAAGTATCAATCGCGCTCAAGAGTTTCTCCGAACGTCGTCATTCCTCGACGGTGCTCCCCAAGTAGCATCGCAAAGACAAGCCTGTCAGCTCCGCAAATTATTGGCGAATTCATTCCAAAGGTTTCGGCGGTAAGAGACGCACCTGCGCAGCAGGTAACGGCAGATCTTGGCCTTTTCCGTGATCCCAATTGGAGAGCGCAGGGCCGCTTCAAAATACCCGAACACGGACT
>DASRXU010000541.1:0-5347 GCA_035687365.1 Planctomycetaceae bacterium | reverse complement strand
CAAAGCCGGGCTCGACTTAAGTCAGTTCGGATTAAACTGGGACCCCTACCACTTTGGTGACGATGCCTTCATTGACCGCTTCTTCGCCGACACGCCCACGGACTTCTATGGCAACCTGCTCCCACCGGCGGGCTCCAATCTCCTCAGCATTGGCGCGAACCAATCTGCCACTGGAACCACAGCCTAGTCATCTAGCTGGCAACCGGGAGACAGGTCCACTCCCTCGCTGTCGATTCCGTGGCTCAGCCGTTTTGCGACACACCAGGAATCGTTCCTCCAACGGAACGAACAGCAATTCGGCGACTGGGTCGACAAACTGTTTGAGAAGGCGAACCAGAGCCCCTTCGCGCTCGGCCGCTTCGAGCAGGCCGCTACTCGTAACGGAGCGCCTCGATGGGATCCAGGCGCGACGCTTTCCAGGCCGGATAGGAGCCGAAAATTATGCCGACGCTCAGGGCGACGGCGACGGCAATCAAAATCGCCGACAACGAAGCGACTGTGGGCCAGCCCAAGAGAATGCTCAGTGTGAAAGACGCTCCGCGGCCTAGTACGATGCCTGCAATGCCGCCGCATAGGCAAAGGATCACGGCTTCCGCGAGAAACTGACGCCGAATGTCCCTACCCCGGGCCCCCATTGCCATGCGGACTCCGATCTCGCGGGTCCGTTCGGTCACCGTAACCAACATCATGTTCATGATGCCGATTCCAGCGACCAAGAGGGAAATTGGTGCTATGCACATGAGCAGATTGGTCATCAGAGTGCTGGTCGAACTGATGAGCTTTGACACTTCCGTCCAGTCGCGGATCGAGAAGTCGTCCGGTTGCCCCTCCCGCAGACCATGCCGCCGCCTAAGCAGTTGAGTGATTTCGTCAATGGTTAGCGGGATCTGGTCGGCCGAATCGACCGACAGGTAGATATCGTCGAGGTCGACGAATTTCACAGGTTGAGGTTGGTCAGCCGTCTGAGCAGCGGTGCGCTGGAGATAGAACTTTATGGGCGTCGGATACTGCTTGCTGAGCGAGTTGACTTGGTTGGCCGCGGCGACTGGATTGAGTGCGGCAGTTTGGTCGGCGAAGGCCAGCTTCGCGCCGTTGATGCGAAACTTCACAGTCGTCCAGGGTGCGATGACGACATCGTCCTGGTCCATGCCCATCATGTTTGCCCCCTTTGGCTCCAAGACGCCGATGACCCTCAGGATGGTTCCTTGGACGCGGACTTCCTTACCGACGGGCGACTCATTGCCGAAGAGTTGTTGAGCAGCAGTTTGGCCCATGAGGCAAACGTTGGCCAAGTTGCGAACGTCGCTGTCAGTGAACGCTTCTCCCTCTTGCAGGTTGGCCCAATCCCGGACGATCAGGTATTCGGGCGAGGTACCGAGAATCTTCCACGGAGCCCAGTTGCGGCTGCCATAAACGATTTGCATCCGGCAGTCGACGCCCGGCGAAACGTAGCGGACCGCGCTGCATTCGTTGGCGATGGCGTCGCAGTCCCCGGGGGACAACGTCAGCGTCGTGCCAGCGCCCATGCGAACGCCGCTCGAAGAACTTGCGCCCGGTTCGACCTGCAACACGTTGGCGCCGAGGGTGGCAATCCTTTGCTGGATAGCTAGGGCACTCCCGTGACCGATTTCCATCATGGCGATGACAGCAGCGATTCCGATCACAATTCCGAGACAGGTCATCGCCGAGCGCAGCAAATTGCGACGCAAAGCACGCAACGCCGTTCGCACGGTTCGGTAATGGCTCTGCATCGCTAATCTAGTTTGACACGGGGATTACCAGTGGTCGCACTCACTCTTTTGTGGCGTCGCATCGAGCATCGCGAAATCGCCTGGAACCCCCCCAAGCTCCGGCCTCGCTTCGTCCGGCTGACGGGGCACCATCCCATACAGCCGGGAAGGCTTGAGATTTTGTAACGGCAAACGCGCGTCTACGGGCGCGTTCGCTGCCTCGATAAGTTGTGCTGCAACTCTGGCGGGCGAAACTGCTAACTGCCCGCGCGATGCACGACGAGAACCATGAAGGTGCCCGGCTTGGGCCTCGGTCGGCCGCGGGCGTCACGCTCTTCGCCGAACTCTGCAGTTGGCAAATAAAGCGTGTGCTGGCGGCGGTCGACCCCGCATGTTTTTGCGCCCGGCCGCGTCTTGAGGTTTTCGACAATCTCAAACGTGCCCGGCTTGGTTTCGCGGGCAATCGCCAACGAGCCGTCTCGGCAACTGGCGAAGGCATCGCCATCGAACGCGGTGCCATCGCAACCGGCCCCAATGGGCAGATCGGCTAGCACGCGACCATCATCGGCGCTCATCACGATCAACTTCTGGGGCTTCCGGCAGCCGACGAACAGCCGACGATGTTGGCGATCGATGGCCATGCCGACCGGTTGGCCGCCCGGCGTCGTTGACCATTTGTCGACAACTTTCATGGCCCGTGTGTCGACAACGACGACCTGATTCTTGTCGACGAGGTTAATGTAGACCTTTCCCTGACCATCGGACGCGAGAAATTCCGGCTTTCCGCCCAAGTCTACGGCCGCATCCGCCTTGCCTGCCTTCGGATCGACGTCGGCGGAAATTGGCACCAGGGCATGCGCATCGCCGCAGGAGACCAGCACCTTACCGCTGGCCCGATCGTAAATAATGGCGTCGGCATCTTCTGCGGCCTTCACTTTGCCCAGCACCTCGTTTGTCTTGAGGTCAAAGATTACGACTGAAGCGTCCTCTCCATCGGAGATAAATCCACGGTTCTTACTGCGATCGAGGGCCACGCCGTGGTTTCCCTTTTGGCCCGGTATGTCAGCCTTGACCGTGCCATCATTCGCGTCGATGACCATAGTGTGCGTCGTGCGCGGGAGGTAAAGCAGTTTTTCCCGCGAATCCACGGTGACGTAGTCCCAACCTCCGTCCCCGCCGACCTTCAAAACTTTGGACACCTGATAGGGTCCTGCATCATCGGCCGCCAACGCCGGTCGAAGCCACGCTGCGCTCGAAACTGCGACCAGCATCCACAGTGCCTGTTTCATCTTGGTCATCGGCCTCTCCAACGCGGCTAGATTGAGTCGAACGCACACTGCTAAGCGCCGAATTGCCCGGCTGACAAAAATTGGTCAACCGACGAAGCCGATTGTACTTGGGAACGGCAACGCGGACAGCGAGCCAGATAAATTCCAGCTGATCCGGCGATATTGCGAGATCTGACTTAGGCCTTCGACGCGCGCAGCCTAGTCACGACGGACGAGATTGCGGCCCGGAATAGGTCGTGTGACTCCCGCCGCCTGGAGCGCGTCATTTTGAAGTGGGAAAGCGAGTTCGCTGGCGGTCCGATCGAGGTAATAGCGACCGACGAGATAGGCTTTTCTCTGAAGCGCGCCACCTTTGATCGGGACACCGACATCCTGGGCCTTGGCGAAGCTGGCGGTAACGATGCTTCCGGGATCCTTCGGCATCAACAGTTCGATGTGCCCCGACAGATGCTTGATGGCTTTCGCAGTGCCTGGTTCGAGCCAAAACCGAACTTCCGAATATTCATCGCCCTCCACTCCCGGCTCGAACGTCTTGTGTTGTCTGGAATTTGCGGTCGTGGCCGAAAAAAAACTTCGTTTGCTTCAGCAGACTTCCGTCATCATCCTTCACTTCTGTCAGGACAATTCGGAGGCCCTTCACTTCGGCCAGTTCGGGGATGAGGTGATCCAGATGGACTCCGATGGTGCACTCGAAGATTGGACCGTACGGTTGGATTGCGCTCCGCCCGCGGCTGATTTTGGCGATGGAGACCTTCACCCCGCCGAGCATGGCCGGCCGAGCGGATGAGTTCTCTTCCTCCGTTGCTTTTCCCAGGGCGGGAGTGCTCGCTCTCGGTTTCTTGCTCGGATCCACGAGCTTTGCCGCAGTCGGAATGGGCTTTCGCGTTGCCTTGAAGCGGATAGGTCCCTCGCGTGCGTAAGTCATCTATCCGCTGAGGGTGTCGCCGCCATCTTTGGAGGCGACATCCAGGGAAATAACTGCCTGACCCTGACCGAGTCGGCCCTCGACTCGCTCCGTGGCCGTGAGGACTCAAGAAGCTCGTAGTGGAGGTGGAGACGAAGGCGAAGGCCCGGACGAAGTGACGCCGGTGAAGCCGTCATCCGACACCGAATGCGGTCGTCGGTTTATTGGCCGCGCGGGTGTGTCGAGAAAAAGCACGGAAACAATCTGGCAGCACTTAACCCCGGGCTTGCCGTTCAAAACGCCCTTTCAAGGTTGAGACAAACGGATTTAATCTCGAATCGAAAATCGTTCCTCAGATGGAGCGTCCCACATTCGACGAGTTTCTGAAACTCGGTCGCCGCCTACCCACATTTGTGACTGTTCGGGATCGGACAAAACGCGCGATAGCGAGCGCCGCCTCCTGTAATAGGGTCTTTTGATGGCGTGTCCGGGAACATGGTTGAGCTTACGGGAAAGCGGCAGATATGACGACCAAGTTCGTCTGCGTCTGACGTAATGCCTGTCTCGGGTAGTGGCCTACTGCGGAATGCGACGTTAAGGGTCGGCATTCTCGATGCCGTGCGTTCGAACCAACGCCTCGGCGCCGCAGCTCGCAAAAGCGCCCCACTCCTTGACCGCAGCAGGCGACTCCCTTGACAGTAACACCCCGGTCCGATAATGATGTGTACACATCAATTTCAAGCCCAGCCGAATTCACGATCCCTATGCCAAAATCAACCAGCGTGCCACGACCTTGCGCCTGTACCACGGTTCGCCGCGCCTCGCGGGTCGTGGCCCGGGTGTTTGACGCCGCCCTCGAACCCGCGGGACTGAACATTACTCAGCTCGCGCTCCTCCGTGCCGTCCAGCGACACCCGGGAGAGCCACTCTTGCGCGTGGCCGAGGATCTGTGCATGGACCGCACATCGCTGTACCGGGCTGTTACTCCCATGCAGCGCGACGGCTGGCTGAATATCTCCGCCGGCGCCGACGGGCGCTCACGGGCCGCCGAACTCACTCGCAAAGGACTCCAGGTTCTGGAGGCCGCCGATCCCGTCTGGATACGAACCCAGACGGCGATCATCGAGCGCTTCGGCCGGGCCAAATGGCCCGCGCTCGTCGGCGACTTGGAGCGGCTCGCCGCCTGTGCCCGCGATGCTGGATCGTCCCGTGCCATCGAAAGGACGTGACCACATGCGCGACTCTCGGAAGGTGACCCTAGTGCGCGTGCCGCGATCGCCGCTCCCTCCAAGGGTAGCTCATGGGGCCCGCAGCGGATGGACCATAGTGCCAAAACATTGGCATAAAAGTGGTGCAAAAGGAACACCCATGCAAAAACTCATCTCCGCGATTGGTTCTGCTTTCCCTGTGGTGCTTCTCTTAGC
>DASRXU010000540.1:0-15457 GCA_035687365.1 Planctomycetaceae bacterium | reverse complement strand
ATTCACGCCGTGGCGCGAATCCAGCAACGCGAAGTGTGTTCGCACTTGGCGCGCGCTATCGGTCGTCGTCACGCGGAGGGGGCGGTCCCGGCCGGTGGCCGCGGCGCCGAAAATGTTCGCCGCCGTGAGGTCCGGGATGCGGCGGTCCGATTTTGCTCGCCTTATCTTGGGCCGCCTTGGCCGCCTGATCCTGACCGGAATCTTGGAGCGCTTGCCCGAGGCTCTCATAGAGATCGCGCAGCACGTCGCCCAGTGCGCCTTGCGTCACTTTGCCTTGATAGGAGGGTTCGACTTCCCGAATGGCCGTCTGAAAAACCTTTTCGGCTTCTTCCGGATTTCGGCGCTCGAGCCAGAACTCGCCCAGCGACATGCGAAATTTCCCGAGCCAGAACAGGTAAGCCAAGCTTCCCGGGAACCGTTTGACGAGGTCAGCCTGTTTGCGAATGGCTTCTTGATAGAGCCGGCCGATCTCGTCGACCGTGGCCGCGGCGCTCGCACGTTCTGGCGGACTCTGTCGCAGAATTCCAGCCAGCTTGTGCAGGATGTGCCCGTGCAGGGCCGCATAGTCGCTCGCGTAGGGATTGCGGTCGACGAGTGTAGTGCTTTCGCCGAGCGCGGCCCGCAGATTCTTTTCGGCCTCGGGAAATTCTTTCGGCGAAAGCTCGCGAATATCCGACATTGCGTAGGTGTCGGCCAACGCGAAATGGTAGTCGGCCACCTCGGGATGTTCTTTCACGAGTGCCGTCAGCAACTGTTCGGCTTTTGTGATCTCGCTCGAGGACGCCGAGTGGGGATCGGCCTCTTCGCGGTAACATTGCGCGAGCAGATAGCGATAGGCCGGGTTCTTCGGATCGCTTTTGATCAGCGGATCGAGCAGGCTGATCGCCAGGCCGAGTTCTTTGAGATCGGTGTGCCTGCGAGGCGGACCGTCGTGCCGGCCGCCAGGCCCTTCACCTCGCTCATCGTGGGGCGGCCCTCCGCGATCGCCATCAGGAGGAGGGCCGTCTGGATCGTGACCGGGCGGGAGGCCGACGAGGTCGTCACCAGGTGAGGGACCTTCCCCGGGAGGCGGGCGGTGTCCGGGCCGGTGCCGGTGTTCGTCGCCCGGCGGTGGACCGTGACCGTCAGGTGGCCCATCCCCCGGTTCGGCGCCTGGGCCACCGTGGCCGGGTCCCGGTCCGTCGCCGTGTCCGTGTCTGGGTCCGTGGTGAGGTGGCTCGGGTTCCGACTGTTTGTCTGCGCCGCGGCCCAATAGAAAATGGGTGCGAGCTGCTTCAAATCGCTCAGCGGCCGGCCCCAGGTTCGCAGAGCGCTGTTCGAGAATCGACAACGCCAGTTGGAACTCTTGGCGGGATTTCGTTTGGTTTCGTTGCCGGTCATAAATCGCGCCCAGGTTGTTGTGGAGTCGGGCGATTTCCAGTTGGAGGGTGCGATCCGTTTCACTGGCAGCCAGCGACCGGTACTTTTCGATCGACTGTTGATAAGCGGTTCCCGCCCGTTCCAGGTTTCCCAGCCGCGTATGAATGTCGCCGATCCGACGATTGGCGCGGGCCGACTCGACGCCGAGCCGACTTGGTCTGCCCTGACCGGCGGCGAGCTGATCGTAGACTTTCAGCAGCTCTTCCAAGAGGGCGGCGGACTCGGGCGAAGCGGCCGCGGTTTGACTCCCCTGGTCCTGACCGGAAACGGTGAGCGCGCGTCCCTGATCGTGCTGGTCCGGTACCAGGCGGCTAAAGACATTGTCGAGCGTCGCCAACGAAGTCGTGAGCATCGACTCGGCTCGCTCGCGTTCGATTTTTTCGTTGGCGAGTGCCTCCCCGCGGGCCTCATTTGCTTTCGAGACCTGGTTCAGTGCGACTCGAGTTTGGACGTACGCCGCCGAAGTCACCGCGACCACAAGGATCAAGAGCGCAGCGGCCGCCGTCGAAAAATAGGCCGCGGCCGGGTTCCTGCGGCGCCAGCGCCACCAGCGTTCCCAGAGGCTCGGACGCCGGACCGAAATCGGCTGATCCTGCAAAAACCGCCCGAGGTCGGCCGCCAGTTCGCCCGCCGTTTGATAGCGATGGGCCGGTTCATCGGCCATCGCTTTCAGGATGATCGTTTCCAAATCGACGGGCAGGGTCGGGCAGATCTTCCGCGGCGCGGTGACGGCCGACAGCGGCGTGGCCCGTCCGAGCGATTTCACCCGATCGTGAACTTCGAGCGGCACGCGCAGCGTCGCCAGCTCATACAGCGTCACGCCCAGGCTGTAGATATCGCTGCGGGCATCGGCCGTCCCGCGCCATTGTTCGGGGGCCATGTAGAGCAGCGTGCCCAATACCTCGCCCGTGCGGCTGACAGCGTCTTGATCCATCGCCTTGGCAAGGCCGAAGTCAGCAACCCAAGTCGTGCCGTGATTATCCACCAGCAAATTGCCGGGCTTGATATCGCGATGCAAAGTTCCCTGGCTGTGGGCGTACTCGAGCGCTTGGGCGACTTGCAGGCCGACAAAGGCGACGTCTTGCCAGTACGTTCGCAAAACCTGCCGTAAGGGTTGCGTCGCGCCGATCTGAGAGCCCGTGCCCGCGAGCGGTGCCCCATTCGTTCCGGTTTCCGCTTCCGTTTTCGATTTCGAGGTCGAATCGATCGTTCGGTTCGTGTCGGACAGGGAGAAGTCGATCTGGGTGGCTGGGATTTCTCTGGCGGGCCGGTCCTCGGGGAGTCCGCTGTCAGAGTTCAGTTGGCGCGTCGGGGCCGACAGCTTGCCAGCTCCGTTGGCCTCTTTCCAATAGGACGAGAGCCGCATGGCAACCGGGTTGACCGCGCTCGTGCTGCGCATGCGGTAGATGACTGAATCGAGGCCGACCCCCTCGATAAATTGCATGACTAAATAGTCGAGACCGTCCTGCTCGCCCACGCCCAGGATCGGCACGATGTTGGTATGGTGCAGCCGTCCGGCCGTCCGTGCTTCGCGATGAAACCGCCGACGATGGGTGTCATCCAGCCGAGAGTGTCGGGCCAGCACCTTGACCGCCACTCGGCGGCCCAGCGATTCCTGCATCGCTTCGTAAACGATGCCCATTCCTCCGCGGCCGATCTCGCGGACGATGCGAAAATCGCCCAGGCGCTCGAGCTTCGGGGCACTCGGCACGGCTCGTCGATCGTCCGGCTGTTCCTGCCCCGCGCGAACTTTTTCCAGTGCGGCGATGGTCGGGAATAGGTCGCGGATTTGCGGAGCGAGTTCCGGGTGCTCGACCGCGTAGGCTTCCACCGACGGACCTTCTCCCCGTCGGTGCCGCTCGACAAACTCGGCGGCGAGCGCCTCGAGGGGATTGCTGTCCGGCTGCGGTGCCAGCATGCGGGAACCTAGGAGAACTTGCTTTCGGTGTTGCCGAAGGAAATCAGGATTTCTTTGAGCCTCGCGATCGCGCGCACGTAGCGATTGCTGGCTGCGGTGGGGCTGATGCCGAGCGCCTCGGCCGACTCGACATTCGTCAGATCCTCGAAGTGCCGCATCGCGATGATTTCTTGATCGAGGGCGGCCATCGAGCGGATCGCCTGTTCCAGCCGCTGCATCAACTCCAAACCAGCGGCCGCCTGACTGGGAGACGTGATCGTTCCGGCCAACTGGGCCGCCAAGCAGAGCGACGTGTTTGATCCGTCGGGTTGGTCCAGTCGCACGTCGCGGCCCGCGTTGCGCATCTCGGCGCCGATATGGTGCCGATGCTGGTCGAACAACGTCTGCAAGGCGATCATCCGCAACCAGACGAAAAACGAGCCCTGGGGCTCGGCCAGAAAGTTGTCGATCCGGGTTCGCGCGGCCAGGAACGCCTCCTGACAAACGTCATCCGGATCGATCCGCGCGGCCAGCCGCCGATCCATCCGAAAGCGGATCATCCGCCAAACCCGCTGCCGATGAAGGCTGAACAGGTCGCCCAGGACCTCGCGATCGCCCTCCCGCAGGCGAATGACCAGCGCTTCCTCGTCCGCCGGGGCCGTGGGGCCACCCGTCATGAACTCACCTGGTACTTAACGGGAAACAAACGCGGGGCTCCACACTGCTCGAAGGACCTGCCAGCACTTAGTTTCGCCGAATCCGCCCGCAGCTCGTTCGCGGCGCGTGGATGCGAGCGATCGGTTCGCGTTAGTGATTTCGGCAGGACTGCCACTGTCCTGGACTGGCGCTGCCCTGGATTGCCGCTGCCTTGGATTGCTGCTGTCGAACGGAAAGAACGATGAGACGCTTTCATCATAGCCAATCGTCAACCGGTGCCGCAGGGCTGGCGGCGGTTTGGCTCGGCACTCTGCAATAACGAGTTATTTTTACCATCGAACTTGGCGCTGTATCGCGTCGCTGCGGCCCAGTGATCAGAACTTTTGCCTCAGCTGCCCGTCGCTCACGCACTGAATTTGGAGATCGTATTATGCGTCGCACGTTGTGGATCGTCGGAGTGTTGTGCGCCCTGGGCGCCGCCGTCGTTGTCGCCCAGCCGCCGGAAGGCCCTCCGCGCGGTGAGAACGAAAATGACCGCCAAGGACCGCCGGAAGGAGGCGGACGGCGACATGGTCCGCCGCGCAATCCTTTGATGGAAGTGCTCGATACCAATCGCGACGGCGAGCTGTCGGCCGAAGAGATTGCCAATGCGCCGGCCGCGCTCAAGAAGCTTGACAAGAACGGCGACGGAAAGCTCAGCGAGGACGAACTGCATCCGCAGGGTGGCCCAGACGGCCCTGGCGAGGGACGCCGTCGCGGTGGCGAACGAGCGGGACGCGATCCTCAGGAAGAAGGCGGCCCCGATGGTCCTGGCGTCGCCGGCGAAGAGCGGGGTGGTCCGGGTGGTGAAGGCGGCGCTGGCGGCGGCCCCGGACAGGCGGGTGGCCCGGGCGGTCCTGGTGGAGGTGGCCCCGGTGGAGGCGGCCCTGGACGCCGCGGCGGTCGCGGCCGCCAGGGTGGACCGCCCACGGTCGATGGTCTGGTGGCCCATGCAATGACCTTCGATGCCGATGGCGATGGAAAGCTCAGCCGCGCCGAACTGACCAAGTTCGCGAAGGACTTCGTCAAGCACGCGCCGCGCAACGGCCGCGGAGGTCGTGGCGGACGCGGCGGGCAGGGGGGTGGCCCCGGCGGCGGTCCTGGTGGAAACGGTGGCCCTGGCGGTGGCCCGCCCGACGGCGATTCCGATCGTCCGCAACGCCCCGGTCGTCCCGCGCCGGAATGAAATTGGGAGCGCCTGTCGATGAGGCGAGCCGCCAGCGTGAGCTGGCGGGTGCTTCAAATCGAGTCTGACGTCGACTCACTTCGGTTCAGTAAACTCGGCACGGTCTCTCGCCAAGGTCTCACAGTATTGGGTTCACAGTGATGACGCGGGCCCGCAATCTGTCACTGGTTCTAGCGATCTCTACTTTATGTGTCGCAATCCCGGTTGCGAGCGCTCACGACCGGGTCCTCAATGCGAATCCCCACTTTGATGACGCCTCGTCGAAATCAACGATCGCCAAGAGTCACACACTCGAAGGCGACGCCCGCTACGGTGCGTTTCCCGAGGTCCATTCCGAAGTGGCCGGTCGCGGCGTACGGTTTTTATCGAGCGCCGAAGCGAGCGGCCGTCTGCGAGCGGGTTCGGTTCGGCAGACAGTCGCCAACATCTCGCCAACAGGCGGGCGGTGGTTTCGATTCCGTATTCGCGGCTGGGCGCAGGACGGCTTTCACGTTCAGCGCGACGACCTGTTTCTCAAAGTCGAATTCTTCCGCGATAAAGGAACGAATTCACTCGACTCAGTCAAGAAGTCGATCTATCCCCAGGTCGCACTGGCGCGGGAAAACTTTCGCGATCCGCAAACCAACGCCAAGTTGGGCCTGGGAAGTTGGCAGAGCTACGAACTCGTGTTTCGCACCCCGTTTCCCGAAATCGATACGCTCGAGCTGACGGCCGGATTTGGGCACGGGATCGGAAAAGCCAAACGCGGCGAATTCTGGATCAACGAATTCGAGCTGGTGCGGATTCCCGATCCCGACGATTTCGTCGCCCGCATGAAATCCAAGAGTGAAGGAAAGAAAGCCGAGCCCCCAGCCGACGCGCTCATCCCGCTAGGCGGACGCTGGTATTACGACCCGAGAGGCGACTCGAATCGTCCCAGCGACGGACGTCCAATCGCTCCGCCCACGCATTTCGATGCGTCGAATGCCGATCGACTCTATTACCGAACCGATCGCTTCGAGGCCCCCTTCGCCGACAACATGCAGGCCTGGCTGCGTAAAGGTTGGCTCGATCTGGAAGGCGACGCGGTCACCAAGGATCGTCTGGTCAAAGACAATGTGAAACTCGAATTCACGAAGACCCACTTAATCGTGCGGTCGCACAATTTGCCCAACCATCCGACGGCCGTCTTCCCCGATCGCTGGCGGGCCCTCGACGGCAATCCCAATTACATTCAGGAACAGCGACAGGTCTGGCGAATCCCGCTCGAGCCGCGGGTGAATCCCGACCACGTGGCCGTCGACCCTCAGAACGAAAACGGCGCTCTGCCGGGCGGACCGATCGGCGTGGCCGTGAATGGCGTGATTTTCTTCAACCCGTTCGACGCCGACTCGGTCGAAGCGATCTGGCGGCTCGACCGGTGTTGCGGCCATCCGAGCCCGGGCTTCGAGTATCACTACCACAAGTATCCGGTCTGCGTGAAATCACCCTGGACCGACGACGGCACGGCCCATTCGCCGTTGATCGGCTTCGCTTTCGACGGCTTTCCCATTTACGGACCGTACGAAGCGGCCGGCGAGCTGGCCAAGGACTCAACCAAGAACCCGCTCAACGAATTCAACGTGCACTTCGACAAAGAGCGCGGCTGGCACTACCACGTGACCCCCGGCAAATTCCCGCACCTCATCGGCGGATTCTGGGGCGTGGCGCAGGTCCGCAACCGGCCACGCCGCCCGAGACGTGGACCGGAAGACTAACGGCGCCACGTCAGCGAAGGCGAGCCGCGGGTGTCAGCCCGCGGGTTCTTCAGAGCCAGGCAGATTTCTCGTTACGCAGTTCGACCCGCCAAAGTCGGTACGGTACAGCCTCCCTTTATCAAATTTGATTGTACCGACCCGATTTCTGGCTAGTCCGCGGGCGGGGATCTTTTCTTCGCCAAGTAGTCTCTGCACGGCGGCGGGTGGCACGGGCGGCTTGCCCGCCAGTGTCTGTCGCGTATTGCATAGGAGAGCACTGGCGGACGAGCCGCCAGTGGCACCCGGCGGGCCGGTTTTTTCGAAGGCGAGCCGCGGGTGTCAGCCCGCGGGTTCTTCAGAGCCAGGGAAATTTCTCGTTACGCAGTTCGACCCGCCAAAGTCGGTACGGTACTGCTTCCCTTATCAGTTTTGAGTTGTACCGACCCGACTTCGCATCTCAACCGCACCCTCCCGCCCTCAAGACGCGATCGTCGCGGTCCGCTGGTCCGCGCAAGGTGCGCTATCATCATCGTACCCCCAACGACAGCGACGCCGAGACCGAGTTTCTACGACCGTAGAAACAAGGTCGAAATTCCTGGCGACACGGCCTCACAAAGGTTCCTGATACCTTTTCTGCGCCTGCCGTGCTCTCTGCGTGCTCCAGCGAAGAGCACTGGCGGACGAGCCGCCAGTGGCACCCGATTTCCCGTAGCAGCTGCCATCGCAAAAAAACACGGCTGAGCGAAAACCGCTCAGCCGTGGCACACAGTCAGTGTTTGAGAATCCGGTCGACGTTACCGGCTGGCCTGTTTGCCGGCGTCCTTCTTCGCGGCTTCCTTGGCCTTCTCGCGTCGGTCGCGGCGTCTTCCCCCGCCACCGAAGGGATTGGCGAACGGAGATCGCTCCTTTCCTTCGGAAGTAGCCCCCAGGAACACGAAGCACATTTCGTTGGTCGTCTGTTCGCCGAAGGTGACCAGCTTCGGGGGATTGCTGGGGTTGTTGGAATTCTTGATGCTGTTGTCGTAGACGGCTTCGATGTCGAGCACCGTTCCGACCGGCAGCTTCATCGGCTCTTTGAGGAAATAAGTTTCCTGCCAGTTGTAGTCCCAGGCGCCGATCTCCAGCAGAGTCGCTTTCGGCTGCTTCGGCTTCTTGATTGTCACCTTGATCTTCTTGCCGATCAGGTGCATGTGCGGCGTGATGTTGTGCAGGATGCATTCTTCGGTGACGCTCGTCGAACCGGCGACTTTGTAGTTCGAGTCGCCCGCGGGAATTGCGATGAAGCGGCCGGCAATCACGCCCCCCTTGAAGGCCTTCATGCCGTCGCTTTTCTTGGCGAAGTACAGGCCGATCTGTAGCTTGTCGTGCTCGACGCGGCCGTTGCGGTGATAGTGCACTTGGACCACCACGTCGGACTTTTTGGGGAGCAGGAAGCCGTAGCCTTCCGGCATCTGCCGTGCTAGCTGTCCTGGTGCCCAACCGCCCAGGCCTCCCTGCGGGAAGAAGCCGACTCCCATGTCGGACGAGTAGCCGGGACCGCGGTCGTAACCGTCTTTCGAGGGATGCTTGGCCTCGCGGGCCTGGGCGGATTTCTCCAGGCCGCGGCCCGCTTTGGTCGTGTCGATGAAGTTGAGAGTGTGATGGACCACCCGCGGGTTGGCCGGCTTCACTTCGTAGCCGACGACGAATTTGTCCTCGGCCAAGTTGGTCGGCAACACCATGACGCGGAACAAGTCCGGCCCGCCTGGGCCCAGCACGAACTCGTCCGACGGCGTGAGCACGAGATCGGGCTCGCCGAGCTGCCAGCCGGTCGTGAATTGTCGCGGCGGCGGGGCATCGGATGGCTTGCCTTCCGGCGTTCCCTCGTCGACCCAGCGGGCCAGCAAGGCGATGTCTCTGTCGCTCAGGCGACGCTCATTGTGGAACGCAACTCCGCCTGAGATTTTCCAGGGCGGCATTTGCCGCGTTTCGGTGTAGGTCTTGATGTCCTCAGCCCAATTGACGGCCTGCTTGTAGTTCATCAAGGCGAACGGGCCGATCTCGCCGGGACGGTGGCATTCCTGGCAGTTGGCCTGCAACAGGGGGAGCACGTCGCGGTAGTAGGTGACCGCGCCGTCCTTTTTGGTTTCGCGTTCCGCGCCGACCAGACAGCCGATGGCCTCGGTGACGGGGTGGCTGACGGCTTTGCCGGCCACGACTTCGTCGAGCGCGTTCTCGAGGTCGTGCGACTTGATCTGCTGGTTGCGCTTGAGCCGGGCGGCAAACGCGTCGTCGATGCGTCCGCGATAGCGGAGCACCAGATTGTGATCGAGCAAAAACGCTTCGGGCGTTTTCGCGGCTTTGAAGGCCGTGACCGCCGCCGCCTGATTGTCGCTGAAGACGGGAAAGCCCAACGCAAAGTCGGTGGCCCGCTTGGCCACGCTCGCCGGGGTTTCCGATTCGGCTGCGCACACGCCGACGAAGTTCACGCCGCGATCGGCGTAGTGCTTTTTCATTTCCATCAGGACGGGCGAATAGCTCGTCGAGACGGGACAATCGAAGGACAAGAAGACCACGACCGTGGCCTTCGCGCCTTTGAGGTCGTTGAGCGTCAGCTTCTTGCCAGCCGCGTCGACAAAGCCGACCTCGCTGATTTTCTGTCCCAACTTGGCGGCAGTCAGGGCCTCAGCCCGCGAAGGAGCGGTTTGCCCCGCGACTACCAAGGCGGCTCCCACGACAATCCAGGTCAATCGCATACGGTTCTCCACGGACGCGGTCACATGTAAATGTAAAGAAGGATGAACGGGGCAATCCGCGCCCCGATCCAGTTGTCATCGGACCTTATCGGACGGCTGCTAGACCATACCCACAGGAAGAGCGGCCGGTTTTAGAGATTCCCCGCGGGGTCGAGAATCGAACCGGCCCGAATTTCCACGACGCAGCCCAGGCGCGAACCGAGCAGCGGGCCGGCGCGAGCCCGCGGAGCACGCAGCGGGCAGACGGGGCCCGCGATTACACCGCGCAACAACCATAAATACCAGTTAGACCTGGAGTTGCACAAGGGGCGCCCGTTGGTCACCTGTTCGCTTTGCGGCTCTGGTTTGCCCGAGGTGACACCGGTCGTTCAACGGCCGACCTGTACCCAGGGAATCCGGCGGCCACTCGAATTTGTGCCCCGGAACATGTCGTCGCCGCCTGATTCTGTGCGCGCCTCGCGGAGCGAAGCGTCGGGGCAATAGAGCGCGTTGCACTGGGGCCGGAGAGTGCGTTGCACGGGGCCGGAGAGTGCGTTGCACGGGGCCGGAGACTTTCGCGGGGCGACATTAGCTTCGCCGGTCATGTTCGAATCGTCATTTGGCACATGAAGTGCATTCCCATCGCCGTATCAAACTTTCCGGGCCATGCCGAGAACCCACGCAGTCGGACTGGTCGCGTTCGGTGCCAAGTGAGGAATGGATCGCACCGAATTCCACACACCGCAAGATGAGGATTACCAGATGATCGTTTCCGCCCGCAAGATTCTCGACATCGCGTTGGCAGCTTGTATTGCTTACCCGACCGCGCAGAGCGCGTTCGCGCAGACGATTCGTCCTGCCGCTCCCGCGGCCGGTCAAGTCGCTCCGAATCGGACGTTCGCACCCGAGGGACGTGGCGAGGAGCGTCGCGACAACCAGATTCTACAAGCCAGCGCGGTCATTGGTTCGACCGTCCTGCTGGATGGTGGCGTAAACTACGGGACCGTACGCGACTTCGTGATCTCCGACAGTGGCTGCCTGGAATACGCCGTGTTGTCGGCCGACAACGGCTTGGTTGCGATTCCTTGGGGCGCCGGCACGTTCGATTTCGGTCGCCGCGCGTTTGTGCTCGGCTTCGGCCGCGATCGCATTCGCGACCTGCCGCACATCAAAAATATCGCCGAGCTGCGCGATGCTCGCGTGCAACAGCGCGTGCAGACATTCTTCCGTGGCAATCAGAACCCGCGCAACGGTGAAAACCGTGGAGCCGCAAACCGCGGAGCCGAGAATCGGGGCACCGAGAATCGCCCACAGCCTGGCACCATTCGTGGCGCCGCACCGCGTCCTGCTCCTGCGAACGCTGAACGTGGAGCCAACCCGGGTAACCGGGGCGGCGAACGACACGAGAAATAGTGACCGACTAGCAAACGAGGCCAGCGATCGATTGTTTACCCTGGTTTCGAGCGCGGCTCGAATTACTCGAGCCGCGCATCTCTATTTGATCCGCTTCAGTCGCGACGCCCGATACCGCGAGTCCAAGCGAAGGAGGCGAACCTCATGATCGTCCTCCCGAATCAAATGGACGGCAGCGGACGTCCATAACACTGATTGCGCGGCGTTTGAGAAACAGCGGCATCGAGTGAGCGCCAAACCGTGAATCAAGCCAACCGATCCAACGTCAGCCGATCAACCTGCGTAGGAGCATTCGGTGGACGTCCTAGAAAAGGTCCGTCTTCTTGACAAATGGACTCTAGAATACGGGACTGTGTAGCCGATTTCAGATAGATTGCCTATTTTGCCTGGTGTATAATTAGCGGTTCGCCTGCTCGCTCGAGTCCCCTTCGCCGAGCCTCTCCAGGTCACAGTTCTTTGCGTCGAGATGCACTTCCGCTTGACACCTCTGTACTCATTTTGATAAAGCCACCGCCATGGCCAACGTACTTGAACAATCTCCGACGGAAGTCGAACCGCGTCAAGACTTTCCGCTCGATACGTTCAACGAGCTCGAGAATCGCTTGCGGGCGCTTCGAATCCACCTAATGCGGCGCGCGGGTGAACTCGCAAGGACCAAAGCTGCAGGCCCCGTCTACCGGGTCAAACGAGAACACGTGCTGACAGCAATTCGTGAGCTAATCTCGCACCCTGCTACGTTGGCTTCCACTTTGGGAGTTGACGAAAGCTAGAGTCCCTTCGGCATTTTCACGTCGCGACCTTCAAACGCGGACATCAGTAACGCAGCGGGGATTTCTGGGTAGCCCAGCGAATCATAAACGCGTCCGCCAGATCCGCGAGCACGCGGCGGGTTAGCATGAGCGAGGGGCGCTCGAAGCCTTGATTGCGAGGAACACTCCAACAGGCTAAGTCTACCACCCAGATGCCCGCAAGTAAGCCGCGATGCGATAGCCACGGGACGACGAAGTATTCGCCGTTGGCGGCCGCAAAGACTCGGTTCCTTCCGTGAGTCTGGTTAACCTCTTCGACCCACTCGTGCTCTTGAGTGATGCGCGCAGCAAGAGTCTCGTGCGCTTGTACCAAATCGTTAGCGAGATCAGCGTCGGACTCATTTGTCCTTACGGAGTAGTGTTCGAACTCGCGCATTCCAACCAAAAGTTGGCCGACGTCTCCGCCATTTCTCCAAAGCAACGCCAAGGGGTTCCGATTCGCATCATTCATTACGTCGTAAACCGCGACGGGTTTACCCTGAGCTGCATATTCGGTGTAGGCGTCCATCGCTCGATTCTCGGCTGAGGCAACTTCAATCAGGTTTTCGAGTTCCGGATAGGAACTCGCGATCGATGCCTGCAAAGCGGGCCAGTACGACTCACCAAGTCCGCCTTGAGCCCAGCAACATCTCAAACACCATCCGTTTGGGCTACTGTCGTCGATCGGAAGATAACACGCGGCGCGATTCCAGCGCGCTCCATGGTGCGACGTGAGAAGGTCGGCCGCATGCTTCAAAGCGGCTGGAAGGGTCGAGGCACTTCGAATCGCTCGAATCGTGCTCTGCACATTTTCTTGCATTTCAGAAGAAGTGTTCCAACGTTCCAGGTGGGACCGTGCTGCTAGTCCAGACATGTGAAACATGGTCCGGAAAAACGCGGCTTGTAACGTCGCCGCATCGGGTGTCTCGTTGCACAAGCCACCGAGCTTTAGATAGCCGATGTATTTTTCGCCGTGCTGGACGAGCACTCTGCCGTGCCAATGTAGATGACGCCTGATGTCTTTTTGATCCTCGGCGGAATCGGGCGAGGTGTTGGTCAATCGAGGGACCACCAAAAATGCCGGCTTCCAACCACGATTCGGCTCAACCAGACGGTCGAACGGAACTCGCGGAATTGCGAAGTCGTCACGAACTCCATGCATGTCAAAAATATCGCTACATGGCACAAAATGAGAGCCGTCGTGACCGATGTAATAGCAGACAACGGGATATTGATTCCCGATTTCCCTGGCGAAGCACCGCACCATCTCGTTGAAGAGTTCTTGGCTTGGACTCTCGCAAACGTCGATTCCTACATCGTCGCCAAAAATGATCAAATGCTTATCTTGTCTAAGCTTCATTGGGGCATGCTGATGGCTTGGTGGTGCGCTGATCGGGCAGCGTGCCCGGGGACGTCAGCTGCGCCCACGAGACCTTCGGAGGTCACAAAAAAGTCGGGAGATAGTGACACAGGCCTGAGTTGCGCGATTCATGAAACTGCGCAGAAGAAGCGTTCGATGCGTATGGGCAGAGAGGTTTGAGAAGGCTAGAGCAATTGAGGATATCCATAGGAAATCATCTTTGCAAGGATCAGATAAAACAGGGATATTGGGCAGTGGCGGCCGTGTCTGTCTTTTCACGTTCGTTGGATCGTCGCGGGGCTAGCACGGCGCACGTAGGACACGCGATCGGGGACAGGCTCGATGGAAACAGGCAGCAGCAAATTTCCAAAGTTAAACGCGCGGATCATCCCTGATAAGACATACGCGGAAATCGATCTGCGCCTAGGGCCGCTGTCGGCTAGCGCCGCCGAGATCGCGCTCGAGAAAGGGTATTGGTCCGGAGATCCCGTTGACGATGCTGAGACCGGGGTTTTAGCGGTCAAAAATGGAGTCATTCCCTCAAAGGCTAGATCGCTACAGTCCGTATTGAATCTGAAAGCATTTGTAAAACTGCGAGAAGAGATCGATAGCGCGTTTTTTGATCATCTTGCAACGCTCAAGAGCGAGAAGGGCCAACTCGTTGCCGATGATATAGAGCTCGCCTATGTATTGAGTCGCTTCGGACTAAACGAACGTGACTCCGCAATCGCGCGATTCACTCCGGAAGCCAGGGTTAGGTTCGCGCGCCATCTGTGCGAAATCGCTCGACATCTGATGCGCGCGATTGACACTGGCGAAGCGGTCCAATCTGGGGATGTCGACGAGGCATACTGGCATGTGCTTTCGAGGCGATGGGGAAAGGCGATGCATCGTGGGTGGGCGTTAACCGGCTTTATCGCAGTCAAAGCTGTTGGCGCACTCTTGCTTGCTGGAATCGGCGGCCTCTTGCTGCCCGAACATAAGGTCGACCTCATGATTGCAGGCGGATGCGTTTATGCCCTCGCCGAGTTTTCAGAAAAGCGAACGGGGCTATGGGAACGGCGTCGCTAAGTGATTTGACGAGGCGGTGGCGTGCGGCTTCTTTCAGTCTTTGGTGCTGGACTCTTTCGCCTGAAACAGAACGCCGCTCTCGACCAGTTTGCTGATCGAAGCCGAGTCGAGTCCCAACAAGTCGGCGAGCGTCGATTGCGAGTGTTCGCCCAGCATTGGGGCCGACCGCAGGTCAGCGGCGGGTTTCTTTGGCTGGCCGCCGCGTGCGAATTTGATCGGAGCGCCGGTCACGCGGTGCGGTCCGACGGGCGAAGTGTCGACCATGGGAAACATGCCACGGAACGCACTCTGCGGGTCTTCGACGACTTCCCGCAGGTCGCGCACCAGCGAGCAGGGGATGCCGCCGGCACTCAGAATCTTCAACCACTCGGCCGCCGGTCGCGTGCGAAACAGATCGGAGAGCAAACCTTCGATCGCCGCCCGGTTCTTCACTCGCAGCCGATTGTTCGCGTAGTCGGGATGTCGTTCCAAATCGGGTCGCTGGATCGCCGCGCAAAACGAGGTCCAAAGCTTTTCGCTGCCGATGGCAATCGAAAAATCGCGATCTTTCGCGGAGAAGACTCGGTACGGAACGATCGTGGGATAGGCGGACCCCATCGGCTTGGGGCAGACGCCCGAACCAAGGTAGATCATGAAGCAACTGGTCATGCCCGAGATCATGCTGTCGAACATCGAGACGTCGATGAACTGTCCGCGACCCGTCTGCTCGCGCGATCGCAGGGCCATCAGGATGCCCATGATGGCAAACATGCCGGCACTGACGTCGGCGACCGAGTAACCGCAACGCACGGGGCCGCCATCCTCGGTCCCCGTGATGCTCATCAAGCCGCTCGAGCTTTGGACGATCAGGTCCATAGCCGGCTCGTTGCGCGAGGGGCCGTCCTGCCCGTAGCCAGAGATCGAGCAGTAGATAATCCGCGGGTTGCGAGCGGCAACCACGTCGTAACCCAACCCCAAGCGTTCCATCGTGCCCGGCCGAAAGTTCTCGAGGAACACGTCCATGGTCTCGGACAGTCGCAGGCACAGCTCGATCCCCTCGGGCTTCTTGAGGTCAATCGAAATGCCGAACTTGCCCCGGTTGAGGCCCATGAAGAAGCTCGACTGATCGCCGTAGTTCGGCGGGCCCCAGCCGCGGCCGATGTCGCCCCCGTCGCGCGATTCGAGTTTGTAGATGTCGGCCCCGTACTCCGCGAGCAGC
>DASRXU010000539.1:0-6344 GCA_035687365.1 Planctomycetaceae bacterium | reverse complement strand
GAAGTCCTATCACGCCACGTTTCTGCTCGGCCGCGAGAGCGACACCGACGACCTGGAGGGCACGATCACCGAGACGGCGGTCGATCGCGAAATCACGCGCGAGGAGATCGAAACACATTTGCCCGCCTTCGTGGGCCGCATCGAGCAGGTGCCGCCCAAGTTTTCCGCGGTGCACGTCGACGGCCGGCGCGCCTACGAGCGAGCCAGGGCAGGGCAGACGGTTGAGCTGGCGCCGCGGACTGTCGAAATCTTTCGCCTCGAGATCACCCGCTTCGCCTACCCGGAATTGGAGCTGGCGATCGATTGCGGCTCTGGCACCTACATTCGGTCGATCGGCCGCGATCTCGGCCGCGCGCTCCGCTGCGGGGCCGTCATGTCGTCCCTCGTTCGGACGCGGGTGGGACCTTATCGAATCGAGGACGCGCTCCAACTCGATCGACTCACCCCCGAAACAGTCGACGTCCACTTGCTCGAGGCAACCACGGCCGTTCCGTCCTTATCCAAACGCGTGGCGAACGAAGACGAAATCGCCCTCGTCCGCGGCGGCCGCCCCATTCCACGTGGCGCCGTCGCGCAATCGGGCAGTAACGATTCGGTGGCCATCGTGGACGCGACCGGAGCGCTCTTGTCGATTGCGCGGGTCGACTCCGAGGCCGATCGACTGCTCCCGTACCGCGTCTTCATCGACTAACCGCCGAGTGCGACTAATCGCCGACTGCGAGCGAGCGCCCAGCGCAATGCACCCCGAGCCGCCAGCGTAAGCCGGCGGAGACTCACCGAACACCCGACGCTCGCCGGGGCGCGACAGCCAAGTGTCGCAGTCTCGCGTCTAAGCGGGCCGCGTACGGCGGCGGCTGATCTCCCGACGCATCTGTGAGCACGGCGTAAAACAGGTACCGGCCAATATTCTCGGACGGTCGATAACTCAGTGGTGCGCCAGGCACAATCGCGACCGAGCCTGCTTGTGGGCGAGCAACGCCGTCACAATTGCGATCCTCGGAGAAGTCCGCCGCGATTAACGGAGAAGTCAGCCGGGCAGATTGATCCCAAGTGATCGATTGTTAGGCGAGCTGCTCGTAGAACTCGTACCGTAAGACAGCGGCTGCGATCGCCGTCGAATTGATCGATTCTCATACCAGAAGAGGCGTTGATGATGGCCACCGACCCGCAGCAGCCAGCCGCTCCGTCTGCGACGACCGACCAGTCACAGACCTTTGAATACCGCGGAGCCATGGTTCGGCGAATTCAGCGCGTGGCGGTTAACGCCGGGCCGGTCAAATACGCCTGGCGGGCGCGGGTCGACGTGGGGAACAAGGGACAATCGGTGACCGCCGACAGCGTGGCCGAAATCGGCGACAAGATCGACGCGATTCTGGATGGCAAGAAATAAGATCGGCGTAAAGGAAGACGAAGCACCCTAGGGCTTACGCCCTCGGCTCGCTGGGCGGACGCAGGCCCGCTTCGACTCGAACGCGCGGCGCCTACCGCGTGTCGGATTCGGCCTTGGCCGATTTCTTGTCGCCCATCAATTCGGGGATGGCAGTTTTGATTTCGTCGATGGCCGTCGTGACGTTGGTCACTCGGCCCTGGCGATCGACCAGAATCATCACCGGCGGCACGATGATGCCGAAGGCCGTGGCCGGCTCGCTCTCGGTCCCGCCCGGTTGGAAAATCTGCGGCCAGGAAATCTTGTGCTCTTTCAGATAGGGGCCGACGGCCGCGGCCGCCACGTCGAGATTCACGCCGACGATCTCGAATCCCTTCTCGCCATAACGCTCATAGAGAGATTTGAGCACCGGGATATCCTGCGTGCAGGCGGTGCACCAGGTCGACCAATAGGTGACGAGCAGCACACGTCCCCGAGAGCTTTTCGCGTCGAACGTGCCGCCGTCCAGAAGCGGTCCAGCCAACTCGAACGGTTTGCCCTTCAGGTCGATCCGCCGTAAGGCCCCCGCCGCACGACGGCCCGGCTTGGTCTGAGCATGTTCTTGCGCCAGCGCGGTGTACCACTTCTTGGCCTCCGGCATCTGGCCGGTGAATTCGTTCGCGATGGCCAATTGCAGCAAGGCTTCTGGGGCATCTTCGGCGGTGGGGAATTGCTTGCTGAACTTCTCGAGCTGTTCGCGCCACCATTTTTGGATCTCTTGCTGCTTGGCATTTTCCTTCGCCGTCTTTTGTTGCGTCGTGTAATCGGCCAACAGCCGGCGATAGGCGATATACGGAATCATGGGCGACTTGGAAGTGGCAGGCGTGTCGCGCAGTTCGTTTTCGAGTGACTTGAGCCGCGGCAAGCCCTCGGGATACGCGCCGATCTGCACGGCTGAGGCGATGCTGTCGATCATTTGTCGCATCCACTGGTTCCGCTCGTCGTCAGATTTCGCGGAAGCCACCAAGCGCGAGAGCAGGTCGGCCCGCTTGGCGTTATAAGCCGCCAGGTCAGACGCGGGAGAAGTGGGCAGCGGCGCCTTCTGATCGAGTTCCTGCAGCTCGGCTAAGATCTTTTGCACCTCGGGCGAGGGGGCCGGCGAATCGGGCGTCGTGCCGACCGAGGTCGAGGCGGCCAGGGTCGGCTGCATCAACACGCCGCCGGCCATCACCTGGGCGTTTTGTCCCTCGATCGCCTGCGGAATTTGCGTCAGCTTCCAAACGTCGCCAATGCGAACCAGCTCGCCGACTTGGACGAGTCCCGTTTTTCCGTTCGATTCGACGATGGCCATCGCGTTTTCGTAGACGGTTAGGTCGTCTTTCAGTTTTCCGTCTTCCGCCGGAATGGCGCAGGGCGTCAGATTGTCGGCCCGCGCCGTGGCCGTGCGGTCGGACAGAAACTTCGATCCGGCGATCGCGTCGCGCATCTTGCGTCCCGGCTCGGCCAGGGCGGTCATGATCTTGTCAGCATAAGCGTCAGACACGCCGATCGAGTGCAGCTCGTCGCGGGTGACGAGCACGCTTTTCAGGAGTTTTTCGTCGTCGTGCGTCAGCGCGAAGAGGGCCTCGCGCACGGCCTCCTCGGGCGACAGAACTTTCCACGAGTCGATGGTGCCGTCTTCCTTCGAATCGATACCCCACCGCGAGCCGCCTGTGTTCATCCAGCGATGCTCGTCGGGCTTGTGATTGTGATTGCTGTCGATATCGCGATAGACCTCGAGCCCGTGGTTATAGTACCGCCATTGATCGACCGTGCGATCGCCGTCGGTGTCGACGAACCGCCGCAACACCTGGCCGGCCGGACCCAACACAACCCACCCCGAGAGCTTGCCGTGCGCCTCGACGGTCACCTTGCACTTGCTGAAGTCCGAGCGGGGCGGCGTTTCGATCTCGACGTCGGGCCGCATCGGCTGATAAGCCGTCAGCAATTGCTCGATGCTGCGTGCCTCGGCAGCAGAGGCCAAAGCGGGGCCGAGCAGGGCGACGCCGGCGGCGACAGCAAGAAGTTGGAGCGAGGAAAAAAGTCTGCGGCACGACATGGGCGGGAAACTCCGTCGGAGCCTGGCGAGTGATCCCCAGGCGGCGGCTCGTTTTGCGACGACACGACTTTGCTCAACCCGAAGTATTCGCGTGGATTTCCGGATCGGCAAGATCTGCCGGATTCTAGTGAATTGGCCCAGAACAGGTCACGACCAGTTTTGGGCCGCAGCCACATCCCGTGATCTTCAACCGCCGCCCGGTCGTTCTCAGGCTAGACGCCTCGGCATCGCCCGGGCCACCCGGCGTTTTGTCAGAGAGTGACAAATGATCCGCTACGACAAAATCCCCGTAAGACGATTTTTCCTGTGCGGGTTGACCCTGTTGACTGCCGCTGGCGTCGCGATGGAGCTTGCCGGCTATTCGGTCGGCTCGTTCGTCGCTGGGTTTTTTGGTCTGGGTCTCGTGTTGGCGCTCGTCGAGCCGTTGTTCATGAAGCTCGCTTTTTGGTTGCCGCTTCCGCAGCCTCGCGTCTCCTGCGACTACCGACTCTCGATGACAGACGATGAAGTCGCGTGCGAACACCCGAAACGCATCCGGGAAGCGATTCGCTGGGAAGACGTCAACCGAATCTGGTACGTCACGACCTCAGATGGCCCCTGGCTCCCCGACGCCTGGTTCGTGCTTGAAGGAGAGCAGGGCGGTTGTTCGTTCCCCACCGAAGCGACGGACATCAACAACTTCTGGGATCAATTGAAACAACGCTTTCCGGGCTTCGACTATCAACCCATAATCCGCGGCGGGACAGACGACGCCAGATACCTTTGTTGGGAGCGGGGAGCTCCAGCAACCGACTGAAGTCGACGGGATCAGCCGCCCGTCTCGAAGGGCGACAGCTCCTGGTCTCGCGGCGGACGCACCTGCGATACTCACGGTTACTTTGATTTGAGGCTGTCAGTCTGCGGCCATCGAAGATGCTAAAGTAGCCCGGCTCACCGCCTCGTCGCCGTCCGACGCGCAACGATCTGTGGCGGCGATTGATTTGACAGTCGGCCAAAGACACTGAGTGGCTGTTGCATGTATGGTTCCGGAGGAAACGAGAGGTACGCGATTCGCGGCGGCGCGGAAGGTCGCGAACGGCTCCGCCTGCTCGCCGAAGTCATGGGGCCGGCGACCCGCGCTCTCTTTGATGAAGTGAAGATTCCCGTCGGGTCGGCTTGCCTCGACCTGGGTTGCGGCGGCGGTGATGTAACCTTCGAGCTGGCTCGCACCGTCGGGCCGCAAGGTCGTGTCGTCGGGATCGATCTCGACCACACGCTGCTCGAAATGGCGCGACGAGAGGCGGAAGCGCAGAATCTCTCGAACGTCTTGTTCGAGACCCGGGACGTCACCGCCTGGAAGCCGGACGGGCTGTTCGACGTCGTCTACGCGCGGTTTCTGCTGACGCACTTGCCGGACCCCGGCGCGATGGTCGCGACGGTGCGCCAGTTTCTCCGCCCTGGCGGCGTCTTCGTCGTGGAAGACATCGACTTCCGAGGGCACTTCGCCGAACCTGATTGCCAGGCTCTCGCGCGATCGGTCGAGCTTTACACGAGGGTGGTGCAAGGTCGCGGGGCAGATCCGCAGATCGGCCCGCGCTTGCCGGCGCTGCTTCGCGAAGCAGGCTTCCAAGAGATCCGGATGAAGCTCGTTCATCCCGCGGCCATGCAGGGGGGAATCAAGCTTTTGATCTGTGTCACTCTCGAAAAAATCGCGGACGCCGTGCTAGCGGACGGACTCACCAGCGAACAGGAACTCCGCGAGACGATCGAGCAGCTCTACGCCTTCGCCCGAGATCCTCACACCATCCTTGGCGGTCCGCGCATCTTTCAGACTTGGGGCCGATGCTAGGCTCGGTTCAAGCGAAGTCGCGCACCATCATCGGTTGGATGGGTTACATCCGATGGTAATAGGTCAGGATGCTCTCCAATGTTGGATTGGTGGCATTCTTAATCGCACAGCCCTTCGTTTTGGCGTCGACGGGCAGGTCATCGGCGGCGATTAAGGCGTTGATGATGGCTTCCTCGGTCGCCTCAACGGTGGCCGTAAAGAGGCAAGGGCTGATGGTGTCGTTAGGAAGCATGACCATATCGGTCGCGACATTGCCCGTTTGGACATATCCGTTGAAAGCATCCTGATTAGCCGTCGAAAAGGCGATACAGATTTCGCCGGAATCGTCGTGGCTGCTCGTGCCGGTCCGCGCGATTCCCAGCGCGGCGCGTCGGGCCAATCGTTTCAGTTGATGCGGCAAGAGCGGCGCATCGGTCGCGATGACGACAATGATGGAACTCTTGCGCCGCCGTTTCTTCCGTTTCGACTTCACACTACAGTCATCGATCGTGTCGGGCGAAAAGTCGGGCTCGAGTTTCCCGACGGGCCCGACGGGAGCGCCGAGAATCGTCAGTTCGTTCCAAGTTCCCTGGTTGGCCTGCACCAGAACACCCACGGTGTAGGTGTTGTCGTCGAGTGACGTGTCGAGTTCAACCACCCTGGAAGCTGTCCCGATGCCGCCCTTCCAGCTGTAACACGTCATCCCCGTCCCCCCGCCGACGTTTCCTTGGGCAGGAGCGGCGGTAGTCGCATTGTCGATGGCGTCTTGTGCCGCTTGATTGAAATCGATGGGTGGGCTTGTATTCAAGATGTCGTTGAGCCAGCCGTCGTAGGTTTCGGCGACGACCGGCAGGAGCGGTCCATTGTCCGGATCGGCATTCTTCTGGTGACTTTGCCAGTAATCGATGACGGCGTTCCGGACGGTCCCCACGCTGACGGTATTAGTCAGCACGATCGGTCCCTGCAGGATTCCGGACTCCTCGACCCAATGGGCGCCGGTCATTTCGCCGCAGCCATTCAAGACAAACAAGCCTGCCGGAACAGAGGTGTTGATCCCGTAGCCCTCGTCCTTT
>DASRXU010000538.1:0-26621 GCA_035687365.1 Planctomycetaceae bacterium | reverse complement strand
AATAGCACACGGCTGTGTTTTGGCGAGATCGCCTCTTGCGGCCACCTGCGCGGGCGATTTAGAGTAGAATTTGCAGGCCGATCCGCTTCCGGAGGGTTTCGAATTGTCGTCCAAGAACACACTCGCGCTGGCGACCCTGGTCGCAGCCATCCCCGCCGCGCTGCTCGGCTTTTTCCTGGTCTTGAGCTTCCTGAATCAGCTCGACCACTTGCGCGAGCGCGGCACCATGTACGTGGCCCTGTACGGTACGACGCTGGCGGCGTGCGCGGCCATGGTCTTCCTGCCAGTGGCAGTAATGATCTTCGGACCCCGAGCGGCAAAACGTGCTCCCAAGAGCGGGACTGATGTGAAGTCGCCCCCCAAGAGCGGCACAGTCGCTCAGGCGCCGCCAACGAGCACGGAGCACGCCGCCTTCGACGAATCGATCGAAGAGGGCGAGGAGCTTGCGGCCAAGTCAGCCAGCAAGGCGACTTCAACCGGCGAACTCGAAATCGTCGAGGCGACGCCCTCGATGGAAGAGATGGCCGCCTACGACGACGAGGCCATACCTCCCTCGACCGAAGTGCCTGTGATCGAGGAAGAAGACTTCCTCTTCGACGACGAGCCGGCGCCGCCCAAGAAAAAGGGGAAGTGAGCCACTCGGCCTCACACCCTTTTCTTAACTGTCCGGAATTCGACTACTTCGTGACGCCCCGTTAGCTGCTCGCGCTACGATACGCGCGGAGCGACCAGCGAAAGATGGCACGCGAGACCGCGAGGCCCAGCGCGGCCGCCGCGAGCGCGACGAGCGTCAGCCAGGAGGGGTGAAGGATTTTGGCCAGCAGCACGCGCGACGGCACGGTCACGACCAGCAGAATGGGGATCACGAACGAGAACGTGAAATGCAATGCGTCTCCGGCGAATGACCCGGCGTAAATCTCGCGCGGATATCGTGCGAAAATGATGATGTAAAACCAAAAATCGTACAGCCCCGAGTTCCGACCGAACCAGACGCTCGTCGAGGCCAAGATAAGCATCAGACTGTAAAAGAACGCCACGCCCACGCCGACAAACAGCACGTACATCGCGGCGCGAATCGGATCAATTGGTTCACCGATGCGGACAAGCGCGTAGCCCAACAGTGCCAAAGCCAGCAACGCCTGGTTGAGCATCGCCAGCTCCATCTTCTCGAAGGAGATCAGGAACTGCGGATCGATCGGTTTGAGCAACACGAAATCGAGATTGCCCGTGCGAATCAATTCGCTGAAGTTCGCACAGTTGGGCATGAAAAAGGTCTCGACTAACGAGTTGATCAACATGCCCGTCGCGAGAAACGCGAAATACTCCGGCCGGGTCCAGTCACTGATCGCGTTGACTTTGCCATAAATGATCTCAAACAGCGCGACCTGGGCCACAAAGTAAAACAGCCGTGTGACGATCGTGATCAGTAGGTTGCCGCGAAAGGTCATTTCGCGGACGAGCGAGTTGCGAAAAAACGTGGCGAACACCCGCGCGTAGTTGGCCCCGCCACGAGCAGGCACCGGCAGCGCGGCCGGCGTTCCCAGGCTGAGCGAGTGACTCTCAGTCGGCGAATTCGACACCGCGAGTCCCCTGCTCGATTCGACCGATCACCGCGTGCTCGATTCCGTTCGCAGTCAAGCTCGCCGTCACGGCCGACGCCTGTCGCGGTGCCACAATCAAAGCGAAGCCGATCCCCATGTTGAAGGTCTTCCACATCTCGGCGGCATTGACCGCGCCCAGCGATTCAAACCACCCGTAGACGGCAGGGGGTTGCCATTTCTTGCGGTCGATCAGAGCCCGACAATCTTCGGGAAGGATGCGTTCGATATTGTCGACCAGGCCACCACCGGTAATGTGAGCCATGCCGTGCACGGGTGGCTTGCGGGACGACGCATTTAAGACGTCGAGCACCGGCCGCACGTAGATGCGAGTCGGCTCCAAGAGGGCCTCGCCCACAGTGCGGCCGAGGGGTTCGACCAATTGGTCCGCTTGCAATCCCGCACGTTCGAAGACGGCCTTGCGAATCAGGCTGTAACCGTTGGCATGAAAGCCACTCGATGCCAGGCCGATGATCTTGTCGCCCGGTCGAATGGCCGTTCCGTCGATGATCCGCGAGCGCTCGATAATGCCGACACAGAATCCGGCCATGTCGAAATCGCCTGGCCCGTAAACGCCGGGCATGATGGCCGTCTCTCCGCCGAGCAGCGACATCCGCGACTCAACGCAACCGTCGGAGACACCACGCACCAGGTCAGCCAGACGTTGCGGATCGTCCCGATCCATGGCGATGTAATCGAGAAAGAACAGCGGCTCGGCTCCGAGACACAGCACATCGTTGACGCACATCGCTACGAGGTCGATGCCGATCGTCGAGAATTTCCCGACTTGGCCGGCGACCTTAACCTTGGTACCCGCTCCATCGGTGCCCGAGACGAGGACCGGATCTTTGTAACGTCGCGGCGGGGTCGCCGTCGGATCGTTCAGTCGAAACAATCCGGCAAAACCGCCGACGAGATCGATCACGCGGCCCGTATGCGTTCGCCGCATCAAAGCCGGCAGTTTGTCCATCGCCTCGGCGTAGAGGCCCAAATCGACGCCCGCGTCCTGATAGGTAAGCTGTGCCATGGCCGGATCATAGCCAAAGAATGGGCGACAGTCTCGGCAACTCGAAATCGCAAAAAAGCTCAGTGCTTTCGGTCCGGGCCTTTTCACTCAGGCCGGATTCCGCCCAGACGGAGCGCTGCTTCGTATTCCTCCGGGGTATTCACATTCCGCAGCGAATCAAGGTCGGGGTCGACGGCTCGCAACTCGGCCAGCTCGACGAGCCGGGCATCCGACTCCCCCACCAACAACTGCGACTGGAGGCGGCCGCCAGCAATCAGGTCGCGGATACGGGATTCCAGCATCGTGCGATACACAGCCGCCAGCGTGTGATGGAACTCCTCCCCACGGGGGACGGCCATTTCGTGAGTTCCCAACGCGTCGATGAGGTCGCGGACGAACCCCGCCTTGAGCAGCGGTGTATCACAGGCGGAGACATACGCGGCTTCTGCGTGGCCATTCAAAGCGGCCAAGCCAGCCACCAACCCGCCGAGAGGCCCCTGCCCCTCGATTTCGTCACGGGCGACAAGCGTCCCCGCGGGCAAAGGCGGCAACTCTTGAGCGGTCGCGGCAACGACGACCACAGGCGAAACAACTTCGCCGACAATCCGCACGACGCGTTCCAACATGGTCTCTTCACCGAACGGGAGCGACAGTTTGGGACGGCCCATCCTCCTACTCTGGCCGCCACATAACACAATGCCGCCGACCTGATTCCGTGAAAGAATCTGCACGCCTTGTCGCCCTGATCCGCGATCTTGATGTCGTCGTTCATTTTAGCGGCGTAACACGGTGCATCGAGAACGGGAGGGGCACGGCCGGCTGGTAGGCTCATCGGGCATCGGCTAAAGTCCGAAAGGAAGCTCGGCTGCCGGCTGGCCGATGCATCGTCTCGACCGGGGATCGTTCATGACGCAATTTCCGCACGGCGACGCGAATCGCTTTTCGCGGAGACACCTGCTGCAAATCGGCGGGCTCGGTTTGCTCGGCGTGACGCTTCCCAGGCTGTTGGAATCACGGGCGCGAGCCGAAGGCGCGGGCATTGTCCCCAAGGCCGACGCGTGTATTCTGCTGTTTCTCAACGGCGGACCCAGCCATCTCGACATGTGGGACCCTAAGCCGGAAGCGCCGGACGGGATCCGCGGCGAATTTCGTCCGATCGATACATCGCTGCCCGGCTATCACGTCGGCGAGCACATGCCGCGCCTCGCTCGCCACATGCATCGGGCAACGATCGTGCGGTCAATGCATCACGGCGTGAATAATTCGCACGCCGCGGCCGTTTACGCCTCGCTCACGGGTCACGACCGGGGCGAACTCGGCGGCGGCACCCAGCCGACGGACTACCCTTCGGCCGGATCGTTGGTCAGCCTGTTCCGGCCCCCGTCGGTCCCCGTACTGTCGCACGTCACCCTTCCCTATATGACGAAGGAAGGTGCGGGCGGCCCGCCTCAGCCAGGATTCTTTGGCGGATTCTTGGGGCACGCTCGCGATCCGCTGTTTGTGCTTCGCGATCCGAACGCCAAAGATTTTGAAGTCCCCGAACTTACCTTGCAGGCGGACATCAGCGCCCAGCGACTCGAAGTCCGCCGGGCTTTGTACGAGCACCTTCAACAGGGCGTGACGGCCCGCTTCGGCGGCAACGCGGCCGCCTCGATGAGCGCGTTCCAATCGCGGGCAATTGACCTCCTCACTGCACCGGCCACCCAGCGGGCGTTCCAAATCTCGCGCGAGACGGACCGCGTTCGCGACGAGTACGGCCGCAACATTTATGGACAAAGCGTGCTTCTGGCGCGCCGGCTCATTGAGGCAGGCACGCGCGTCGTCACGATTTCGTGGGCCCCGGACGCAAACGCGACGTGGGATACGCACGGCAGCAATTTTGTCTCGCTGAAAAACGTCTTGTTGCCACAGCTCGACGCGGCGTGCTCGCGGCTGGTCAGCGATCTCGACGAGCGGGGACGGCTTTCGCGAACGATTGTGGCCGTCTTTGGCGATTTCGGGCGATCCCCCAAAATCAACGGCGCCAACGGGGGCCGCGATCATTGGAACTATTGCTACAGCTTGATGATGATCGGCGGCGGCTTCCAACAGGGTCTCGTCTACGGCAGCAGCGACCGGATCGGCGCCTTTCCCGCAAGTAACGCCCTCTCGCCCGGCGACCTCGTTTCGACGATGTATCACCTGCTGGGCATCCCGCACGACGGCCAGGTTCGCGATGCGTTCGGCCGGCCGTATCGCATCGTGCCCAGCGGCGACGTAGTCAATGACCTGATCGCCTAAATCTTCCCACGTAGGCGAACTTCGCACCGCGTGGCAAATCTCTCTGGCGCGCGTTACAACCGAGAACATTGGCGGGTGACTCGTATTCGGGCGGTCGAGAGCGCGTGAGGACGTCGAGCAATGGGGTTGTTTAGCAGCACGAAGGACTGGAACGTCATCGCCGTCCTGCACGAAAAAAAGGGAAGCCATTTCCAAGTTAACGGCAACCGAGCCAAGGGGCCGAATGCCGAGAAGGTGCGGGACGTCGCCAAGCGGCACTCGCGGTCGGTCTTCTGGGCCGTGTTCAATCAAAAGCGATCGTTCGTCGAGGGAGGCCCGGGTGCGGGCCGCGAGTTTGTTTCGCTCGAGACGCTGCAATTCATCGAGCGTGAAATCGCCAAGACAAAGAGTGTCTCCCAGATCCTGACTTTGCTCGAAACGGGCAAGACGGACAAGGCGGCGACGGGCTGGGAGATCGCGGTGCAATCCTCCGGCTCGGACGACGAATAGCGCGCTCCGATGGACCACGATTTCTGCGTCGGAAGCCCCGCACGTCACTCGCGGAATCAGCTTGCGCCCATGCTATGATGGGCCGAGGAGATGGCCCATGACCACGATCGACCGCAGTTTGAGTGTCGCCGATTTCGTTGAAGCCGTGAGTGGCGACAACGAGACGCACCGCGTCGAGAATCAGCCGCCCGCGCTGGAAAACTACAACGCCTTCACCACGGACATCGCGCTGCGCGAAGCCGTGATGCGTGAAGGCGGCGGCTGGGGATTCGATCGGCTTACTCGATTCGGCGAGCTGGTCGGAAGTGCGCGGGTCATTACGTGGGGTCAGCAGGCCAATCGGTTTCCGCCCATCCTGCGTACGCACGATCGCTTCGGCCACCGGGTGGATGAGGTCGAGTTTCATCCGGCCTGGCATGAGCTGATGACGATCGGTGTCGAGCACGAAGCGCACGCTCTGGCGTGGCGGTCTCCCAAAAACGGGGCGCACGTGGTTCGCGCCGCGCTCGAATTCTTGTTGTATCAGCAGGAAGCCGGCGTCGGCTGCCCCCTCACCATGACGTTTGCCGCCGTTCCAACGTTGCGCAGGGAGGCTGCGCTCGCCGCCGAATGGCTCCCCAGAATCACCTCTAACGTCTACGACCCGCGCTTCATTCCGGCCTCGGAGAAAAAAGGCGCGCTGATCGGCATGGCGATGACCGAGAAGCAGGGAGGTTCGGACGTCCGGGCGAATACGACACGCGCGCGCCCGATCGGGGGCGACGGTACGGGAGGTTCGTCGAACGAATATCTGCTCACGGGGCACAAGTGGTTTTGTTCGGCACCGATGAGTGACGCGTTTCTGACTTTGGCCCAAACTGAGCGCGGGCTGACGTGTTTCTTGGTTCCGAGGTGGAAGCCCGACGGCAACCGCAACGTGTTTGCCATCCAGCGTCTGAAGGACAAACTCGGGAACCGCTCGAACGCCTCGAGCGAGATCGAATATCGCGACACCTGGGCGCAGCGCGTTGGCGAAGAGGGACGCGGTGTCGCCACCATCATCGAAATGGTGAATCACACCCGGCTCGATTGTGTCGTCGGTTCGGCCGCGTTGATGCGCCAAGCCGTCGTCCAAGCGGTTCACCATGCTTCCCACCGCCGCGCGTTCGGCAAGCTGCTGATCGAGCAGCCGGCGATGCAGAATGTGCTGGCCGATTTGGCTGTCGAGTCGGAAGCCGCCACGGCACTCATGGCGCGGCTCGCGCGAGCGTACGATCGGGGCGCCACCGACGAACAAGAGAAGTCTTTCGCGCGAATCGCGACGGCGGTCGGAAAGTTCTGGGTCTGCAAACGGGCACCGGCTCACATCGCCGAAGCTCTCGAATGCCTGGGCGGGAACGGATATGTCGAAGAATCGATGTTGCCGCGGCTCTACCGCGAGGCGCCGCTCAATTCGATCTGGGAAGGGTCAGGCAACGTGATGTGCCTCGACGTGTTGCGGGCCATCCAGCGCGAGCCGCAGTCGCTGGAAGCGCTGCGCGGCGAACTCGAAAGTGCGAAGGGAGCCGACCCGCATTACGACCGTCTGCTGGAACGGCTCGGCCGCGAACTGACTGCGACTGAGGACATCGAAGTCCGAGCGCGTCAGATCGTCGAGCTGCTCGCGATCGCACTCCAGGCGGCCGTCCTACTTCGCGCCGGCGTGACCGCCGTGACCGACGCGTTTCTCGCAACGCGGGTGGCCCGCACCGGCGGGCAAATCTACGGCACCTTGCCCACCGGCACGGCGTGTCGCGAATTGATTGATCGGGCACGACCCATTCAGGCCTTCGGACCGACCCATGAACAAGGCCTTCGTACGCGATCCTGACCCGACCGTCGATCGCTGCCCTCAATGCGGCGCCGCTGGACAACCGGTCGGTGCCGTCCTCTTGGACGAGTTCGTACGTCCGGAGGCTCGCAACCAACTGGGTGAAGAGGCCAACTTCTGCCCGTCGGCCACCTGCCCCGTGGCCTACTTCGACGCATTCGACCGCAAAGTCGAAACGGGACAACTCACGCGCGGCGTTTATCCGAAGGACCCTGACGCTCCGATTTGTGCGTGCTTCAGCTTCACCTGCGCCGAAATCGACAAAGACCTGGCGGAGGGAGTTGCGACGCGAACGCGGGCTCAGCTCGAGCGCGCGCGTTCCAGCTCGGTCCGATGTTCGCAGGCAGCGGCGAACGGCGCCTCCTGTGTCGCCGCCGTGCAAAGCTACTTCATGCAGCACCGCGGCGGCAGATAGGCGTCCTAAGAATCGGACAAGGCGTTGCCGGTCCCGTCTTCTTTCACGGCGCGCATACTGAGAAAGACCCACGGCCCGGGTCCGAGGATCGACAGGCGGAAATAGCGCGTGTTCTGAAGCTTAAGGCCGACCTGCGGGTAGTAGTCGGCGTAAGTGTAGATTGGGTGCAGTGCGCACAGACCAACCAGCCAATGGGAAACATTCGCGACGGTGTAGTACAAACGATGCCGGGCACGCAGCACGATGTTCCCACGAGGCGGGGCGAAATCCGCGAGCACAAAATCGCCCCCGGGACGGACGAGTGAAACCAACCGGGCCAGCATCTGAAGCATCATCGGTCGTGAGAAAATGTTCAGAAAGAAGTTGGACACGACGACATCGAAGGGCTCCTCCGACTCATATTCCATAATGTCGGCGCAGACGAATTCTCCCGGCAAACCCGCCTTCTCGAAACGCCGGCGGACGATCTCGACCATGCCGGGTGACAGGTCGACGCAGGTCACCTTGATTCCCCGGCGTGCGGCTTCGAGCGCTTCCTCGCCCGGTCCGACGCCGACGTACAGTACCCGTTGCCCTGCCTGCATATCATCGATCTGAGAGAACCGCGCGGCGAGGTTCTGCCCTCCAGTGAACAACCAGGTCAGCCGTTCATAGATCGGCGACATCCACTCGTAGCTGCGGGCAGTCTGTTCGCCCGACGATTTCTGTTGCGGCTGGATTTGAACACTCATCGAACGCGCCCCTGGTCGCTCTTTACCTCAACCTTAGCAGACTCTTCGCACTGAAAACTCGCCTTAAACAAGAACGTCAGCACGCCCCGACATCGACCGCTGCGCTATCCGCGGTTTCGGGGAACGTCACGGCGGGGGGTTCGTCGGTGTTCGGTTGCGCTTCTTCGCGAGGATAAAGGAGCGGCCTGGGAGGGAAGATCGAGGAGAAGCCGGCCTTGAGGACGGCCCGCATCGTCCAGCGGCCGCCTTTGACATACAGCGACAGCGGAACCTGGTAGCAGCCGAGCTTGTCGTGTTTGAGCGCGTCGGTCGTCTGACCGATGCAGATCTCTTGTGCGCCGTGCCGGAACGCGGAATCCATCGACTGATACAACAGGTTGAAATACAGTTCCGCTTCCGCGTTCACTTCGTAGTCGACGCCGAGCACCATTCCATGAAAGGTCGTCTCGGATAGGAGCGACATCGAGAAGCCAACGATTTCCTCACCGCGATAGATCAACGTGAAGACGGTGTTGTCCGGCATCCGTCGCGCCAACTCGCGGGGGAACTCGGGCGGCAGTTGCTCGAATTGAACGGCCGAGCGGTTGGCCACCGCCTCGTACAAACAGTGAACTTGCTCCGTGTAAAGGTCCGCAACACCATCACGCCCGAACAGCTCGACGACTCGCAAACCGTTTTCCGGCAGTCTTTTCTGCGATCGGCGGATCGGCCGACGTTTCTTGGAAGGGTATCGGGACAAATAGTCGGCGAAGTCGCGCGATCCCGGCTCGACGCGGTTCATCGGGAAACTGTCGGCGCGGCGGTAACCCAGCGACTCCAGCGGCCCGAGGTCCGCGCAACCGGCCGTGTCGATTTCTTTAAAGAGGATCAGTCGGGCCCATTCGCGCCTCGCGAACTGACACGCCACCCGATCGATACATCGCAGGACGGCCGCGCGATCGGCCTCAGGCGCGAAACGCAGATGGCTTTGTCCGGCCGAAACTGGGAGACCGCACAAAATCAACTTGCTGCGGAACAACCACGGCGCCGCCCGTTCCAGGCCTGCCAGGATTTTCTGCACGCGGCCCTTGGCCAGCGAGGCGCCGCCGATGCTGTACGAACTGAGACAGGCGATCGCCATCGGCCGACGTTGACGGTCGCGGACGATTACATGCTTAAAGCGGCAGGCCTTGGCAAATCCGATCTCGACGGCTTCGATGAAGTTCGGATCCATGAACGGATCGCTCGCCGCATCCCGGAGGCTATTCCATTCGCCCGGGTCGACGCGGCTGATCGAATCGTAGACCTCAAATTCATAGTCAGCGCTGTTCATCGCCTTGCGCCGTTCTTCGTGGTCACTGCCAGATTCGCCGCGAGTGTCACTGCACGGCTCGCCGATTTCCACAGACTCAATGTATGTCGGAATGGACGATGACTCGCGAGGCGCGCCCATTGCGACCGCCGTCGGTCGCGTCTGGTGATCGCTCCGCGGGTTGAGCCCCGACCACGGGCGACCGCGGATGTGCCGCCAGATGGGCACGTTGCCGACGTTTGAAGTGCTTCTGCATAAGATTCGAACCGACTCGTCTCAAACTGAACTCCAGCATGCCGCTCATTCGAACCAAGGCCAGCCCAGTGAGCATGTTGGTTTTGGGCAGGGCGCAGATGTAACGGCCTTCGTATCGGGGCCGGAAACGGCTCTTGAAATGATAGATGCCGGCGAAGTCGAATAAGAAGTTGAGGTATTTCAGGCCGATTGTCAGCGCGTGGCGAATCACGGCGCTGTCGCCTTTGAGGGGCGCTTCGCAGCCCACCGCGGGAACCAGGCAGAGCGAGACCGCCTCGACCCCTTCGGCCTTCATGCGAATCATCGCCGTATGAAAAAGATGAGGGACGACGCCGCGGACGGCATCGCGGCGGTGACGATACATCTCGAACGCCCAGTGCGCGCCGTTCCGGCTCGGAAGGGCGATCAAAAACCCCTCGATTCGTTTGGGAGAATCGCTCGAATAGGCCACGAACAAACGTCGGCGACCCCATCCGTTCTCATCGAGTTGACCCTCGAGGAGCCGGATTGTTCCGGCGTGAGACTTGGTCGCCAGGTGCTCGTCGGACACCGCCCGCAAATCTCGGATGAGCGACGACCACGTGGCATCATCCATTTCTTCGCGACAATGTTCGACGATGCTGATACCCGCCCGCCGGCAGTAGTTGGTCTGTCGGCGCACCCATTCGAACTGTTTTCCGGACCAGCTACAGGACTGCAGGTCGACGTACGGTTCTTCACCCCATTTCGTCACTTGGAAGCCAGCTTCGCGAAAGAGCAAGGCATCTTCTTCGGTGACATTGAAAAAAGTAACGACCAGCCGGTGCGATCGGGCAAAAGCGACAAACTCGCGCAAGAGCTGGGGCTTGTCCTCGTCGCGTGCGAGGAGCCCTCCGATGACTTTCACGTACCGACCCAGACGGCGATACGACACGACGCCTGATCGATCGAGCGACCAGAATCGCTTCCATCCGCTCTCGGTCGCGAAATACGAATCGTAGACGCTCCCGTGAGCGAACGCTTGACGCTCGGCTCGCAGCCAGCGATTCGACGAGTGGAGGCTGCTGGGCAAACGAGCCGGAATCTGCTGTTCACAACTTGGCGCGGGTTCAACCGCCTCTTGGTTCGTGATCCGCTCGATCCGAATGGTTTCGTTTGTCGGCTCGAGCAATGTGTCAAATTGCGGATCGGAATCCGGCGGGGAATTGACACTCGTGCGCGAACGCAAGAGGTTCACGCCGGTCCAAGCGCCGTGGCCGTTGAAATGGTTATGGGTTGAAGTCACCGTGTCCGTCATCCCCTCTTGAACTGATGTCAGAGGGCCACAGGGCTCAACCTGTTGCCGTCCGATTCGCTGCCGATTCAATCGGGCCCATCAATCCATGGAAGGGGCGCGACGGTGAGAACAAAACGAGCCGGAAAGAACCTTGCCGACTTCCTGGGGGTGGAGCGAGGAACGCCACCTAGAGCAATTTGCCAAATGCCGTCGTGCACACGGCGGCAACACCTCAGCAAGCGTCAGCCGGGAAGGGGCAGGAACCCGGAGCACCCGCGTCAGTTTGAACAGCAAGTGCGCAGTGCCGTGGAAATGGTCGATTGTCACCGTGTCGGTCATCCCCTTGTTGAACCGATGTCGGTGGCTGCAGGATGTCACCCATCTGCTGCAGACCGTTCAGCCGCGGATTTGATCGGCCCATCAGTCCATCGAGGGGGCGCGACGGTGCGAACTCATTGAGCTGGAAAGCTTTTTGCCAGCGTCGTTTGGGTGGGGCAGTGATCGCCGGGAAAAGCGATTTGAAATGGTACGTCCATGCTTGGTGCGAATCTTCGGAAACCCATCGCCGGAACGCGTCCGGAAAGACAACTCATTCTTCCGAATTTATTCACAACCTGTAATCGAAGTCAAGCACGCAGTTTGCGTGACCGTAAAATCTTGCCAGCCACTGCCGGTCGAAACAAATGTTCCGGCGTGTGGTCCAAAAGGCATTTCCCATTGGGCTTTAGCGGGATGGTTGGCGCGACCTTTCCGTCTGCAACAACCTCCCTCTGACGGCAACTGGCTTTGATGCGGGGTCCGTGATACCGTAGCGTTCCTTCGACCCGACCGGAGTATTCGATGGCTGAGACGACGCAAGACGGTCCCGATTTCTCTAAAGCGGACCTGATCCCCGTGATTGCCCAGGACGACGCGACGTGCGACGTCTTGATGCTCGCTTACATGAATGAGACTGCCTGGAAGGAAACGCTCGCCACGGGACGGGTGTGCTACTACAGCCGCAGCCGGCAGAAGCTGTGGCGCAAGGGGGAAGAAAGCGGCAACGTTCAAGAGGTCAAAAGCATTTTTTACGACTGCGACGCTGACACGATCTTGATTCGAGTGAACCAGATCGGCGGCGCGGCCTGCCACGAGGGTTACAAGACCTGCTTCTTCCGCAAGATCGACCCCAAAACCGGCCAAGTCGAGGTCGTCGGCAACCGCTTGTTCGACCCGAAGACTGTGTATAAGAAGTAGGCGACACCAGACGGAGTCGCCAGGGACGATTCATGCCAGAACGCAAATTGAAATTGGGGATTCCCGCAGGCAGCCTGCAAGAGGCCACGGCCGCGCTCTTCAAGAAGGCCGGCTACAACATCACCTTCTCCTCGCGGTCGTATTATCCCCAAATCGACGATGTCGAGATCGAATGTCTGCTGATCCGCGCTCAGGAGATGGCTCGCTACGTTGAAGAGGGCATCCTCGACGCCGGGATCACCGGCCACGACTGGATCGTCGAAACCCAGGCAAAGGTTGTCGAAATCTGCGAACTCGTCTTCTCGAAGACCAGCCGACGACCCGTGCGCTGGGTGTTGTGCGTCCCCAACACCTCCCCGATCAAAACGGTCAAGGATCTCGAAGGGAAGCGGATCGCCACCGAGGCGGTCGGCCTGACGAAGGCGTTCTTGGCGAAACACGGCGTCACGTCGCGCGTCGAATTCTCATGGGGTGCGACGGAGGTCAAGCCGCCTCGGCTGGCCGACGCGATCGTCGAAGTCACGGAGACGGGTAGCTCGCTCAAGGCCAACGATCTGCGAATCCTCGAAGAGGTGCTGCAAAGCACCACGCGACTGATCGCGAATCAGGCCGCCTATCGTGATCCTTGGACAAAGACCAAGCTCGACAACATCGCGCTGATGCTGCGATCGTGCCTGGCTGCCGAGGGCAAGGTCGGCATCATGATGAACGTGCAGCGAAAGGATTTGCCGGAGGTGCTGTCGAAACTGCCCGCGCTGCAAACGCCGACAGTCTCATCTCTCTCGGATCCGGATTGGGTGGCCCTCAATACGATCGTCGACGAATCGCTGGTGCGCACGATGATGCCAGAGCTCCGCTCGGCTGGCGGCCGGGGCATCGTCGAGTACGCGATCAACAAGATCATCGACTGACGATGCCGGTTGACAAGTCCGACCGCCGCATTCGGGAGATGTTCGGCGAGATCTCCCCTCGATACGACTTCCTCAACCATTTCTTATCGGCCGGGACCGATTACTACTGGCGCTGGCGATGCGTTCGCGCTGCGCCCGCCGCGGGCGACTTGCCGATTCTCGACGTCTGCACCGGCACCGGAGACCTGGCCGTCGCCTTCTGGAAGCGATGTGGCGGTCGGGTGCGAGTTGTGGGCGCCGATTTTACGCACGAAATGCTCAGACTCGCCAATCGCAAGGTCGAGGCGGCTCAATGCTCAATCGAGTTCGTCGAAGCCGACGCACAGCGGCTCCCTTTTGCCGACAGTCGGTTCCAGATCGTTTCGGTCGCATTTGGACTGCGAAACGTCTCCGACACCCAGCAGGGGTTAAGAGAAATGGCTCGGGTCTGCGCGCCGGGAGGCAAGGTCGTCGTGCTCGAGTTCTCGATGCCGCGCAATCGGGTGATTGGAGGCGTCTACGGCTGGTATTTTCGCAACGTGTTGCCGCGGATCGGTCAATTGATTTCTGGAAATCGCCAGTCGGCTTACAGTTATCTGCCCGATTCGGTTTCCGAATTTCCCAGCGGCCAGCGGCTGGCCGATATGATGAACTCGAGCGGACTCGAGCGTGTGACCTGGCAGCCGCTGACGTTCGGCCTGGCGACGGTGTACGTCGGCACGAAGGCGGCTTCCCAGCAGCCAGTCTGACGAACGCATCAGGAGAATTATGCACGACGTTGTTGTCGGGATCACTGGAGCCAGCGGGGCCGCGTACGCAAAGCGCTTGCTCGAGGTCTTGTTGAATGCCAAGGTCCGCGTGCACCTGACGATCAGCCAGGCGGGCGCTCAGGTGCTGTTGACCGAGTTGGGACTGCGTTGCGATCTGCAGAAATTCGATCCGCGCGCTCTGGATCTGCAGCACGGTACCGAGCATTTGATTTATCACCATTCCTCGGACTACACCGCTTCCATCGCTAGTGGCTCCTTCCTGACGAGCGGCATGGTGATCTGTCCTTGTTCGATGGGAACGCTGGCCGGAGTCGCCAACGGTTTGTCGACAAACTTGATCCAGCGCGCGGCAGACGTGCATCTCAAAGAGCGTCGCAAACTGGTCGTCGTGCCGCGCGAAACTCCGCTGGGCAGCATTCAGCTCGAAAACATGAAACGACTGGCCGACGCGGGAGCCGTCGTGCTGCCCGCGATGCCCGGCTTCTACCACCTGCCGAAATCCATCGACGATCTGATCGACTTTGTCGTGAGTCGGATCTGCGATCAGCTGGGAATTGACGCAAATTTAGTGGGTCGTTGGGGCAGCTGATTCGGCCGCGGCACTTGACATTGGTCCCTCAATCGATTGTCATTTGACGTCAGCGAGCGCAGCACGCTGGGTCTGCGCGATGCGGCTGAATTCGGGCGACACGGAACGAAGGCGCAAGAGCCTTCACCACGTTCCTGCCGCTCGTGAGGAGATGAGCGTTTACCTTCCCGCCGAGAAATCTTCGCCTGCCTTCTTTTGTTGCACACCAGCCTTTGCGCGCCGCGTCGGACGTGGCCCCCGCCTTAATCAGCCATTCACCGGATGTGCCGTTGAATTTCATGACGAACCTCCGGCCCGCGTCCGGGGTAAACTCAGGTGATTGCTTTTGTCGGCACCATCGGCGGTAGGCGCGAGTAAAGCCTTGAACTGCTTGGCAGTAAACCAGCCGTTAATTGTTTGTAGGTACGGGAGTTGCAGTTGAGTGCAGGCCAATCCGCCTGCAGGCCAACCATCAGCCGCAACTCTCAATCAATTGTCCGTTAGAGGCCGGGAAATCTCGGTCGTACGGTTAAGGGAGACCAAGGAATGATCACTCGCCCGAATCGACGCGATTTCTTGCACGTGGGCTTTGCCGGAGGCATTGGACTCACGTTGGCCGATTTGTTCCGTCTGCAAGCAGAAGCCGAAACTTACAAATCCGAAAGCAAAGAAGGAAAAGCGAAGTCGGTCATCTTCATCTACCTGCCTGGCGGTGCGCCGCATCAGGAGACGTTCGATCCGAAACCATTCGCGCCGGTGGAATATCGCGGGCCGATGAGTTCGATCGCAACGAACGTCGACGGCATCGTGCTGAACGAATGCTTGCCGCAGACGGCAAAGATCGCCGACAAACTCGCGCTCTGTCGTTCGATGACGCACGGCGAAGCAGCGCACGAGCGCGGGACGCACAACATGTTCACGGGCTACAAGCCGAGCCCGGCCCTCGCATTCCCCAGCATGGGCAGCGTGGTCACTCACGAGTTCCCGCCGCGCAACAATCTGCCCCAATACGTCTGCATCCCGAGCATGCCCAACGAATTTGCGGGCACGGGATACCTCAGTTCGTCGTTCGCTCCGTTCAGTCTCGGAGGCGATCCCGCCGACAACGGTTTCACCGTTCAGGATCTCAAGCTGCCCGGCAACGTGACCGATGGCCGCTTCAGTCAACGTCGTCGCATCCTCGACGCGGTGAACGATTACTTTGAACACAAGGAGAAGGCCGATTCGCTCAAGGCCGTCGACACGTTCTATCAACGGGCCTATTCGATGGTGAGTTCTCAGAAGGCGCGCGAAGCGTTCAACATCAAGGCCGAGTCGGATAAACTCCGCGACGAGTACGGCCGCAACACGGCGGGCGCTCGCATGTTGTTGGCTCGCCGGCTCGTCGAAGCGGGAGTCCGCTTCGTCACCATGACTTACGGAAGCTGGGACTTGCACGACAACGTGCAGCCCAATATCAAGAACCAATTGCCGGCCTTCGACCAAGGTTACGCCGCTCTGATTCGCGATCTCGACCGACGCGGGTTGCTGAAGAGCACGCTCGTGTGCATCGCGTCCGAGTTTGGTCGTACGCCGAAGATCAACGGCACGGCCGGCCGCGATCACTGGCCGAAAGTCTTCACCGTGGTGATGGCGGGCGGCGGTATCAAGGGCGGAATCGCCTACGGCTCGTCCAACGCGACGGCCAGCGAGCCTGAGGATAATCCTCTCACGGTCGAAGACTGGGCCGCGACCATCTACGACTGTCTGGGAATCAACCCCAACAAGAAACTCATGGCCCCTGGCGACCGGCCGATCGACATCGTCAAATTTGGAGAGGTCCGCAAGGAATTGCTGACGTAGTCCGCGAAGCGCAGGACCCAAACCCTAGCAGGTGACGCTTTCCAGCCTGGACCATCTTCGAGGATCTTTTTCGTCCGAGCGACATGCTTCGCAAATCGCGAACGCAGGCACCGCGCCGTTGGGCCGGGCCTGCCAATGTGCGGCATTTTGGCACCGCGCGATTTGTGCTCACTCGGGTCAACCGCTTTTTGCTCCGCCTAACCGGAGAGAAATTTGATGCGGCACATGCTCCGTTCAATTGGCTTGGTTTCACTCGGATTGGGAATCGCGCTCTGCGGGGCCGCTGTGGCACCGGCTGCCTCACCCTCGTTGGGCGTCATCTTGCCGCGAGGTTTGCAACGTGGGGCTACGAGCGTTCTGACGTTCCAAGGCGGTAACCTGGCCGACGCCAAAGAGATTCTGTTCTTCTCGCCAGGTTTTGAGGTCACCAAGCTCGAGCCGAGCGCGGGTGCGGTCAAAGCGACGATCAAAGTCGCCAAAGATTGCCGCTTGGGCGAGCATGTGGCCCACGTCCGCACAGCAACAGGTCTCACCGAGTACCGCACGTTCTATGTCGGTCCATTCAAGGACGTCGCTGAGAAGGAGCCCAACAGCGACTTCAAAGCGCCGCAGCCGATTCCCATGAACGTCACGGTAAGTGGCGTGATTCAGACCGAAGACGTCGATTACTTCGTGGTCGACGCCAAGAAAGGACAGCGGATCAGCGCCGAAATCGAGGGCATGAGACTCGGCGTGACGATGTTCGATCCTTACATCGCGATCCTCGACTCGAAGCGATTCGAGCTGATCACGGCGGACGATTCGCCCCTCTTGAAGCAAGACGCGTTGGCTTCGATCCTCGCACCGGCGGACGGCAAATACATCATTCAAGTGCGCGAGAGTTCTTACGGCGGCGACGGCAACTGTTACTACCGCCTGCACGTCGGCAACTTCCCGCGGCCGATCGCTGTCTATCCGGCCGGCGGAAAACTGGGTGAAGAAGTCGAAGTCCGTTTTCTCGGCGACCCGACCGGCGACATCGTCAAGAAGGTAAAACTTCCAGCTAAGCCGGTGCCCGATTTCGGGCTCATCCCTGAGGACGCGACGGGCACGGCTCCTTCGGAAATCCCGTTCCGTCTTTCTCAGACCGGAAACGTCCTCGAAAAGGAACCGAACGACAGCTTGAAAGATGCCAGCCCCGCTGAGCTTCCCAAGGCAATCAACGGAATTTTGCAGAAACCCGGCGACATCGATTACTTCCGCTTCAAAGCGAAGAAGGGGGAGACCTACGAAGTCGAATGTTTCGGTCGGCGGATTCGCTCAGCGATCGATCCCGTAATGGTGCTGTATAACGCGGCCGGCGGGGCCATCCTCGCGAACGACGACGCGCGCGGCCCCGATTCGTACTTTCGTTTTGCGGTTCCGGCTGATGGCGAGTACTTCCTCTCCGTGACCGACCACTTGAAGCGCGGCGGTCCCGGTTTCGTCTACCGAGTCGAGTTTTTGCCGGTCGAGCCCAAGGTGACGACGGGCCTTCCGCAAGTCGCGCGGTACTCCCAGTTCCGCCAGCAGATTTACGTGGCGCGGGGAAACCGATTCGGCGCGGTGATCTCTGCCGGGCGAGAAAACTTCGGCGGCGAACTGCTCCTCGATCCGCAGAACATGCCGGCCGGAATCAAGATGATCGCCGATCCAATGCCGGCCAATGCCAGCACGATGCCTGTCGTGTTCGAAGCGGCAAAAGACGCGCCCCTCTCGGGCAAGCTCGTCGACTTGCGAGCCCGCCACATCGATCCGAAGCAAAAGATCAGCGGCGGGTTTTTCAATCACGCCGAGTTTGTGATCGCGGCCCCGGGGCAATCGCTCTTTAGTTGGTGCGATGTAGATCGAATGGCCGTGGCCGTGTTGGACGAGCTTCCCTACACGCTCGAAATCGTCGAGCCCAAAGTTCCGCTCGTGCAAAGCGGATTGATGCAGCTCAAGATTCGCGCGCATCGCAAGCCGGGCTTTACGGAACCGATCAACGTGCAAGTGCCGTTCTTGCCTCCGGGCGTGGGCGGCGTTCCGGCCGTCGATATTCCGAAGGGGCAGAACGAGGTTTTGTTCCCCCTCAACGCGAACGGTGGCGCGGAAATCAAGAAGTGGAAGATCTTCGCCCTCGGCTCAGCCACGGTGAACGGCGGCGCCGCCTGGGCCTCTTCGCAGATGGCCAGCCTCGAGATCGCCGCTCCTTATATTCAGTTCAACATCCAGCGGGCGGCCGTCGAGCAGGGGCAGAAGACCGACCTGGTTTGCGGCATCACCGTGGCCCATCCGTTTGACGGCGCGGCCAAAGTGCAGGTTCTCGGATTCCCGCCCAAAGTCACCGCTCCGGAATTGGAGCTGAAGAAGGATTCGAAGGAGCTCGTGTTCAAAGTCGCCACTGACAAGACCAGCCCCGCAGGAACGCACAAGAACATTTTCTGCCAGGCGACGATCATCGAGCACGGCGAGCCGATCGTGCACTACGTCGGCGGCACGGAACTGCGGATCGATCAGCCGCTGCCGGCGCCGGCCAAGCCGGTCGCGGCCGTCGCCAAAAAAGAGGCTCCCAAGGCGGCGGCCGCTCCTAAGCGGCTCACCCGCCTCGAGCAATTGCGGCTCGACGCGAAGGAAAAGTCTCAGGCCGCAACCAAGTAGACTAGAGAACGATTCCGACGGACTCGGAAGAGGAAGAAACCAATAATGCGACAACATGTTCGCCTCCCTTTGATGGCGTTCGCGGCGGTGCTGACCGTGGCGCTCGTGCCGGTCTGGGTCTGTGCGGCCGAGTCTGCGGCCTCGCCCAAGCCTGCCGAGATCCTCGTCTATCCGCCCGACGTGCAGCTCACGACGGCCCGCGATCGCCAATCGCTGATCGTTCAGGCGCGCTACACCGACGGAATCACCCGCGACGTCACGACCGACGCCAAGTTCACCTTGGTCGACAGCAAGCTCGCGCGGTTCGACAAACAGACGCTGTACCCTGTCGCGGACGGTTCGACGAAGGTCGACATCGAATACGCGGGCCTGAAGGTCACGCTGCCCGTTTCAGTCAAGAGTGCCAAGGTCACGCCAGCCATCAGCTTCAAACTCGACGTGATGCCCGTCTTCATGAAGTCGGGCTGCAACATGGGCAGCTGCCACGGCTCGGCCCGCGGAAAGGATGGGTTCCGCCTGTCGCTGTTCGGCTTCGATCCGGACGGCGATTACCAGCGTCTCACTCGCGAACTCAGCGGCCGACGCATCAACCTGGCTATTCCCGAGGAGAGCCTGCTGATCCAAAAGGCCCTCGGCGCGGTGCCGCACACGGGAGGAAAACGCTTCGAAGCCGGCTGTGAGATGTATCAAACGTTGATGACCTGGTTGAAGGCAGGCGCCGTCCCAGATCCCGGGGAAGTCCCCAAGGTCGTCGCACTCGAGATCTATCCGAAAGGGGCGGTCCTCGATGGCAAAGGCGCGACGCAACGCCTCAGCGTGCGAGCCAAATATGCCGACGGTACCGACCGTGACGTCACCACGCTCGCCTATTACATGACGAACAACGACGTCTCGGCCGCCGTCGCCCAAGAGGGAGTGGTCACCGCGGGCGCTCGCGGCGAGGCGTTCATCATGGCTCGCTTCTCCACCTACACGGTTGGCTCGCAATTTATCGTGCTGCCCAAGGGGCTCAAGTTCGAATTCCCCAAGGTGATCGAGAACAACTACATCGATACGCACGTGAACGCGAAGTTGAAAAAGCTCCGCATCCAACCGTCGCCGGTGTGCGGTGACGAAGAGTTTCTCCGCCGCGTTACGGTCGACGTCACCGGGACGCTGCCGACGGTCGATGAATACAACCGCTTCATGAAAGACGCTTCGCCCGACAAGCGGAAGAAGGTCGTCGATGATCTTTTGACGCGGAAAGAGTTCGTCGAGATTTGGCTGATGAAGTGGGCCGAGCTGTTGCAAATTCGCACGAATCAAAACATCAGCACCAAGTCGATGCTCTCGTATTACACGTGGCTGCAAAACAAGATCGCCAGCAACGTCCCGATGGACGTGATGGTGCAAGAACTGTTGGGTTCGCAGGGAGGCACATTCGCCAACCCGGCAACCAACTACTACCAGAACGAAACGGACACGTTGAAGACGGCCGAGAACGTGGCCCAAGTTTTCATGGGCATGCGGATTCAGTGCTCGCAGTGCCACAATCACCCGTTCGATCGCTGGACCATGGACGACTATTACGGCTTTGCGGCCTTCTTCTCACAGATCGGTCGCAAGCCGTCGGAAGATCCGCGCGAGTTGATCGTGTTCAATAGCGGCGGCGGAGACGTCAGGCATCCGGTCGGCGGGCGCGTGATGCAGCCTAAGTTTCTGGGAGGGGAAGTCCCCGACGTCGCCGGCAAAGATCGGCGCGACATCCTCGCCAAGTGGCTGGCGTCGCCGAAGAATCCGTACTTCGCCAAGAATCTGGCGAACATCGTTTGGGCCCACTTCTTCGGGCGGGGCATCATCCAAGAGGTTGACGACGTGCGAGTCAGCAATCCGGCCGTCAATGCCGAGCTGCTCGACGAACTAGGCACGAAGTTTACGGAGTACCACTACGATTTCAAGCGGTTGGTGAAAGACATTTGCGCCTCCCGCACATATCAACTCTCGACCGAAGTCAATCCGACAAACGTCGACGATCACCGCAATTTCGCCCACGCAGAACTGCGCCGGATGCGGGCCGAGGTGATGCTCGATTGCATCAGCCAGGCGACCGACACCAAGAACAAATTCCCCGGCTTGCCGTTGGGTGCTCGTGCAGTGCAAGTCGCCGACGGTAACACGTCGACCTACTTCCTCACGACCTTCGGTCGAGCGACGCGCGGTACGGCCTGTTCCTGCGAAGTGCGGGTCGAGCCGAATTTGTCACAAGCCCTGCATCTCCTCAACGGCGACTCGTCGAACTCAAAGATCCACGAGGGGAAGGTGGTCCGACGCCGGCTCGAGGAGAAGAAGTCGCCGGAGTCCATCCTTGAGGAATTGTATGTCCGGTGCCTTTGCCGCCGGCCCACCGCGCGAGAAAAAGGGGCGCTTACGGCCCTCTTGGCCGAAAACTCGAATAAGCGCCAGGTACTGGAAGACACGTTCTGGGCTCTCCTGAATTCTCGCGAGTTTTTGTTCAACCACTAGCAGGGACGCTGGAGTAAGGTGAATTGATGTCGGTTCGCAGCTGTTGCAAATGGGCGTCGGCCGTGAGTGCGCTGGTCTTGTGCGTGCTTGCCCCGTCACGCGCCCTCCCGGAAGACAACAAATCGACAACGGCCAAGGGCCCCAAGGTCACGTATGAAGACAACGTGAAGCCCATCTTCCGCGAGAAGTGCTTCGCCTGTCACAACACCGAGAAAAAGACGGCGGGCCTCGACCTGACGAACTACGCCGGGGCCATGGCGGGCGGCGGCTCTGGACCGGTGATCAATCCGGGAAGTGCCGGCGATAGCTACCTTTTCTCGCTGGTCTCGCATCAATCCGAACCGCACATGCCACCGAAGTCGGACAAACTCCCGGCCGACATGTTGGCCACGATCTCGAAATGGATCGACGGCGGGGCGCTCGAAACCAGCGGCAGCAAGGCGGCCGTTTCGAAGAAGCCCAAAGTTGATCTCGCGCTGAAAGGGGCGCCCGTCGGACGTCCAGCTGGATCTCCTCCCATGCCCGAGCACCTGAGCCTCGAGCCGGTCATTCGGACGACTCGGGCGACAGCTTCGCGCACCGTCGCCGTTAATCCCTGGTCGCCTTTGGCCGCACTCGCCGGGCAGAAGCAGGTGCTGCTGTACAACACAAAAACGCTCGAACTCGTCGGCGTACTCCCGTTTCCCGAAGGCGTGCCGCAAGTTCTGAAGTTCAGTCAAAACGGCTTACTCCTTTTGGCCGGCGGCGGACGCGGAGCAGCCAGCGGCCGGGTTGTAGTCTGGAACGTGAAGACCGGCGAGCGGATCTTCGAGGTTGGCGAAGAACTCGATACGGTGCTCGGGGCCGACATCAGCGCCGACCAATCGCTCATCGCACTGGGTGGACCGAGCAAAATGGTTCGTGTCTATTCGACGGCTGACGGTTCGCTCAAATCGACAATGAAAAAACATACGGACTGGGTGACGGCGGTTGCCTTCAGCCCCGACGGTGTGCTCCTGGCGACGGCTGATCGCAATGGCGGAGTTGTCATCTGGGAGGCACAGACCGGCCGCGAATACGCGGTGCTTGCCGGCCACGCCACCGCGGTCACGGCGCTCTCTTGGCGAATCGATTCGAACCTGCTCGCGACCGGCAGCGAAGACACGACGATCAAACTCTGGGAACCGGAAAACGGAACCCAGGTGAAGACCTGGGGCGCTCATGGGGGAGGCGTTACGTCGATCGGCTTCACCCGGGACGGGCGGCTTGTTTCTTGCGGTCGCGACGGAGTCGCCAAGCTCTGGGACCAAAACGGCAGCGCCAAACAAACCTTCTCGGGTTTTGCCGACCTGCCTCTGTGTGTCGCCTATTGCGATGAGACGAATCGCCTCGTCGCTGGCGACTGGACGGGCGCGATCCGCGTGTTTAATGGTCCCGATGCTAAGCAGCTCGGTCTGCTCGATGCCGACCCTCCGACTCTCGTCGAACGGCTCGACTCTGCCCAGAAGTCGCTTACCACGCGAGAATCCGAACACGTGCAACTCGCAGAGCGGCTGAAGAGCGCAAAGGTCGAGTCGACCAAGCGTCATGCGGAACTCGAAGCAGCTGGAAAAGAACTTGCCGCTGCTGAAGCGAATTGGAACACAGCCAGCGCCACCGCCGCGAAGGACAAAGCGACCGCGGAGGCGATCGCCGCCGAGATCAATGCGACGCCGGCACGAATTACCGCCCTCGAGGGAGCAATTCCGCCCCTGAAAATCGCGGCTGAAAAAAGTGCCCAAGCGCTCGCCAAGATTACGGGCGACAAAGATCTGTCAGCGGCCGCTGCGATCGTCAAAGCCCAAGTGGCCCAAAAGACCAAAGAATTGGACGACGTGAAACGCCGGCTTCCCGAGCTGAAGAAGAAAGTCGAAAAGGCACGCGCCACGCAATCGGGCTCCGAAAAGCACTTGGCCGGGCTCAAACCCGGACTCGAATCACTCCGCAAACGCGCAATGGATCCTGCGATCCCCGCCCAGGCCGCTTTCGATGCGTCTGTGCAGCCATTGGCACAGGCCCAGCACAACGTCGCGCGGTGGAGCGAGGAGATTGCTTTCCGCGACAAGGCCGTGTTGGTCGCCGCGGCCCAGGCGAAGGCGGCCCAACTCGCCGAGGCCGTTCAGGCGGCACAAGCCGCCTACGACACGGCCCGAGCGGACGTTACCAAGCTCGAGCAAAGTGTGGCAGCCGCGGTCAAAGAGTCCGAGGTGGCTACTGCCGGCGTCAAGAAGGCGCAGGATTTCGTCGTCCAATTGGGCGCGGAGCAGCAGGCAGCCGGACGACACGCCGCCATTATCGACGCGCTCGTTCCCGCGCTCGGCGAAGCACTCGCCAAGGCGGAAGAGGCCGCGCGTCGCGGTCCGGGTGAAGCTGATGTTGCCGGCCAGGTGAATGAGCTCAAGCAGCTCATCGCCAAGAAGACGACCGAGTCCGAACTCCTGAAAAAGAGCGCCGCCGAAAAACCCAAAGCCATCGAGACCGCCCGCAGCCAAGTTGCTGTCGCTGAGAAAAAGGCCGCCGAGAGCAAGTCGGCGATCGACGCGGCGAAGAAAAAAGTCCTGGAGGCTCAGGCCGGTCTCAAGCCGTTCGAGGAGCGGATCGCTGCCGCCAAAGCCAAGGCCGGCGAAGGGACCAAGATCCTCGAAGCCGCCAAGAAGAATCTCGAAGCGGCCGCTCCGCATCGCGCCGCCTGACTCGCGAAAAATGGGCTTGGATCAGGCTCGCGCCCGTGATTATTATTCACGCGCTGCTGTTCCTCCGACCAGGTCCGAAGTCGAGTTCATGAGATCGAACGTGCGCTTGTTCGTCCTATTTCTCACCATAGTCGCGCTCGGAAAGCCGACCGTCGACGCGGCCGACGTGCGAATGCACCCGGCACTGGCGAACGCGCCGCGCATCACACATACGCCGAACGGCGTTCCAGGCGATCCGGTCAACATCGCGTTCATTGGATCCGAGCAAGACTTGCATCTTTGCTTGCTTGCCGCCAAATGGGCTCCGGCCGACCCCATTACGCTGAAGTCCTCAGTGCGGATCGTCGGCGATACTGTCTTCCGGCGGGCGTATGTCGATGCGCCGGTAAGCAATCTGCATCTGTGGGGACGGAAACAAGATTTCGCCTTCGAGCAGCCCGTGGGTAAAGATCCACGGCAGCGTCACCACGTGCGGTTTTGGCGGGCCAACAAGGTCGACTCGCTCGGCCGGCCTCTTTGGGTCGGCGCGGTCACTTACGACACGCGCGTCGGATTTAAGCAACACAGCGTGAAGGTCACGCATCACATCGCCCCCGACGTCGACACGGAACGCGACAAATTGATCCGCGAAGTCAAAGGGACCGGGGACCTGGTCGACCTGTTTTGGATCGACGGATATCACGATAAGGTGCAAGGCAAGAACGGCGGAGGCGATGCGTGGTTCACAGATGGCCGACTCGCAGTCGGCGTCATCTCGCTGCACAACCGCTTCACGCAAAAGCCCTGAGCGACACTACGGCTTGGCAGGACGGTCTAGGCGTGCGCAGAGCAACTTGGCCCATCCATTGAGCGTCGAGGGCAGTTCGTCGGGCAACATGTCTGACAGAATGTCGACGCGGAATTCGTTTTCGATCCGCAGCACAAATTCCATCAGGTCGACCGAGTTCACGCCTAGCGTGGAGAACTCGGCCTGGCCGTCGAGTTGGGCCGCGCTGAACCGACCCTTCCCTCCCTCGCCGACGACTCGTGCCAGGATTTCCTTCAGCTTTTGTTCCGCGCTGGCTTCGTTCATCGGCTGATCTCCATTGATGCGCAATTCGGGGGGCGAGGCTCCCGCCGATCACGGCAGTTGGTCTTTGATGATCTTTCCGGTGGGAGTCCGCGGCAGGGCCTCCAGAGGGATGATAATCTCCGGCCGCTTGTAAGCGACCAGATGGGCCGCGCAATGTTCGCGTAGCGCTGCCAGATCGAGCGAAGGCCCGGCGACCGCCGCCTTCACGATCTGAGAACCTGATCGATGCTGGCCCGCGTAGACCTTGACGTCCGAAACTCCCGGAAAATCGCGGATCACACTTTCGACTTCGCTCGGAATGACCTTCATGCCGAACACATTGACGACTTCACTTTCGCGGCCGACCAGATGCACACGGCCAGCCGAGTCGATGAATCCCAAATCGCCCGTCTGAAACCAGCCGTCGTGAATCGCGGTCGAGTCGATGCCTGCATGCGTCAAGTACCCCGCCATCATCGAAGGCGATTTGACGGAGACACGACCGATGCCGGGCTTCCAGTCAGCGGAGTCGGATAAGGCAATGATCTCAACCGAAACCGGATCTAGCTTTGGGCCGACGGACCCTGGCGCGGCGTCACGGGGGGCCTCGACGTCGACGCAAATCCCACCCGTCTCAGTGCTGCCATAAAGCGACCACGCTGTTTGATTGTTCTTCTCGAAGAATTCGCGAGCCGTGTGCTCGGCCAACGGAGCCCCGGCTGAGAGTACTCGTCGTGGCAGTCCCTCAATCGGCCCACGGCTCGCGACGAGCAAGAGGTGCAGCATTGCGGGAACCGCAGGGAACGTGGTAATCGGGTGTTCGCGCAGCGCCCGAAATACCGCGTGGGGCTGAAACCGGCGGCTTGAAAGGAGATGCGCGCCCGACACCAGCGGCATGATCGCGCTGGTGCCGAAGCCGTAAGCATGACTCATCGGTACGACACAAAGGATCGTGTCTTCGGGGCCGATTCCCATCGCTTCCTGATAGTGTCGGGCTTCCGCGATTGCGGCGACGCCGTGCCGCGCCGCCAATTTGGGAATCCCAGTCGTTCCCGACGTCGGATGCAACGGCATTCCAACAATCGGGGGCCGCGTTTCCCGCTCGTCATTCGCTGAGCAGTCAAGCTCGGCGAGAGTCAGCAGGGCATTCGGCGCAAACTGGATAGATGCAACCGAGGTGGAGACGGTAGAGAGATCGTTTTCCGTCCAGGCATCGCAGAGCGC
>DASRXU010000537.1:0-3339 GCA_035687365.1 Planctomycetaceae bacterium | reverse complement strand
CCGACGTCGCTCTTGGCTAGCGCGGCCGACGGCTCGAAGGTCGAGTTGCACCGGCTCTGGAGTCGGCGGCATTCAACCAAGTTCAACGGCGCGTCGTACGTGGTCCAGCGAGGAGCCGAGGCCTGCTATTCCCCCCAGGGGAAAGAGCAACTTCGTAAAACGATCGACTTCTATCGGTCCAACGCCGCACGCTTGCGCGAGGGGCTCACGGCTCTCGGACTCAAGGTCTTTGGCGGCGTCGATGCTCCGTATGTCTGGCTGAAGACGCCCGACGGGTTGAAGAGCTGGGAGTTCTTCGATCAGCTCCTGGCGACGGCGAACGTCGTCGGCACCCCAGGCAGCGGATTTGGGCCCAGCGGCGAGGGCTACTTCCGTTTAAGTGCCTTCAACTCCCGCGAAAACGTCGAGGAAGCCCTGTCCCGTCTACGCCGCGTGCTCGGCTGAATGCTCAGCGCCAGGACCCGATGCGTCACCCACATTTGTGGTCGAACTCGGCGTAGCGGGCGGTATCTTTCGTCCCGTGGCTTCCGCTATTATTGAGCATGCGGGTGATTGCGGAACTGCCGAGCGGAAAGAGACGGTCGATGCAAGTCGTTCTCGAACCGATCAACGGGAAAGGCCTCAAGATTCCCGTCGACAAGGCGATTATCTTCATCGGGCGTCACCCCGATTGCGACATCGTGATCACCCGCAGCCGGACGATCTCGCGCAAGCATTGTGCCATCGTGCAAGTGAACGATTCGCTCGTGCTCCGGGACTTGGGCAGCACCAATGGCGTACGCGTGAACGGAAAGCTCGTGAAGAAAGAGTCCCGCTTCGCGCCGGGCGATACGGTGACCTTCGGCGATCTCGAATACAACGTCAAGAAGGTCAAATCCGTCGAACCCGAGAAGCGGGCCAATCGCGATCATCCGCAGGACGGTCGGGCGGGCGGCGCCATTCCGTTGCGTTCCGAGGTCCTCATGGCAGAGGATCGTTCCGACAGCCAAGAACTCCCGGTCATCGTTCCCGACGACGAGTCGATGGACGCGGAAGAGGCGAACCGCGACACGCCCGATTCCATGGCCGAGATGTCGCCCGAGTCTCTGCGCCCCAGCTCAATTCCCGTGGTCTCGCAACGTAATCTGCGCAAACCCAAAGGGTCCGATGAGAGTCCGTAGCGCCGCTCAGCGGCCCGCAAGTGATCCGATTCGGCTGGCCGCGAGACTGACCCCCATGAATCTCTGACCCGTGACTTTCAAGGAGGCTCGCTTGGCCAGCATCGAACCGGTCGATCGTTTTCTGGATCAGAACGGGGCCCGCTTCGTCGAGGAACTGAAGGAATTCTTGCGAATTCCCAGCGTCAGCGCGAATCCGGCCCACAAGCCGGACATGGAACGCGCGGCCGAATTTGTCCGCTCGCAGCTCGAGCAAGCCGGCGCCAGCGCGCAAATCATCAAGACGCCCGGATACCCGATCGTCTTCGGTGAGACCGAGGGCTCCGACAACGGATTGACGGCGCTCGTCTACGGGCATTACGACGTGCAGCCTCCCGACCCGCTCGACGAATGGAAGTCGCCCCCCTTCGAGCCAACGGTGCGCGATGGCTACGTCTATGCCCGCGGCGCCACCGACGACAAGGGCCAACTCTTCACGCACATCAAGGCACTCGAGGCCTGGAACAAGACCGTCGGTCGGCCGCCGATCAACGTCAAGTTCGTGATCGAAGGCGAGGAAGAAGTTGGCAGCAACAACCTCGACAACTTTTTGAGCGACCACAAAGATCTCGTGAAATGCGACGTGGCCGTCATCAGCGATACGAGCCAATATGCCCCAGGCGTCCCCGCAATCACGTACGGGCTCCGCGGGATCCTGGCTTGCGAAGTCGTGCTGCAAGGACCCAATCGCGATCTGCACAGTGGAATTTTCGGTGGTTCGGTCGCTAACCCGTGCAACATGCTGGCCCGACTCGTCGCCAAGTTGCATGACGACAAGCAACGGGTGCAAATCCCCGGCTTTTATGACGATGTGCTGCCGCTCACGGCGAAGGAAAAGCAGGAATTTGCCAAGCTGCCGTTCGACGAGGCGGCATTCCTTGCGGATCTCGGCGCCCCCGCGGCCTGCGGTGAAGAAGGTTTCACCACCATCGAGCGGCGCTGGGCTCGGCCGACGTGTGACGTCAACGGTATGTTCGGCGGCTATTCAGGTCCGGGGCCGAAGACGATTGTGCCGGCCCGCGCCACCGCCAAGATCACCTGTCGCCTAGTCCCCAATCAACAACCCGAGAAGCTGTTGGCGGCGATACAAAAGTTCTTCGTCGCGAATTGTCCGCCGGGTGTTCGCCTGGAATTCAAGTCGCAACACGGCGCCACGGGAATTGTCATGGACGCGCAGAGCCCGTACATGCAGGCGGCTCGAAAGGCCGTCGCGGACGCCTTCGGCGCGCAGCCGGTGATGATCCGCGAGGGCGGCTCGATCCCCGTCGTGACGACCTTCCGGGACGTGTTGGGAGTCGATACACTCCTGCTGGGTTGGGGCCTGAATTCGGACAATCTGCACAGTCCGAACGAGCGCTTCACTCTCGCCGACTTTCACCGAGGCACTCGTGCCAGCGCCCACTTGTGGAGCGAGCTGGCCGAAAAGCATTGAGCCGAAGCCGCGGTGTTCAAGTGCCTGGCGACATAACGGGAGGGCGAAGCTCCCGCTGAGCTGGTTTTCAAAAACATAACGGCTCGGCGCCTTGCGATGCCGACCCTTCCTGCCGGACGCATCGGTGATTGATTCACGGAAGGACTGGGATGCTCGATCTGCAGTTTGTTTGCGAACATCAGGCGCTCGTCGAGGAAAACTGCCGCAATCGCGGCGTGCGCGTCGACGTGGCGCGAGTGGTCGAATTGGCGGGCCAGCGCCGCCAGTTGATCGTCGAGGGGGACAAGCACCGCCACGAGCAGAAAGAGATTGCGGCCCAGATTCCCAAGATCGCCGACAAGGCACAGCGGCAGGCGCTCGTCGACAACGGCAAAGAACTCAAAACGCTCGTCGCGGAAAATGAGACGGCCCTCAAAGCGCTCGAGTCACAGCTCCGCGAACTCGAGATGCAGATCCCCAATCTCACGCATCCCGATGCGCCGGTTGGAACAGGAGACCAGGCCAACCTCACGATTCGCACTTGGGGCGAAAAGAAGGCCTTCGACTTCAAGCCCCGCGATCACGTCGAGTTGATGGAACGGTTAGACCTCGTCGATCTCGAGGCGGGCACCCGCGTTGCGGGGCACGGGTTCTACTTCCTCAAGAACGAGGCCGTGCTGCTCGAGTTGGGGCTGGTGCAGTTGGCGCTCGAAAAGCTGCGAGCCGCCGGCT